>NZ_JAKSYR010000168.1:0-156825 GCF_022829705.1 Methylobacterium sp. E-025
GCGGGCGAGGTCGTCGTACTACTGCGGCCTCGCCCTGACGGCTTGACGAACGAATGTCAGCTGACGGAGGTCGTCGTGACGTGCGCTCGTTACGGAATGCCGCGAACGCGCGCGGGACGAGTATTGCCCTACGCCGCACGCGCTCTTCCCGCCCCCCTCTGCGGGTGAGGGTGGGCCTCGCGCCAGCGAGTGTCGGGAGAGGAGAGCGACCTCTCCGGCTACGGCGCTCCCCTCTCCCCCCCTGCTCCGCAGGGTACCCTCCCCCGCAGAGGGGGGAGGGAGAATGCCTGGCGGCCAAATCGCCGACGGATTTCCTAGCTGATACGATTCGCGAGACGACCGAGGCTGGCGGGGAGATCGAGGTCATCCGCATCATCTCCGCCCGCAAGGCCGATCGTTCGGAAAGGCGACGCTATGAACACGAAGCTGGTTAGCTACGAGATCGACCTCGCCAATCCGCCGACGCTGAGCGAGGCGCAGACGGCGGAGCGGGAGGCCCTTGCGGCGAAGCCGGACGCGGAGATCGACCACAGCGACATCCCGACCCTGACGGAGGCGTTCTGGCAGAACGCCGTGCGCAACCCGTTCTACCGCCCGGTCAAGACCTCGACGACGGTGCGGATCGATGCCGACGTGCTGGCCTGGCTGCGGGCGCCCGGGCGCGGCTACCAGACCCGCATCAACGCGATCCTGCGCCGCGAGTTGCTGGCGGCGCTGAGGAAGGGCTGAGGCCCTCACTCCGCCGCCTCGCGCGCGGCCGGCGCCTGGCCGGCGCCGTAGGAGCGGGTCGGCGCGACGAAGCCGCAGGACGTGCCGTCCACGACCTTCACCTGATCCTCCCACGGCAGCCTGTACCGGCCGGCGGCGAGGTCGTGCATGTAGGTGTAGGGGCAGTCCTGCGCGCCGCCCTTCACCGCCGTGTAGCCGCGGTGGCCGAGCTGGTAGATGTTGTTCTCGACGCCCCAGTGGATCCGCGCCTCGCGCACGAGGTCGGGCCGGACCTCGGCGGTGATGATCTCGTCGACGCGGCCGGTGGTGCCGTGGGCGAGGATCGCCCCGTCGAAGTTGCAGACCATGCCCTCGCCCATCGAGTCGAAGGTGCCGTCCGAGCCGCACAGGCAGACGTTGGCGGTGACCATCAGGTTGCAGAAGGCGTTCGACTGGTTGGTGAAGCGCCAGGATTCGCGGATCGGCGCGGTGTAGCCGGCCGTGCGGATCATGATCTCGGCGCCCTTGTAGGCGCATTCGCGCGCCATCTCCGGGAACATCCCGTCGTGGCAGATGATCAGGGCGAGCTTGGCGCCCTTCGGCCCGTCGATCACCGGGATGCCGAGGTCGCCGGGCTCCCACGGCTCCACCGGCACCCAGGGGTGCATCTTGCGATAGTACAGCTTCACGTCGCCGGCATCGTCGATGATCAGGCCGGTGTTGTAGGGCGCGCCGTGCGGGTTGAGCTCCATGATGGAGAAGCAGCCCCAGATCCGGTTGTCGACGCAGGCCTTGCGGAAGGCGGCGACCTCCGGCCCGTCCATCCGGCACATCAGCTCCGGCCGGGTGTCCATCGACAGGCCGTGGAGCGCGTATTCGGGAAACACCACGAGATCCATGCTCGCCATGTTGGCCCGCGCCTTGGCGACCATCGCGACGATCCGATCGGCCTGCGCGCCCAGGTCGGCCGGCGTCTCGACCTTCGGCAGCTTCAGCTGCACGAGGCCGACGACGACGCCGTTCGGGGATTTGTTCAGCCCACCGAGACCGTTCATGCGAAACCTTATTTCGAGAGGGAGAGCTCGCCCGGCGCGCCGGCCAGCGCCCGGTCGGGCGACGAGGTGGCGATCAGCAGGGCCAGGGTGAGCACGTAGGGTGCGGCGTAGTACAGGTAGTAGCCCTGCGTGACGCCGACCGATTGCAGCGCCGGCCCGAGCGCCCCGGCGCCGCCGAACAGCAGGGCGGCGGCGAAGCACGCGAGCGGGTTCCAGCGGGCGAAGATCACCAGCGCCACCGCCATCAGCCCCTGGCCCGAGGAGATCCCCTCGTTCCACGAGCCCGGATAGTACAGCGACAGGTAGGCGCCGCCGATCCCGGCGAGCACGCCGCCGGCGGCGGTCGCGAAGAGCCTCACGCGGTCGACGTCGTAGCCCATGGCACGCGCCGCGTCGGCGCTGTCGCCGACGACGCGCACGATCAGCCCGGCCTTGGTGTTGCGGAACGCCCACCACAGGAACACCGCGAGCGCGGCGCCGACGAGGAACAGCACATTGACGCGCAGCGCCGCCTGGATCTGCGGCACGTCCGACCAGAACCCGAACGGGATCGCCGGAAGCGGCGGCGCCGAGGGCTGGATGAAGGCCTTGCCGAAGAAGAAGGCCAGCCCGGTGCCGAACAGCATCAGGGCGATGCCGACCGCCACGTCGTTGACCCGCGGCAGGCGGCAGACGAACCCGTGCAGAAGCCCGAAGGCACCGCCGGCGAGCCCCGCCACCGCGACGCCGGCCCAGGGCGAGCCGGTGAGCACCGCGGTGGCGTAGGCCGACATCGCACCGAACACGAGGGTGCCCTCGAGGCCGAGGTTGATCCGCCCCGAGCGCTCGGTGATGGTCTCGCCGAGGCTGACGAACAGGAACGGCGTCGAGACGCGGATCGCGCCGCCGACCACCGCGATCAGGACGCTCCAGAGCCCGAGATCGCCGCTCATCGCCCGCCCTCCGCCGCGCTCATGAGGGCGCTCATGCGGGCGCTCCCGCCGGCAGCGCGGCGGCGGCGCGCTTGGTGGCCCACAGGTGCGGGCTGAACAGGTGCAGGCGCCCGTAGAGCGTCTCGCTGGCGAGCACCACGAGGAACAGCAGCCCCTCCAGCACCAGCACGGTGGCGTCGGGCAGCTGCATCCGGCGCTGGATCAGCCCGCTCGACGCCTCGATCCCGCCGAGCAGGAACGCGACCGGCATGATCGCGATCGGGTTCTGGCGGGCGAGGAAGGCGACGAGGATGCCGGTGTAGCCGTAGCCGGCGGCCAGCGTGCCGTTGGCGGTGCCCTGAACCGCGACCACCTCGAAGAACCCGGCGAGCGCCGCGAAGGCGCCGCCGAGGGCGGTGAAGCCGACGATCAGCCGCCCGACCGGCAGACCCTGGATCTGCGCCGCGCGCACGTTGCCGCCGGCGATCCGCGCGGCGAAGCCCAGCGTCGTGCGGTCCATCAGCACGTAGGCGACGAGGCAGGATAGGACGCCGACGCCGAGGCCCCAATGCACCCCGATCCCCGGCATCGGCGCGAGCATGAAGGCGTCGCCGACGGGCAGCGTCGAGGGCTTGTTGAGGCTCGCCGGATCGCGCAGCCAGCCCTCGATCAGGTGGTTGGAGAGCGCGATGGCGATGTAGGACAGCAGCAGGCTCGAGATCGTGGCGTTGACGCCGCGATAGGCCTGCAGAAACCCGACGGCGCCGATCCAGACCGCGCCGACCAGCGCCGCGGCGAGCGCCATCAAGGGGATCGCGAGACCGGGCGGAAGGGCGGCCAGCGGCTGGGCCGCGGCGGCGGCGCTGAGGCCGCCCAGCACGATCGCCCCCTCCCCGCCGATCACCACGAGGCCGAGGCGGGCGGGCAACGCGACGCAGAGCGCGGCGAACAGCAGGGGCGCGGCGCGTTGCAGGCTGTTGCCGAGCGCGAAGGACGAGCCGAAGCCGCCGCGATAGACGATGTCGACGAACTGGAGCGGCGACTTGCCCAAAGCCGCCAGGAACAGCCCGAACAGGACGAAGCCCGCGAGCGCCGCGCCGACCGGGATCAGGAACGCCTCCGAGCGCCGCGCCAGCCAGGCCCGGGCCTGAAGGCCGCGCGCCGGCGGATCCGCCGTCTCGACCGGTGCCACAGCGGCGTCCGCGACCATCCCGCACCTCCGAACCGGTTCCACCATCCTGCGACGCGTGCGGCAGGAAGCGTGCCAGCCCCGCAACCGGGCCGGTGCAAGCCTTCGCCGCCCCTTCCCTCCCCCTCTGCGGGGGAGGGAGAGCGTCGAACCGTGCCTCAGACCGAGCCCTTCACGCCCGCGACCAGGTAGTTCGTGCTTTCCAGCTCGGCCGCCTTCTCGGGGTAGCCCTTTCCGGCGGCGAGGATCTCCTTGCCCGCATTGTCCTTGAGCGGTCCCTTGATGATCTGGTAGCCGCCCTTCATCATCTCGGCCTTGACCGCGTCCGCGTTCTTGCGCGCCGCGTCGCTGACGCCCGGGCCGTAGGGGCTCATCTTGACGTAGCCGTCGGCGAGGCCGCCGCGGACGAAGTTCTCCGGCACCTTGCCGGCCTGCATCGCCTCGACGAAGCCCTTGTAGATCGGCAGCCAGTTCCACTCCGCCCCGGTGAGGTACTTCTGCGGCGCCAGCGGCGACTGGTCGACGTGGTAGCCGCAGACGAAGGCGCCCCGGCGGGCGGCGGTCTCCACCGTCACCTTCGGGCTGTCGACGTGGCAGGTGACGACGTCGGCGCCGCCGTCGATCAGCGCGTTGGTCGCCTCGGCCTCCTTGACCGCGAGCGACCACTCGCCGGTGAAGATCACCTGGCAGGTGATCGACGGGTCGACGCTCTGCGCGCCGAGCAGGAAGGCGTTAATGTTGTTGAGGACCTGCGGGATCGGCTTGGCGGCGACGAAGCCGAGCTTCTTCGACTTGGTGGCGTGCCCGGCGGCGATGCCGTTGAGGTACTGCCCCTGCGCGATGTAGCCGAAATAGGAGCCGGCGTTCTTCGGGTCCTTGTCGGTCCACAGGCCGCCGCAGTGCCGGAACTGGATCTTGGGGTTCTTCTTGGCCTCGGCGACCATGTAGGGGCTGTAGTAGCCGAACGAGGTCGGGAGCAGCAGCGTCGCCCCGTCAAGGTTGATCATGCTCTCCATGGTCTTCTCGACCGCGTTGGTCTCGGGGACGCGCTCCTCTTCCGTGACCTCCAGGCCGGGCATGCCCTTCAAAGCCTTGGCGGCGAGGGCGTGGGCCTGGTTGTAGCCGTAATCGTCCTTCGGCCCGACATAGATGAAGCCGGCGGTGAGCGTGCCGGCGGCGCGCGCCCGCGAGAGGGGCGTCAGCGCGAGCGCGGCGGCGCCCCCGAGGAGGTGCCTGCGCGAAAGCGAATGATCTGCCAAAGCCGTCTGCTCCGTCCCGAATGCGGGGCGAAGTCTAGGCTTGGCCGCAACACCGGCGAAGCCGAGATTTTCGGCATCGTCGGCGTCGTCGCGGCTCAGCGCGACGCCTGATCGACTTGGATCAGGCGCCTAAAAACAGTCCTGCCACTGCGAATCTTTTCGGCAAAGCTCGTGGCGGCGTTCGGACCGACCTCAGCGGCTGCGATAGGCCCGCGCGTCGCGGCCGTCGCGCAGGGAACCGGTGACGAGGCCGTCGTCGACCCCGTAGACGCTCCGCGCGTCGCCACGCGGGGTGCGGCCCGCGGCGTCGAGGGCGTTCGGGATGGCGGCGCGGCCTTCGAGGCCGCCGGGCGCGAGCGCGGGCGGGATGCCGGCGGGCGCGTTGTAGCTCTGGGCGAAGGCGGTGGTGGACAGGGCGAGCCCGAGGGAGGCGGCGAGGATCAGGCGTGCGGTCATGGAAGACATCCGAGGTTCGATCGGTCGGCGACCCCGTGGTCGCCGACGCTCTCGGACCTAGATTTTCACCAGACCTGCCTTTGGAAAGGGCCGTGAATGCTGAAGTTTTAGCCTGATTTCTCGGGAATACCCGCCGCGGGCGGATCGAACGGGCCGGCCCGGCCGAACTCTAAGATTAAAAGGCGCATTTAATCAAATACTTAACAGAGCAATCGGTCGCCGCTGCCCTGTTATTCGGCATGTGGCACGCTTCTTTCGCGGAGCGTGCGGTTCGGCACCCGGCCCGTCGCTGCGGGTGCCGGGCTAGCCCCGGCCGATGGTCGCCACGATCTGCCCGTGCGGCTCGTCGGTCGGCAGGAACACGGTGTTGGCGTTCGCAAGCCCGAACGGCGCCAGGTTGATCGGGATGTAGTGCTTGTTCGGCATGGCGAACCCGATCTCGCCGACCTCGGGAATCGCGGCCAGCACCGTCTCGCCCATCCGGTACATGCTGTCCTGCACGCCAAGGCTGTAGGTGGTGCCGAACACGGTGAGCAGGTGGGTGAGGATGTCGGCGTTGGCGGCGGCGTAATCGGCCGGCGGCCGCGTCCAAGTCCAGGTCGCGTCCATGGCGGTGGCGGCGATACGGTCGGTGGTGTCGGGCAGGGTGCGGTAGCCGTCGTCGACGAAGTCAGACCAGCCCGATTGCGTGGTCTTCATGAAGGTGAAGTTGCGCAGGCCCGATTGCAGCGCGCGCGCGCCCCGGCTCGCGACGAGCCGGACGAAGCCGGTGCCGTTGGCGTCCAGCGTGAAGGTGTGGCCGTGCGGCTCGCCCGCGACGGCGTAGCGGAGCCAGCGCGTCTCCAGCCCCTCGATCGTGACCTCCTCGATCTGGGGATAGGTGTCGAGGAACACCGCCGCGACCGCCTCGACGAAGGCTTCCTTGTCGAGGGACAGGTTCTTGGCCGCGGTGACGTTGACGATGTTCTTGACGCTGTCGGTGGCGACGCAGGCGCGGTTGTCGCCCGCGGTCCAGGCGGCGTCGAAGGCGCCCTTCATCAGCACGGTGAGGGTGAGCTCGCGCGGGGTGTGGTGGTCGCCCTCGCGGGTCAACCGCATGACCCGGACACGGCCCTTGCCGTAGGTCGAGGCGATGAGCGGCATGGAGGTCTCCGGTTCGGGTGGAGGTTCGTCGGAGCGTCTTCGCCGGATCGCGCGGACGGGCGCGATCCCGCGACGGGCGTCAGTGCTCGGAGGCCGCGGCCTGGCGCAGGGCCGCGTCGCGGGCGTCGGCCGTGCTGCCGAGGCCGTTGAAGAACAGGTTGAGGACCACCGCGGCGATCGCGCAGAGCAGGATGCCGGATTCGAGCAGCGGATGCAGCGCGTGCGGCATCTGCTTGAAGAAGTTCGGCGCGACGAGCGGGATCATCCCGAAGCCGACCGAGACCGCGACGATGAACAGGTTGTTGCGGTTGCGGGCGAAGTCGACCGCCCCGAGGATGCGCGCCCCGGTGGCGCCGACCATGCCGAACATCACGAGGCCGGCGCCGCCGAGCACGCATTGCGGCACCGCCTCGACCAGGGCGGCGAGCTTCGGGATCAACCCGAGCCCGAGCATGATCACGCCGCCGACCACGGCGACGTAGCGGGTGCGCACGCCGGTGACGCCGACGAGGCCGATGTTCTGCGAGAACGAGGTGTAGGGAAACGTGTTGAACACGCCGCCGATGATCGTGCCGAGCCCGTCGCCGCGCAGGCCCTTGGTCAGGCGCCTCTCGTCGACCGGGTCGGCGCAGATCTCGGCGAGCGCCAGGAACATGCCGGTCGACTCGATCATCACCACGATCATCACGATGCACAGCGTCACCACCGAGACCGGGTCGAAGGTCGGCAGCCCGAAGGCGAAGGGGCGCACCACGTCGAACCACCCGGCGGCGGCCACGTGCGAGAAGTCGACCAGCCCGAAGACGCCGGCCACGAGCGTGCCGACGACGATCCCGATCAGCACCGAGGCGGAGGCGACGAAGCCGGTGCCGTAGCGGGTGATCGCCAGGATCACGCAGAGCACGAAGGCGGCGATCCCGAGGAAGACCGGCGCGCCGTAGTTCGGGTTGCCGACCCCGCCGGCCGCCCAATTCACGCCGACGCGCATCAGCGAGATGCCGATGACGAGAATGATCGTGCCGGTGACCACCGGCGGGAACAGCGGCAGCAGCCGCCCGACGAGCGGTGCCACCAGGAACGCGAACAGCCCGGCGGCGATCACCGCGCCGTAGATGCCGGTGAGCCCGATCTCCGGGCTCGCGCCCATGGCGATCATCGGCGTGACGGCGGCGAAGGTCACGCCCATCATCACCGGCATGCGGATGCCGATGCCGGGCAGGCCCCAGCTCTGCACCAGGGTGGCGAGGCCGCCGGCGAACAGGTCGGCGCTCACCAGCATCGCCACCTGCTCCGGCGCCAGCTTCAGGGCGCGCCCGACGATCAGCGGCACGGCGACGGCGCCGGCATACATCACCAGCACGTGCTGGAGGCCGAGGAGCCCGAGCGCGAGGGCGCCGACCCGGGCGACCGGCGCGGTGGCGGGCCCGAGCGGCACCGGACCGCTCTCGGGCAGGACATCCGGGTGGGCCGTGCTCGACATCGGCGAACGCTCCAGCAGGCCGCCGGATCGGTCCGGCTGCCGAGGACAGATCCTCGCGCAAGGCATGTGCCAGCGCAGGCCCCGCAGGGGCGGGCGATCGCGCGGCCGACCCGCCCGACGGACGCGCCGCTTGGCCCGTTGCCTGCTACCCTCGGCCGCGAGACCCGACGCGCGAGGCCCGATGACGATTCCCCTGGCCGACCTGAACGCGATGGCGGAGGCCGACTTCGTCGCCGCCCTCGGCGCGGTGTTCGAGCACGCGCCCTGGGTGGCGCAGCGGGCGGCCGCCGCACGGCCCTTCGCCACCGTCGAGGCGCTGTACGGCGCGATGCGCGCCGCGGTGGAGACGGCGCCCGACACGGCGCGCCTCGCGCTGCTGGCGGGCCATCCCGAGCTGGCGGGCCGCGCGGCGCGCGACGGCGCCATCGCCCCCGATTCGATCGCCGAGCAGGCGGCGGCCGGGCTCGACCGGATGTCGGACGCGGAATACGCGCGCTTCGAAGCGCTCAACGCGGCCTACCGCGCGAAATTCGGCCTGCCCTTCATCCTCTGCGTCAAGCGGCACGGGCGCGCCGCGCTGCTCGCCGCCTTCGCGGCGCGTCTCGACTCCGACGCCGCGACCGAGCGGCGGACCGCCGAGGCCGAGGTCCTCCGCATCGCCGCGATCCGCCTGAACGCGCTGGTCTCCGGCGAGGGGCCGCTCAGGACGACGGGGCGGATCTCGACGCACGTGCTCGATACGGTGAGCGGGCGCCCGGCGGCCGGCGTCGCGGTGAGCCTCCACGAGATCGTCTCGGAGACCGAGACGGCCCTGGTGGCGCGGGCCGTGACCAATGCCGACGGGCGCACCGACGCGCCGCTCGTCGGCGGCCGGCCGGTGCCGATCGCGGTCTACGAGCTGCGCTTCGCCCTCGGCGACCATTACCGCCGGCTCGGGCTTTCGCTCGCCGAGCCGCCCTTCCTCGACGTCGTGCCGCTGCGCTTCGGCGTCGCGGAGCCGGAGGGGCACTACCACGTGCCGCTGGTGGCGACGCCGTGGAGCTTCCAGACCTATCGCGGAAGTTGAGCCGCACCGCGGAAAATCGTCTTCCTGGGGCGCACCGCGGCGGGGTTCGCGCGTTGTCGGCGCAGATCCCACGAGGAGCCGCCATGCTGCGTTCCGCCCAAGTCCTGATCTTCTCGCTCTGCCTCGGCTGCGGCTTGGCCGGCGCGGCCTCGGCCCAGTCCGTCGGCGCCCCCGCCGGGCGCGTCGCCGCGACCGCCCCGGGCGGCACGGTCGGCAAGGCCGGGGCGCGCAACCGGATGGAGGCGATCCGCAGCGGCGACGCCTACGGCCGGCGCCGGATGCGCCACCACCGCCGCCACCGGCGCTGAGCCGCCCGCGCCCCTCACGTGATCACGGAGATCCCATCGATGCGCCTCGCCACCCTCACGGCCCTGACCCTCGCCGCCGGCCTCGGCCTCGGCGGCTCCGCCTTCGCCCAGTCGACGGGCGCCCCTGCGGGGCTCGACCCCGCGACGGCGCCCGGCGGCACCGAAGGCCGCGCCGGCCCGCAGAACGAGATGAACGCCGTCCGCGACGGCGACGCGGTGGCGGTTCCGCCGCCGGCGGGCGGCGTCACGACGGAGGCGCCGCCGCGCCGGGACGACGTGCCGCCGCGGCCCCGCTACTGAACCGGACGCGCGGGCGGCCCCCCGCTCGCGCGCCGGAGACGGCGGCCCGCTACTGCGGCAGCTTGTCGTCGATGCCCTTCACGTACCAGTTCATGCCGAGGATCATCGGGTCGGGCGCGTCATCGCCCGCCTTCACTGCGACCGTGCCGTCCTGCTTCGTCACCGGGCCGGCGAAGGGGTGGACCTTGCCCGACGCGATGCCGGCCTTGGTCTCCTCGGCCATCGCCTTCACGTTGTCCGGCATGTTGGTGAAGGGCGCGAGCACGACCATGCCGTCCTTGATGCCGCCCCAGGTGTCGTGGCTCTTCCACGAGCCGTCGAGCACCGCCTTGGCCTCGCCGATCACGTAGCCGTCCCAGTCGTCGGTGATCGAGGTCAGCTGCGCCTTCGGGGCGAAGCGGAACTGGTCCGAGGACTGGCCGAAGGCGAGCTTGCCGGCCTTCTCGGCCTCCTGCAGCGGGGCCGCGGAATCGGTGTGCTGGGTCAGGATGTCGGCGCCCTGCGCGAGCAGGGCCTTGGCGGCCTCCGCCTCCTTGCCCGGGTCGAACCAGGTGTTCACCCAGACGATCTTGAGCTTGACGTTGGGGTTCACCGACTGCGCGCCCAGCATGAAGGCGTTGATGCCGCTCACCACCTCGGGGATCGGGAACGAGGCGATGTAGCCGACCGTGCCGGACTTCGAGAGCGTGCCGGCGATCTTTCCGCAGACGTAGCGGCCCTCGTAGAAGCGGGCCGAGTAGGTCGAGACGTTGGCGCTGCGCTTGTATCCCGTGGCGTGCTCGAACTTCACGGTGGGGAATTTCTTGGCGACCTTCAGGGTCGGCTCCATGAAGCCGAACGAGGTGGTGAAGATCAGCTTGGCGCCCGAGCGCGCCAGCTTCTCGATCGAGCGCTCGCTGTCGGCCTCGGGCACGCTCTCGAGAAACGTGGTCTCGACCTTGCCGGGCATCGCCGCCTCGAGCGCCTTGCGGCTGAGGTCGTGCTGGTAGGAATAGCCGTAATCGGCCACCGGGCCGACATAGACGAAGCCGACCTTGAGCTTGTCGTCGGCCCGCGCGGCGGGTGCGAGCAGAAGAGCCGCCAGGATGGCGCCGGTGATCGTCCGCATGGTCGTCGATGTCCCCAAGGTCGATACCCCCAACATGGCCCCCGCCTTCTAGCGGTGGGGCGTGAATTCGCGGCCCAGGGCGGCGGGCGCCAGCGAGCCGCCCTGGCGCCGCCCGAGGGACAGCAAGACCAGGGCCAGGATCGTCGCAACGTAGGGCAGCGCCGACAGCGCCTGCCCCGGCAGGCCGAGGCCCGCGGCCTGGGCGTGGAGCTGGAGCACCGTCGCGCCGCCGAACAGCAGCGCCCCGGCGGCCACCCGCAGCGGGCGCCACGAGGCGAACACCACCAGCGCCAGGGCGATCCAGCCGCGCCCGGCGGTCATCCCCGGCGACCAGAACGGGGTGTAGGCGAGCGACAGGTAGGCGCCGGCGAGCCCGGCGCAGGCGCCCCCGAACAGGACCGCGAGGACGCGGACCTTGCGCACCGGCAGGCCGAGCGCGTGCGTCGCGGTGTGGTCGTCGCCGATGGCGCGCAGGACCAGCCCGGCGCGGCTCCGGCCGAGGAACCACCACACCCCGAGCACCAGGGCGACCGCGACGTAGACGAAGGCGTCCTGCCCGAAGAGCAGGTCGCCGACGACCGGCAGGTCGCTCAACCCCGCCAGGTGGAGGTGGGGCGCCGGATCGCGCTTCATCCCGACGTAGCCGGTGCCGACGAGGCCCGAGAGCCCGAGGCCGAGGATCGTCAGGGCGAGGCCCGAGGCGACCTGGTTGGCGGCGAGCCCGACCGTGAGGATCGCGAACAGCCCCGACAGCGCGAGCCCGGCGCCGGCGCCGCCGAGCGCGCCGGCGAGCGTCGAGCCCGTCTCGGTGGCGACCGCGAAGCCGGCGGCGGCGCCGAGCACCATCATTCCCTCGGTGCCGAGGTTGAGCACCCCGGAGCGCTCCGCCACCAGCTCGCCGATCGCGGCCAGGATCAGGGGCGTGGCCGCGGTCAGCACGGTGACGAGCACCATCTGGACGATGTCGAGGGTCATGGCCGCCTTCTCACCATGCCCGGCGCCTCACGCGGTCCGCCGGGGGCCGCCCGGCACGAGCCGGACGCGGTAGCGGGCGAGCACGTCCGCCCCGAGCACGAAGGCGAGCAGCAGCCCCTGGAACGCGCGGGTGAGGTCGAGCGGCAGCTTCAGGTCGATCTGGGCCGACTCGCCGCCGATCGTGGTCAGCGCGATCACCCCGGCGGCGACCAGGATTCCCGGGGGGGACAGCCGCCCGAGGAAAGCGACGATGATCGCGGTGAAGCCGTAGCCCGGCGAGATCGTCGGCTGCAGCTGGCCGATCTTGCCGGCCACCTCGCAGATGCCGGCGAGCCCGGCCGCCGCCCCCGAGATCGCGAAGACGGCGAGCGTCAGGCGCGCGTCGCTGAAGCCCGCGAACCGCGCCGCGCGCGGCGCGGCGCCGACGACGCGGACCTCGAAGCCGAACAGCGTCCGGGCGAGGACGAGCGTCGCGACGATCACGGCAGCGAGCGCGATCAGCACGCCGGCATGCAGCGTGTCGCCCTCCATCAGGTAGGGCAGCCGCGCCGCCGGATCGAACGGCACGCTCTGCGGGAAGTTGAAGCCCGCCGGATCGCGCAACGGCCCGCGGGCCATGTAGTCGAGCAGCAGCTCCGCGACGTAGACCAGCATCAGGCTGGTCAGGATCTCCGACACGCCGAGGCGGACCTTCAGGAGCGCCGGGATCATCGCGTAGGCGAGGCCCGCCAGCGTGCCGGCGGCCAGCATCGTCGGCAGGATCCAGGCCGTGAAGCCCTCCGCCCCTTGCGTCGCGACGCCGATCCAGCCGCCGGCCAGGCCGCCGACCACGAACTGGCCCTCGGCGCCGATGTTCCACAGGCTCGCACGGAAGCAGAAGGCCAGCCCCGTGGCGACCAGCGCCAGCGGCGCCGCCTTCAGCGCCACCTCCTGCAGCGACCACACCTCGCTCAGCGGGGTGACGAAGTAGGTCGTGAACGCGGCCCCCGGCGCGACGCCGAGCAGTGCCACCGCGATCCCGCCGACGAGCACGGCGCCGGCGAAGGCGATGACCGGCGACAGCGCCGAGAGCACGGCCGAGCGCCGGGCGCGCGGGCTCAGATCGAGGCGCATGGGAGGCTCTGAACAGTCGGAAAGAATCGCGGGCGGCTCCTCCCTCCCCCCTCTGCGGGGGAGGGCGGGCCTCGCGTCAGCGAGGGTCGGGAGAGGGGAGCGACGGTGCCGGACGCGGCGCTCCCCTCTCCCCCCCTGCTGCGCAGGGTACCCTCCCCCGCTTCAGGGGGAGGGAAGAACGCCGCAGCTTCACGCATGCGATCCGCCCATCAGCAAGCCCACCGCCTCGCGGGTCGTCTCGCCCGCCGGGACCGGCTCGGAGAGGGTGCCGGCATGCAGCACCGCGATCCGGCTCGCGATCTCGAACAGCTCGTCGAGGTCCTGGCTGATCACCAGCAGCGCGGCGCCGCGGGCGGCGAGATCGATCAGCGCCTGGCGGATGCGGGCGGCGGCCGAGGCGTCGACGCCCCAGGTCGGCTGGTTGACCACCAGAACGCCGGGCTCCGCCTGGATCTCGCGCCCGACGACGAACTTCTGCAGGTTCCCGCCCGACAGGGTGCCGGCGGCGGGGTCAGGGCCGGCCTTGCGCACGTCGAAGGCCGCGATCACGGCGGCCGCGAGCGCGCGCGCCGCCCCGCGCCGGAGCAGGCCGAAGCGCGCGAGCGGCGCGGTGGCGTGGCGCGAGAGCACCGCGTTCTCGGACAGGCTCATGCCCGGGGCGGCCGCGTGGCCGTTGCGCTCCTCGGGCACGAAGGCCGCGCCGCGCCGGCGCCGCGCGTTGATGTCGAGCCGCCCGACGGCCGCGCCGTCGACGACGACCGCCTCGGCCCGCGCCGCGGCGGTCTCGCCGGAGAGCGCGGAGAAGAACTCCGCCTGCCCGTTGCCGGCGACGCCGGCCACGCCGAGGATCTCGCCGCCCCGGACGGTGAGGCGGATGTCGGCGAGCGCGGTGCCGTGCAGGCCGGGCGCCGGCAGGGACAGGCGATCGAGGACGAGGCGCGGCGGGCCGAGCGCGGCGCCGGCGCGGCCGGTCACCGCGCCGACCTGCGCCCCGACCATCAGGGCCGCGAGCGAGCGGGCGCTCTCCCCCTGCGGATCGCAGGCGCCGACGACGCGCCCGTGGCGCAGGATGGTGGCGCGGGTGCACAGGCGCCGCACCTCGTCGAGCCGGTGCGAGATGTAGAGCAGCGCCCGGCCCTCGTCGCGCAGCCGCTCCAGCACCGAGAACAGCTGCTCCGCCTCGCCCGGCGTCAGCACCGAGGTCGGCTCGTCGAGGATGACGAGGCGCGGGTCCTGAAGCAGGCAGCGCACGATCTCGATGCGCTGGCGCTCCCCGGCCGAGAGCGACCAGACCGGCCGGGCGGGATCGAGGTGCAGGCCGTAGGCCGCCCCGAGCGCGGCGATCCGCTCGGCGAGCGCCCTGCCCGAGAGGGTCTTCGGCATGACGAGGGCGATGTTCTCGGCCACCGTCAGGTTCTCGCAGAGCGAGAAGTGCTGAAACACCATCCCGATGCCGATGGCGCGCGCCGCCTCGGGGTCGGGCAGCTGCACGATGTCGCCCTTGTGGGTAACGACGCCCTCCGTCGGCTCCAGCAGCCCGTAGAGGATCTTCATCAGGGTCGACTTGCCGGCGCCGTTCTCGCCGAGCAGCGCGTGGATCTCGCCGGCGCGGATCTCGAGGTCGACGCCGTCGTTGGCCTTGAAGTCGCCGAAGCGCTTGACGATGCCGTAGGCCCCGTAGAGCGGCGCGGTGCCGGCGGCGGGCGACGGCACGGCCGCCATCAGGCGCCGCCGAGGAGGCTGAGGGCGAGCCGGCCGTGGTCCTCGCGCAGCTTCCGCGTGTCCATGCCGACGGGGTTTCCGTCGACCACCCGCCACCGGCCCGCGACCATCACCCGGTCGGCGCGGTGCGCGCCGCACAGCACGAGCGCGGCCAGCGGATCGTGCGCGCCGGAGAAGCGCAGCGCGTCGAGGGTGAACAGCGCGAGGTCGGCCTCGCGGCCCGGCTCGATCCGGCCGATGTCGTCGCGCCCGAGGCAGCGGGCCGAGCCCTCGGTGGCCCAGCGCAGGGCGTCGAGATGCGTCACCGCTTCGGCGCCGTAGGTCAGGCGGTTGATCATCAGGGCGTGGCGCACGCCCTCCATCAGGTTGGAGCTGTCGTTCGAGGCCGAGCCGTCGACGCCGAGGCCAACCGGCGCGCCCGCCGCCTCCAGCTCGCAGGTGCGGCACTGCCCCGAGGCCAGCGTCATGTTCGAGGTTGGGCAGTGGCAGACGCCGACGCCGGCCTTGCCGAGCCGCCGCACCTCGTCGTCGTTGAAGTGGATGCCGTGCGCGAGCCAGGCCCGCGGGCTCATCCAGCCGACCTCCTCGAGGTAGTCGACCGGCCGCTGGCCGAACATCTCCAGGCAGTAGGCGTCCTCGTCCAGCGTCTCGCCGAGATGGGTGTGGAGCTGGCAGTCGTGGCGGTCGGCGAGCGCCGCGCTCTCGCGCATCAGCCGCTTGGTGACGTTGAAGGGCGAGCACGGCGCCAGCCCGATCCGCACCATCGCGCCGGGCTTCGCGTCGTGGAACAGGTTCAGCACCCGCTCGCTGTCGGCGAGGATGGTGTCGTCGTCCTGCGTCAGGCATTCGGGCGGCAGGCCGCCGTCCTTCTCTGACAGGCTCATCGAGCCGCGGGTGACGAAGGCGCGGATGCCGAGGCTGCGCGCCTCGTCGACCTGCACGTCGACGGAATCCTCGAGCCCCTTCGAGTAGAGGTAGTGGTGGTCCCCCGCCGTGGTGCAGCCGGAGAGCAGCAGCTCGGTGTAGGCGAGCCGCGTCGCGAGCCGGAACGCGTCGGGGGTGATCTTGTCCCAGACCGTGTAGAGCGCCTTCAGCCACGGGAACAGCGGCTTGTTGATCGCCAGCGGGTGGGCCCGCGTCAGCGTCTGGAAGAAGTGGTGGTGGGTGTTGATCAGCCCGGGGATGACGACGTGGCGCGACGCGTCGAAGGTCTCGTCCACCGGCGCGGCGGGCTGCGCGCCGGCCGCCACGCGCTCGACGATGCGGCTGCCCTCGACCACGATGCCGCCGCCGGCGCCCTCGGCGAGGATCGCCAGCGGATCGCGAATCCACAGGCGCCGGAGCGTTTCGCCCCCTCGGGGCCTGGCGTCGGATCCCGTCATGCCGTCTCCCATCCCGTCACGGTCGTGCGATCAGCGATCCAAACGGCGATCAGAAGATGTGGAACGCGACGCCGGCGAGGAAGCTCTTCTCTTCCGTGCCCTTGAACGTCGCCGTCTCGACGTTGCCGAACTTGTTCAGCCAGTACTGGAAGCCGATGAAGGCGTCGACCTTGTTGGGCTGGTCGTAGATCAGCTTGCCCACGTCGAGCACCAGGTTGGTGCGCGACAGGAATTCGAGACCGCGCTTCGGGTTGAAGGCGAAGTCGGCCACGTTCTGCACGCCGCGGCCCTTGGGCAGCACGATGTTGTTGAAGCCGGTCAGGCTCAGCGGCAGGTTGGTGAAGGCGAGGGGGAAATTGTAGACCACCTCGAATTCCGGCACCACGTCGAAGCTCTGGTCGCGATCGGGCTGCAGGTTGAATCCGTTGCGGTTCCATTCCTTGTAGGCGTGGACCGACAGGTTCAGGAACCCGGCCGGCACGTCGAAGGAGAAGTTGAGGCCGCCGACCACGTCGCGCTTCTTCGAGCCGAACGCGTCGTTCTGCGAGTTCGCGTCGAAGCCGAAGGCGAGGGAGATGTCCTTGACGATGCCCGGCAGCGTGAACGCCTTGGAGTTGGTCAGCGCGTTGAGGCTCAGGGTGCCGCGATAGAGGCCGTAGGCTTCGGTGTTGCCGTAATCGGCGAAGAACGGCGCGCCGACGCTGCCGGGCGGGTTCGTGGTGCCGGCCGGGAATTGCGACCCCGACTTGAGGATGTCGAGCGAGAAGAAGTTCGTGCCGTAGGCCCAGGCGTCGGCATGCGAGATGTTGTAGATCTGCTTGGGCGCCTCGCGGCTGACGAACGAGCCGTCGGCCTTCTGGATCTGGACGCCCGGCGACACGGTCGGGAACTGGTAGCGATAGCTGAACTGCGTGTCGGCGAAGAGGAAGAACGGCGCTTCCTTGGCCGGCGCCTCGACGGGCGCCTTGTCCTTCTTCGCGTCGAGATCGGCCGCCGCGCCGTATCCCACCAGACCGAGCGACATGGCCGCTGCAACGAGTCCCCGAGCGATCATGTCTGCCCTCTCCGTGCCGAAAATCCGGTGAGCAGGCAGCAACCGATATGCCAGCGCGTGCCACCTGGGCGAGAGGCGGCGGCCGAGTCATAATTCGGCAACAGGTTTGCCGGCCGAGCGCAGGCGCCCGCTCCGACGGGTGCGGCGGCGGCGACCCTGAAACGCGCGACGCGGCGGCCGGGCTCCCACCTCCGGCGGCGCGTCGTCCGCCGACGAACGCGCCACCGCCCATGACGTCGGCAGCATGCGCACAACATTCGAGCAATGTCGGGCAGTATTTGCGGATGCATTCCGCGCCATCGCCCGACATCGTCGCGTCGTGCGCCGCCGAGCCGGCCGCAGGACGGGAGATTCGCGCCGATGGTGACCGTGGATGCCGAGCCGGGCCCGCTGGCGATCGACCTGGCGACGACGGCGCTGGTGATCATCGACATGCAGCGCGATTTCCTGGAGCCCGGCGGCTTCGGCGAGAGCCTCGGCAACGACGTCTCGCTGCTCGCCGCCGCCGTGCCGCCGGCGCAGGCGCTGCTGGCGGCGGCGCGGCGGGCCGGCCTCCTCGTGGTCCACACCCGCGAAGGGCATCGCCCCGACCTGTCGGACGCGCCCGCCGCCAAGATCGCCCGCGGCACGCCGTCCGCCCGCATCGGCGCGCCCGGGCCGATGGGGCGCATCCTGATCCGCGGCGAGCCCGGCCACGACATCGTCGCCGACCTCGCGCCCGCCCCCGGCGAGCCGGTGGTCGACAAGCCGGGCAAGGGCGCGTTCTACGCCACCGACCTGGCCGAGATCCTGGCCGCGCGCAGCGTCGCCACGCTGCTCGTCTGCGGCGTCACCACCGAGGTCTGCGTCCACACCACCGTGCGCGAGGCCAACGACCGCGGCTACCGCTGCCTCGTGGTGTCGGATGCCTGCGGCTCGTACATCCCGGCCTTCCACGCGGCCGGCCTCGCGATGATCGTGGCGCAGGGCGGCATCTTCGGATGGGTGTCGGATTCGCATCGCGTCGTCGCCGCGATCGCCGCCGGCCGCACCGCATGATCGACCACGCCCCGAGCCGCCAAGCTTGGCCCGGTTATTGCCCGGCGAGCGCGACAGATGAAGCAGGAGTTCGTTGGATGCGTACGGTCTTGGCAAGCACCCTGTGTCTCGCGTTGCTGACGACGTCGGGCCTCGCGCAATCCTACACCGCGCCCGCGCCGACCGACGTCCCGTCAAGCGGCACGAAGAGCCTCAACAAGGCCGACCGCAAGATCGCCTGCACCCAGGAAGCCGACCGCCGCAACATGCGCGGCCTGAGCCGGCAGCAATATCGCGCCGCCTGCCGCAACCGCCCGATCCCGCGGGGCTGAGCGGCCGCGCCTTGCCGAGCGGGCGATCGGGTTCTATCCGCGCCGGGCCGTGACCGATCCACGCCCGAAGCGAGTGCCCCGGTGGACGCCCCGACACGCTACGCGCTCTACGTCACGCCGGAGCCCGGATCGGCGCTCGCCGCCTTCGGCGAGGCGGTCCTCGGCGATGCGCCCCTGCCCGGATGGGACGCGGCCGCGCGCGCGGCGCTCGCCGCCGTCACCGCGGCGCCGCGGGTCTACGGCTTCCACGCGACGCTGAAGGCGCCGATGCGCCTCGCCGCGGGCCGGACCGAGGGCGACCTCCTCGCCGCCTGCGCGGCGCTGGCGCAGCCCCGCGCGCCCCTGGCGGTCGGGCCCCTCGCGGTGACCCTGCTCGGGGACTTCGTCGCCCTGGTGCCCACCGCGCCGCCGCCCGGGCTCGGCCTGCTCGCGGCCGAGTGCGTCGCCGCCCTCGACCCGTTCCGGGCCGGCCTCACCCCGGCGGAGCGGGCGCGCCGCCAGCCGGAGCGCCTCGACGCGCGCCGCCGCGCGCTCCTCGACCGCTGGGGCTATCCCCACGTCTTCGAGGCCTTCCGCTTCCACATGACCCTGACCGGCCGCCTCGCCGGCGACGCCCGCGAAACCTGGCGCGCCCGCCTCGCGGCGGCCTGCCCGCCGACGTCGCTGACGATCGACGCGATCACGCTGCTGCGCCAGGACGGCGCGGCGCCGTTCCGCATCCTGCGCCGGATCCCGTTCGCTGCGTAGCCGCACGGCGCGCCCGTTCACGACGAAACCGCGGGTCGCGGCGCGGCTGTCATCCTATCGTCGCGCGCGACGGGTCTACCGGCGCATCCCTCGCGGCGGACGGCACGCATGCTCATCGTCGATAGCCTCACGCGGCGCTACGGACCGCGCCTCGCGGTCGACCGGATCTCGCTGCGGATCGAGCCGGGCAGCTTCGTCGGGGTGATCGGGCGCTCGGGCGCCGGCAAGTCGACCTTCCTGCGCATGCTCAACCGCCTCGCCGAGCCCTCGGCCGGGCGGATCCTGTTCGACGGGCTCGACGTCACCGCGCTCCGGGGGCGCGACCTGCGCCGCTGGCGCGCCCGCTGCGCCATGGTGTTCCAGCAGTTCAACCTGGTCGGCCGCCTCGACGTGCTGACCAACGTGCTGATGGGGCGCCTCGCCCACGCCCCGAGCCACCGCGCGCTCCTGAAGCTGTGGTCGGCCGAGGACCGGGCGCGGGCGCTCGCGGCGCTCGAGGCGTTCGACATGGCGGGCTTTTCCGCCCACCGCGCCGACCAGCTCTCGGGCGGGCAGCAGCAGCGGGTCGCGATCGCCCGCGCGCTGGTGCAGGAGCCCGACATCATCCTCGCCGACGAGCCGGTGGCCTCGCTGGACCCGCGCAACACCAAGCTGGTGATGGATGCGCTCGCCGACGCCAACCGGCGCCTCGGCATCACCGTGCTGTGCAACCTGCACTCGCTCGACCTCGCCCGCGCCTATTGCGACCGGCTCGTCGGCCTCGCCGACGGCCGCGTGGTGTTCGACGGCGGCGCCTTCGACCTCACCGAGGACGTCGCCAAGCAGCTCTACGGCCTGGAGGCCGGCGAGGTGATGGACCGGGCGCCGCACGCGGTCGAGCCCGCCGCACTCGTCGCCTGACCCCGGACGAACCCCGTGCCACGCCCCTTCCCGGAGATGATGATGCTCGACCGTCGCACCCTCGTCGGCGCCCTCGCGGGCGGCCTGGCCGCGCTCGCCCTGCAGCCCGCCCTGGCTCAGGATTGGAAGGCGACGGTGCCCGAGATCACCCTCGGCGCGATTCCCGTCGAGAACGCCACGGGCACCACCGACCGCTACGCGCCGCTCGCCGCCTACCTCACCAAGGCGCTCGGGGTGCCGGTGAAGCTGCGGGTCGCCAACGACTACGCCGCGGTGATCGAGGGCCAGCGCGCCGGCAACATCCAGATCGCCTTCTACGGCCCGGCCTCGTTCGCCCGCGCGGTGATGACGGGGGTGAAGGTCGACCCGATCGTCAACCAGAAGCACGATAACGGCGCCTCGGGCTACTACTCGGTGCTCTACGTGCGCGCCGACAGCCCGTACCGGACGATCGCGGACCTGAAGGGCAGGAACCTCGCCCTGGTCGACCCGAACTCGACCTCCGGCAACCAGGCCCCGCGCTTCTTCCTCAACAAGAGCGGCCACGACGTCGACGCGCTGTTCGGCAAGACCGTCTACGCCGGCAGCCACGAGAACGCGGTGCTGGCGCTGACCCAGGGCACGGCCGACGCCGCCGCCAACCTGTGGAACTCCGAGACCGATTCCGTCGTCACCCGCATGGCCGCCAAGGGCATGCTGAAGAAGCCCGACGGCACGCCGCTGAGCCCGTCCGACTTCCGCATCGTCTTCAAGTCCGCGTTCCTGCCCGAGGGCCCGTTCGCGATGCTGTCGAGCCTGCCCGCCGACCTGAAGCGCAAGATCGTCGAGGCCTTCGTCGCTTTGCCGACCGCCGACAAGGCCGCCTTCGACCGCCTCTCCGACGGCAAGGACCTCGGCCTCACCCCGGTGACGCTGGAGGATTACCAGCCGATCATCGAGATGCTGAAGTTCAACGACGCGCAGCGCCGCAAGTCCTGATCCCGGGACCGGACGGGTCGCCGCCGTGAGCGGGCGGATCGCGCCGCTGCCGCCCGAGCGGGCGGCGGCCCTGGCCGAGGCCTACGGGCGCGCGGTCGCGTCGACCCGGCGGCGGAGCCTGGCATTCCTCGCGGTCGTCGCCGGGCTGCTGGTCCTGTCGGGCCTGATGGCCGAGGTGCGCCCGCTGGTGCTCGCCGACAACATCGGCAACCTCACCGCCTATCTCGGCCGCATCCTGCCGCACCTGACCCTCGCCGACCTGCGCGGCGACCTCGCCGAATGGTACTGGGGCCTGCCGAAATGGGCGGCGCTCCTCGGCGAGACCGTGCTGATGGCCTATCTCGGCACGCTGCTCGGCGGCGTCGGCGCCTTCCTGCTGTGCTTCGGCGCGGCCGCGAACCTCGCCCGCACCCGCGCCGGCCGCTTCCTGACGCGCCGCGCCCTCGAGGTCCTGCGCACGGTGCCCGAGATCGTGTTCGCCCTGCTCTTCGTCATCGCCTTCGGCCTCGGCCCGATGGTGGGCGTGCTGGCGCTCGCCCTCCACACCACGGGGGCGCTCGGCAAGCTGTTCTCCGAGGTGGTCGAGAACATCGACATGAGGCCGGTCGAGGGGCTGACCGCATCGGGCGCCTCGCGGATCCAGGCGATCCGCTTCGCGGTGCTGCCGCAGGTGCTGTCGAGCTTCGCCTCCTACGGGCTGCTCCGCTTCGAGATCAACGTGCGCGGCGCCGGGGTGATGGGCTTCGTCGGCGCCGGCGGCATCGGCCAGGAGCTGCTGGTGGCGATCCGCAACTTCTACGACGCGGACGTGAGCGCGATCCTCCTGATGATCGTCGCGACGGTGATGGCGATCGACCTCGGCACCGAGCGGCTGCGCCACCACCTCATCGGGGCGGAGGGCGCGCGATGAGCCAGCCGCCGCGTCCCGTGGACGTCGCCGCCCTGCGCCGGCGCCACCCCGACGCGTTCCGGACCGCGTGGGGCGCGCGGCTCGCGACGCTCGCGACCCTGGCCGCCCTCCTCGGGCTCGCGGCGTTCGCGATGGTGCGCCTCGACTTCTCGGCCACCCGCATCGTGAGCGGCCTCGGGCGGCTCGCCGAGTTCTCGCTGATGATGCTGCCGCCCTCGGCCGGCGGCCGCTTCCCCGATTTCCTGCACGCGCTCGGCGAGACCCTGGCCATCGCCTTCCTCGGGACGCTGGCCGCGGCGCTCGTCGCCTTCCCGCTGGCGCTGCTCGCGGCCCGGAACGTGGTGCCGAACCCGTTCGCGCATTTCGCGGTGCGCCGCGGCCTCGACGTGGTCCGCTCGGTCGACGTGCTGATCTGGGCGCTGGTCTGGATCAACGTCGTTGGGCTCGGCCCCTTCGCCGGCGCGCTGGCCATCGCCTGCTCCGACGTCGGGGCGCTCGGCAAGCTGTTCTCGGAGGCGGTCGAGACCGTCGATCGCCGCGACGGCGAGGGCGTCGCGGCCTCCGGCGGCGGCGCGCTCCACCGCATCCGCTTCGGCCTCGTGCCCGCCGTCCTGCCGGTGCTCGGCAGCCAGGTGCTGTACTTCTTCGAATCGAACACCCGATCGGCGACGATCATCGGCATCGTCGGCGCGGGCGGCATCGGCCAGTACCTGAGCGAGCTGATCCGGGTGCTCGAGCTGCAGCAGGTCGCCTGCCTCGTGCTGATGATCCTCGTCGCCGTGGCGGCGATCGACGCCGTGTCCGGCCGGCTGCGCCGGGCGCTGATCGGCGGGCCGGCGCGGTAGGCCGGGTGCCGCTTCCCTACAGAAAGCGGCCGGGGTCGAACGGCGCCAGCGGGATCTCGGGCGCCTCGCCGCCGACGAGCTGGGCGACGAGGCGCCCGGTGCGCGCCGACCCGACGAGGCCGACATGGCCGTGGCCGAAGGCGTAGACCACGTCCCCGGTGCGGCGGGCGCGGCCGATGCAGGGCCGCCCGTCCGGCATGCTCGGGCGATGGCCAAGCCACATCCGGATCCGCTCGGCCGGCACGGTCGCGGGCAGGTCCGGGAACATGCCGGTCAGGTGGTCGCGCAGGATCTCGGCGCGCTTCCAGTTCGGCGCCGCGTCGAGCCCGGCGAACTCGACCTGGCCCGCCGCGCGCAGGCCGCCGTCCATGGCGTTGACCACCATCTTGGCGTCCGAGGCCATCACCGGGGTGCGCGGCCCCGCCTCGGCGCCGGCGATCATCACGTGGTAGCCGCGCTCGCTCTCCAGCGGCAGCCGGTCGCCGAGGCTCGCGGTCAGCGCGCCCGAGCGGGCGCCGGCGGCGACCACCGCCCGGTCGCACGGGATCGCGCCGGCCTCGGTCTCCACCGCGACGAGCCGACCCGCGTCGAGGCGGAACCCGGTGGCGCGGGTGCGGGCGTAGGTCGCGCCGCGGGCGCGGGCGAGGTCGGCGAGCCCGGCGACGTAGCCGCCCGGGTCGCGGCAATGGCCCGCCTCCTCGACCATCACCCCGAAGGTGTAGCGGCGATGCAGGGTCGGCTCGCGCTGGCGCAGCTCGTCGGCCGAGAGCTCGAGCCATCGCACGCCGACCGCGCGCCGGATCGCCCAGGCCGCGGCGTCGGCCGCGAAGGCCGCCCGGTCGGGATAGACGTGGAGCAGGCCGCGCCGCTCGATCAGGTGGCCGAGGCCGGCCTCCTCGGCGAGGCCGGCATGGAGGCGGGGCGCATCCGCCAGCAGGGTGCGCATCGCCCGCGCCGTCTCGGTGATCTGCCGCCCGGTGCGCGCCGCCCAGATGTAGCGCACCAGCCAGGGCAGCACCCGGGGCAGGTAGCGCCAGCGGATGGCCAGCGGCCCGAGCGGGTCGGCGAGGTAGGACGGCACGCGCTTCCAGATGCCGGGCTCCGCCGGCGGGATCACCGAGTGCGACGAGAGCCAGCCGGCATTGCCGTAGCTCGACGCCTGCTCCCCGCCGGGCACGCCCGGATCGACCACCGTGACGCGATGGCCGGCGCGCAGGCATTCGAGCGCGCTCACGGTCCCGACCGCCCCCGAACCGATGATCACGACGTGGCGGGCCGATGGCTCGGTCATGGGTTGCGTATCCTGCCGGGGGCGCGTGCGCCTCGCATCCGGGGTCAGTAGTCAACCCGGGCACCTGCGAGCAACGCCGCCCTCGGCGGCCCTGCCCATGCCGGGGAGCATGAGGCGTCGCCTTGCGCCGCGACGCGCTTGCTTCGAAGGCTGCCGACGAGGGAAGGGAAATTCCTTACCTCAAGCCGCCGAGGCCGCGATGGGTCCCCTCGTACGAGAGCGCAGCAAGATCACCGCGAAGGGCCAGACGACCGTCCCGAAGGCCGTGCGCCAGGCCCTGGGCGTCAGCTACGGCGGCGAGATCGCCTACGTCGTCGACGAGGGCGGCGTGCGCCTCACCCGCGTCGAGGTCGAGGGGGCGGACCCCGTGATCGAGGGATTCCTGGCCTTCCTCGCCCAGGACATGGCGCGCCGGCCGCAGGCCATCACGCCCTTCCCCGCCGATCTGATGGAGCGCATGTCGGCCCTCGCCGAGGGGATCGACGCCGATCCCGGCGCGGACATCGACGGTCCCGTGGCGCTCTGATCGATGACGGTCGTCGGCGCGTGGACGATCTTCGCCCATCCGCTGCTGCTCGACCAGATCGAGACGCTGACCGCCGCCGTGGAGAAGGCCAAGGCCGACGACCCGGACGGGTACCGCAGGACCGCCAACGCGAAGCTGCTCGCGGTCTTGCGGAGATTGATGTTCGAGACCGTCCCGCAGGACCCGTCCCGGGCCGAGTACCGTCAGGGCGCCCCCCTCGGCGCGTCCCGAAAGCATTGGTTCCGGGCCAAGTACGGCAACGGCCGCTTCCGCCTGTTCTTCCGCTACGACAGCCGGACCAGGATCCTGATCTATGCGTGGGTGAACGACGCGGAGACGCTGCGCACCCACGGCGCGAAGACCGACGCCTATGCCGTGTTCGAGCGGATGCTCGACATGGGCCATCCCTCCGACGATTGGGCGACGTTGCTCGCGGCGGCGTCCGCAGGGCCGCCGAAAGCGCGCCTGAAGACCGCAGCAGCGAAATAGCCGACCGACGGTCCGCAAGGGCGCCCCTGCCGGGCGCTTCGCGCGCAGGAGCGGCACTCAGGCCTGGTTCAGTCCCTCGTCGCGGCCGGCGGCATCGCCGCTAATCCACCACCAGCTCGACCCGGTCGGCGACGAACACGGAGGCCGCGGCCAGGATGCGTTCGCCGGCGGCGTCGACGTTGACGCTGGCGACCGTGAGCAGGGTCCGCCCCGGCGCCACGTCGAGGCGGCTGGCCTCCTCCGCGGTGGCGGCGCGTGCCCCGATCCGCGTAGAGAGGCGGGTGTAGTCGGCGATGCCGAACCCGGCGAAGGCGCGGGTGATCGAGCCGGAGGCGGCGTAGGCCTCGGCGAAGCCGGCGAAGCGCGGCAGCGGCAGGGCGATCCGCGCCGCCGAGATCGGGGCGTCGTTGGCCCGGTGCAGGGTCAGCATCTCGATCACCGGATCGCCGGCCGCGAGCCCCAGGGCCTCCGCCGTCTCGAGGCTCGCCGGCACCGTCGCCGCCGCGACGAGGTCGCCCCAGGCCTGGCGGCCGGCCCGGGTGACGATCTCGGAGAACCGGGTGCGCGGCCCGATCGGATAGGGGATCGGCCCCGGCTCGACGAAGGTGCCGCGCCCCTGCGTCGCCCGCACCAGGCCGCGCTCGGCCAGCGTCCCGAGGGCGCGGCGCACGGTGTGGCGGTTCACCCCGAACCGGGCCGCCAGCGCCGCCTCGGTGGGAAGCTGGCTGCCGGCCGGAAATTCGCCGCCCGCGATCGCGCCGCCGATCGCGTCGGCGATCTGGCGCCACGCGGCCAGGCCCGCGCCGCGCTCGACGGGGCCGGCGCGGGCGGATGTCACCGGGGTGTCGCTCGCCTCGTCCATGACGGATCGCATCGTCCCTTGCGTCCACGTTTGGATTTGTCTATATCTATAGACAAATCGGAGGCCTTCGAACGCGAATGCCGTGCGCCAGCCAAACAGCACCCGACCCGGCAACGCCAGAGGTCGAAGCCCGTCGCGCCGCGATGGCGCGTGCCGGGGCGGCCTCGCTCGCCGAGCTCGACGCCGTTCTCGCCGAGACCGGGCTGTCCTGCGAGGCCGAGGATCTACGCGCGCCCGAGACCGGCCTCGTCATGGCGCGCGGCCGCATCGGCGGCGACGGGCGCGCCTTCAACGTCGGCGAGGCGACGGTGACCCGGGCGGCGGTGCGCCTGCCCGGCGGCGAGACCGGCTTCGCCTACCATCTCGGCCGCGACCGTCCGCGCGCCCGGCTCGCCGCCATCCTCGACGCGCATTGGCAGCACCCGGCGCGGCGCGGGGCGGTCGAGGCCGCCCTGGCGGGGATCGCCGAACGCCGCGCCTCGGAAGCGGCCGCCGCGGCGCGAAAGATCGCGGCGACGCGGGTGAACTTCTTCACCCTGGCGCGGGGCGAGGATTGATGGCGCTCGCCCGGGGCTTCGCCGACCCGGTCCACGACGCGCAAGGGGCGTTCCGCACGCTGATGGACGCGCTCGCCCGGCCGGGCCGCATCGGGCGGCTCGCGAGCGACCTTTCTCCGCCCGCCCCGCTCACGCCGGAACTCGCGGCCGTCGCGCTGGCGCTGACCGATGCCGACACGCCGGTCTGGCTCGACGCGCCGCTCGCCGCGATCCCGGCGGTGGCCGCGTTCCTGCGCTTCCACACCGGCGCACCGATCGTCGCCGAGCCCGCCGACGCGGCCTTCGCGCTGATCGCGGATCCTGCCGCCTGCCCACCCTTCGCGGCGTTCGCACAGGGCTCGCCCGACTATCCCGACACCTCCGCCACCCTGGTGCTGGCCCTCGACCGCCTGTCCGAGGATGGCGCCGCCTTCGAAGGTCCCGGCATCCGCGGCCGCATCCGGCTCGCCGCCGCGCCGCTGCCGGCGGACTGGCCGGCGCGCCTTGCGGCGAACCACGCCGCCTTCCCGCGCGGGCTCGACCTCGTGCTCACCGCGCCGGGCGTCGTCGCCGGGCTGCCGCGCTCGTCGCGGGCCGTCCCTTCGGCCGCCCCTTCGCCCGTCCCTTCGGAGGCGTAGACCGATGTACGTGGCGGTGAAGGGCGGCGAGGCCGCGATCGACAACGCCCACCGGCTGCTCGCCGAGACGCGCCGGGGCGACCCGTCGGTGCCCGACCTCACCGTGGCGCAGATCCGCGAGCAGATGCGGCTGCTGGTCGACCGGGTGATGACCGAGGGCTCGCTCCACGATCCGGATCTGGCCGCGCTCGCCCTCAAGCAGGCCCGCGGCGACGTCGTCGAGGCGGTGTTCCTGGTCCGCGCCTACCGCACCACCCTGCCGCGCTTCGGTGCCACCCTGCCGGTGGAGACCGCGGCGATGGCGGTGGCGCGCCGGGTCTCGGCGACCTTCAAGGACCTGCCCGGCGGGCAGGTGCTCGGCCCGACCTTCGACTACACCCATCGCCTGATCGACTTCTCGCTCGCCGAGGGCATGGCGCCCGAGCCCGGCGCGGAGGCCGAGCCCGGCCCGGACGCGGCCGCCTGCCCGCGCGTGACCGACCTGCTCGGCGAGGCCGGCCTGATCGAGCCGTCGCCCCGGGACGAGGGCGCCCCCGTCGGCGACCTGACCCGCGAGCCGGTCGACTACCCGGCCGACCGTGCGGTCCGGCTGCAGACGCTGGCGCGGGGCGACGAGGGCTTCGTGCTGGCGCTGGCCTACTCGACGCAGCGCGGCTACGGCCGCACCCATCCCTTCGTCGGCGAGGTCCGCTTCGGCACCGTGGCGCTGGAGCTCGTCCCCGAGGAGCTCGGCTTCCCGGTGGAACTCGGCGCCGTGGCGATGACCGAGTGCCAGATGCTCGCCCAGTTCCACGGCGGCGGCGACGTCCCGCCCCGGTTCACCCGCGGCTACGGGCTCGTCTTCGGCCAGGGCGAGCGCAAGGCGATGGCGATGGCCCTGGTCGACCGATCGCTGCGCGCGGCCGAGCTCGGCGAGGCGCTTGTCGCCCCGGCGCAGGACCAGGAATTCGTGCTCGCCCATTGCGACAGCCTGCAGGCGACGGGCTTCGTCGAGCACCTCAAGCTACCGCACTACGTCGACTTCCAGGCCGAGCTGGAGCTGCTGCGCCGCCTGCGCGCCGAGCACGCCGCCGCGCGGACGGGGGAGGCCGGGCCGGACGAAGCGCTTCGGGAGGCCGCCGAATGAGCACGCCCGCCGCGCGGCCGGAGACCGGCTACAACTTCGCCTACCTCGACGAGGGCACCAAGCGGATGATCCGCCGGGCGATCCTCAAGGCGATCGCGATCCCCGGCTATCAGGTGCCCTTCGCCGCCCGCGAGATGCCGATGCCCTACGGCTGGGGCACCGGCGGGGTCCAGGTCACCGCCGCGATCCTGGGGGCGTCCGACGTGCTCAAGGTGATCGACCAGGGCGCCGACGACACCACGAACGCGGTCTCGATCCGGCGCTTCTTCTCGGCCACCGCCGGCATCGCCACCACCACGCGGACGGTGGAGGCCACGGTGATCCAGACCCGCCACCGCATCCCGGAGGCGCCGCTGAGGGAGGGCCAGGTCCTGGTCTACCAGGTGCCGATCCCGGAGCCCCTGCGCTTCCTCGAGCCGCGCGAGACCGAGACGCGCCAGCTCCACGCGCTCGCCGAGTACGGGCCGATGCACGTCAAGCTCTACGAGGACATCGCCCGCCACGGCCACATCGCCACCACCTACGCCTACCCCGTCGAGGTCGCGGGCCGCTACGTCATGGACCCGTCGCCGACGCCGAAGTTCGACAACCCGAAGATGGACGACTGCCCCGCCCTGCAGCTCTTCGGCGCCGGCCGCGAGAAGCGCATCTACGCGGTGCCGCCCTACACGCGGGTGCGCAGCCTCGACTTCGAGGACCATCCCTTCCAAATCCAACGCTTCGACCGCCCCTGCGCCCTGTGCGGGGCGGACGACGCCTACCTCGACGAGGTCGTCCTCGACGATGCCGGCGGGCGGATGTTCGTCTGCTCCGACACCGATCATTGCGAGGACCGGCGCCGGTGCGGGTTCGGGCCGGCGGCTCCCCCTCCCCCCTCTGCGGGGGAGGGGGAGCCGCGGAGCGGGTCGGGAGAGGGGAGCGCGGTATCCGGCACTGTCGCTCCCCTCTCCCGACCCTCGCTCACGCGAGGCCCACCCTCCCCCGCACCCAAGTCGGGCCTGCCCGACTTGGGCACACGGTGTGCGGATCTCGGGCAAGTCCGAGATCCGCCGGGGGGAGGGAAGAACGGAGCAGAGGAACGATCATGACCGCCCCCCTGCTCACGGTCTCCGGCCTGACCAAGCGCTACGGCGCGCGCACGGCCTGCGACGGCATCGGCTTCACTTTGGAGGCGGGCGAGGTGCTGGCGGTGGTCGGCGAATCCGGCTCCGGCAAGTCGACCCTGCTCGGCCTGGTCGCCGGCGAGGTCGCGGCGGATGCGGGCTCGGTCGCCTACCGGATGCGCGACGGCGCCAGCCGCGACCTCGCGACCTTGAGCGCGGCCGAGCGCCGGGCGCTGATGCGCACCGACTGGGGCTTCGTGCGCCAGGACGCGTCGCAGGGCCTGCGCATGGCGGTCTCGGCCGGCGGCAACGTCGGCGAGCGGCTGATGGGCGTCGGCGAGCGCCATTACGGCCGCATCCGCGCCACCGCCCTCGACTGGCTCGGCCGCGTCGAGATCGCCGCAGACCGGATCGACGACCCGCCGACGCGGTTCTCCGGCGGCATGCGCCAGCGCCTGCAGATCGCCCGCAACCTCGTGACGAGCCCCCGCCTCGTGCTGATGGACGAGCCGACCTCGGGCCTCGACGTCTCGGTGCAGGCGCGCCTGCTCGACATGGTCCGCGGGCTCGTGGCCGAGCTCGGGCTCGCGGTGATCATCGTCACCCACGACCTCGCCGTCGCCCGCCTGCTCTCGCACCGGGTGCTGGTGATGCGCCACGGCCGGGTGATCGAGACCGGGCTGACCGATCAGGTCCTCGACGACCCGCAGGCCGCCTACACCCAGCTCCTCGTCTCCTCGGTGCTCGCCGCATGACCCCGCCGCTGATCGCCTTCGAGGACGTGGGCAAGCGCTTCACCCTGCATCTGCGCGGCGGCACGGTGCTGCCGGTGATCGCGGGCGCGAGCCTCGCCGTCGCGGCGGGCGAGTGCGTGGTGCTCGGCGGCGCGTCCGGCACCGGGAAATCCTCGCTCCTGAAGATGGCCTACGGCAATTACCGCTGCGAGCACGGCGCGATCCGGATCTGGGACGGAGCCCGCACGGTCGACGTCGCCACGGCCGAGCCGCGCGCGATCCTGGCCCTGCGCCGGCACGTCGTCGCCTACGTCTCGCAGTTCCTGCGCGTGATCCCCCGCGTCGGCGCCCGCGCGATCGTCGAGGCGGCGGGCATCGAGGGCGGCCTCGCCGCCGATGTGGCGCGCGCGCGCGCCGCGGCGCTGCTCGCGCGCCTCGACCTGCCCGAGCGCCTGTGGGACCTGCCGCCGGGCACCTTCTCGGGCGGCGAGCAGCAGCGGGTGAACATCGCCCGTGGGTTGATCGCCGACCGGCCCCTCGTGCTGATGGACGAGCCGACCGCCTCGCTCGATGCCCGCAACCGCGACGTCGTGATCGCGCTGATCCGCGAGAAGCGGGCGGCGGGCGCGGGCATCCTCGGCATCTTCCACGACGCCGACGTACGCGAGGCGGTGGCGACGCGGATCGTGGACGTGGCGGATTTCCGCGCGCCGATCGCGGCATGAGCGGGCGCGGCATGAACGGGCGCGGCATGAGCGGAGACGGCGGAGCGATGGCGGACCGGGTCGAGATCCTCGAGAACGCGCGCCTCGTCCTGGCCGACCGCGTCGTCGACGGCTGGCTCGCGATCGTGGACGGCCGCATCGCCGAGCACGGCGCGGGCCGGGCGCCGGAGCGCGGCCGGGACCTCCGCGGCGACCACCTCGTCCCCGGCCTGGTCGAGCTGCACACCGACCACCTGGAAAGCCACTACGCGCCGCGCCCCGGCGTGCGCTGGCATCCGCTGGGCGCCGTGCTCGCCTACGATGCGCAGATCGCCGCCTCGGGGATCACCACCGTGTTCGATTCGCTGCGCGCCGGCACCGACCCGGACGGCAGCGGCCTCGGCTCCGAGCTCGACGCGCTGGCGCAGGCCATCGCCGACGCGCGCGCCGCCGACCTGTTCCGGGCCGAGCACCGGACGCACCTGCGCTGCGAGATCCCGTCGGCCGACGTGATCGACACCGTCCGCGCCTTCGTCCGGCGTCATCCCGTCGGCCTGATCTCGCTGATGGACCACACGCCGGGGCAGCGGCAGTTCCGCGACATGGCGAAGTATTATCAATATGCCGGCCGCGGCGGCCGGCCGATCGAGGCGATCCGGGCCGGCACCGAGCGCAAGATCCGCGACGGCGCCGCGCTCAACGCCCGCAACCGCCCGATCCTCGTGGCGCTGGCCCGGGAGCAGGGCATCCCGCTGGCGAGCCACGACGACACGACGCTGGCCGACGTCGCCCAGTCGCGGGCCGAAGCGGTCGCGCTCGCCGAGTTCCCGACCACCCGCGAGGCGGCCGAGGCTTCGCACGCGGCCGGCATCACCGTGATGATGGGCGCGCCCAACCTGATCCGCGGCGGCTCGCATTCCGGCAACGTGGCGGCGCACGCTCTCGCCGAGGCCGGCCTGCTCAGCATCCTGTCCTCCGACTACGTGCCGGCGAGCCTGCTGATGGCGGCGTTCCAGCTGCCCGAGCGCGTGCCCGGCATCGACCTGGCCGCCGCCATCGCCACCGTCACCGCCAACCCGGCCCGCGCCACCAGCCTCGACGACCGCGGCCGGATCGCGCCCGGCCTGCGCGCCGACCTCGTCCGCGTGCGGACGGCGCAAGGGGTGCCCGTCGTCCGCGAGGTCTGGCGCGCCGGCGCGCGGGTGGTGTGATGGCGGGCGGCTTCGTCCTCGTGGTCGGCCCGAGCGGGGCCGGCAAGGACACGGTGATCGCCGCCGCGCGGGCGCAGCTGGCCGGCGACCCGCGCTTCGTCTTCCCGCGCCGCCTGGTGACCCGGCCGCCCTCGGCGCACGAGGACAACGCCGAGATCGCCGAGGCGGAGTTTTCCCGCGCCGCCGCGGCCGGCGCGTTTCCCCTGCATTGGCGCGCGCACGGCCTCGGCTACGCGATCCCGGCCGAGGCGCTGACCGAGGCCGAGCAGGGGCGGGTCGTGGTGTGCAACGTCTCGCGCCGGGTGATCGAGGCGGCGCGCCGGACGCTCCCCGGCGTCCATGTCGTAGCGATCACGGCCGCCCCCGAGATCCTGGCCGCACGGCTTGCCGCCCGCGGCCGCCCCGAGGACGGCGACCTCGCCGCACGCCTGGCCCGCGCGGTCCCGGCGGAGGCCGACGACACCGTCGCCAACGACGGCGACCGCCGCGTCGCGGCGGCCGGCTTCGTCGCGATCCTGCGCGACCGCGCCGGACGCCGCTGACCGTCTCGACGCGGCGGCCGGCGACGCGCCGTGGCCGCCGGCGAGAGCCTGGACAGGTCTTTCGATGGGCAGGCAACCAAGCGGCGGTCGATCGGTTATTCGGGCCACCATCTGCATTGGGAAAGTAGTCGACGCCATGCCGAACCGTCTCACCCTCACCGCCGGCCTGATCGCCGCCGGCCTGCTCGCCGCTCCGCTCGGCCTGACGCATGCGGCCAGGGCCGAGTCCGACCAGAAGGAGTTCCAGCTCGCCAAGACCACCAAGGTCGGTCTCGCCCAGGCGCTGACCACGGCCGAGGCCCAGGGCGAGAAGGGCCGCGCCATCGACGCGGATTTCGAGAAGGCGGACGGCAAGAACCCGACGCATTACAGCATCAAGGTCGTCTATCCGGACGGCAAGCTCGTCGAGTACGGCATCAATGCCGACAGCGGCGCGCTCTACAAGACCGAGAACCAGCCGATCGAGCGGTACTTCACCCGCCTCAAGCCGGCCGATTTCCAGAACGCCACCACGTCGTTGAAGGACGCGCTGACGATCGCCGAGCAGAAGGCGGGCGGCGGCAAGGCCTACGAGGCCGAGGTCGAGCGCGACGGCAAATCGGTGCAGTACGAGATCAAGGTGGCGCTGGCCGACCGCGAGCAGACCGTGAAGGTCGGCCCGAACGGCAAGGTCGTCGGCGACTGATCGCCCCGGTGCGCGGCGCGGCGCCCATCGGTGCCGCGCCGATCCGCGGATCGTGATACGGAGTCTGCCGGAGGCCGGATCGATGGCGGACCCCGAGCTCAGATCTGAACGGCCGCGAGCCATGCTGCGATGAACCCGACCGCCGTCGCCGTCATGCTCGGCATCGCCACGGGCGCGATCTCCCTGCTCGTGTTCGCGATCGTCGACGGCCACCCGCTGCTCCTGGCCAGCATGGTCGCCGTGTTCATCGCGATGTTCGTGCGCTGGGGCTGACGCGCCCCCTCGTCCCGGCAGCCGTCGGCTTCGAAGACCCCGTCGATCCACCGATCTGTGGGTGCGGCGTCGGCCGCGACAGGGCGGAGCTTCACAAGGCTGTCACGCTGCTATTAGACTAAGCCCCGATGGAGAGGGCCTTTTCGTCACTTCGCGAAGGGCTGGGATCGACCGGATTGGCACCCGGACCCCGCCGCGAGCCGGATGTATCCGCCCCAGCCGGTCGCCGACCGCGCCCGGCGCGCCACGCGTGTCCCATGCCTCCGGCCGAGACGGTGCCGCCGCCGGGCCGCCGGATCCCGCGCCCGGACGCACGAGAGCCCCACCCCCCCGTCGACCCTGTCCTCGGGACAGCGCGCAATGTCGATCTCGCGCGTTGTCCCGTATGGCTTTCGTTCGAAGAGTCGCGCCGATGATGGATCTCCAGACCCTCGTCCTCAACGCGGATTACCGGCCGCTCTCCTACAACCCGCTCTCGTTGTGGAGCTGGAAAGACGCCTTCACCGCCCTGTTCCTCGACCGCGTGACGCTGGTGGCGAGCTACGACGTCGAGGCGCGCAGCCCGAGCCGGGCGCTCCGGGTGCCGAGCGTGGTGGCGCTGAAGAACTACGTCACGCTGGCCCGCAGCCCGGCCTTCACCCGCTACAACATCTACCTGCGCGACAGCTTCTCGTGCCAGTATTGCGGCCTGCGCCTGCCCTCGGGCGGCTTGACCTTCGACCACGTCAACCCGCGCTCCCGCGGCGGGCTCTCCACCTGGGAGAACGTCGTCGCCGCCTGCAGCCCGTGCAACCTGCGCAAGGCGAACCGCACCCCGCACGAGGCCGAGATGCCGCTGCTGACCGAGCCGCGCCGCCCGACCCGCTACGAGCTGCACCACCGCCAGCCCGAGTTCGACCACCGCGACTACCACCACACCTGGCTCGACTACCTGTACTGGGACAGCGAGCTGGAGAGCTGATCGGGGAAGGAGCGCGCATCCGGTCTCATCGGCACCGGCCGATGGGACCGCGTGGAGCGTGCGTCCTGAGACGCGTTCGGGCCGGTTCACGGGCCGTGATCGGGCTCGGAGACGGGAGCGCCGAGGCCGATCCGGGCGCTGCGCGGCCATGTCGACTTCACGATGTCGTCGGTGTAGGGCCCCTGCTCCTGCGCGAAAGCTGTATCGGCACGGCCGAGAACGGCCAGGACGGCAACCCAGCAAAGCCGCTGCACCCGCATCATCCGAGTTTCCTCCGAGGTCGAGGGCGAACCCTGGGCTGACCGGGTTCGGCCGAGCGGATCAGCAGCGGTTCCGTCGCCCCCCGGAGGCCGGGTCCGGTCGCGCACCGAGCGAACCGTGGCGCGGTGGCGCGCGTTCGAGCATCGACCGGACCGATCCGGGACGACCTCGAGGATGGAACCGGCATGGCAGCACCGACCCGCATCGTGATCGTCGGCGGCGGCATCGCCGGGATCACGGTGGCGACCGGCCTCGGCCGCCGCCTCGGCCGGAGCGGGGCGGCGCAGGTCACCCTGGTCGACCGGGCCCTGTCCCATGTCTGGAAGCCGATGCTGCACACCTTCGCCGCCGGCACCGCGCTGCCGGACCGGCAGAAGCTGAGCTTGCTCGCGCAGGCCAAGGCCAACCATTTCCGCTTCCGGCTCGGCTCGCTGCAGGCCGTCGACCGTGCCGCGCGGCAGCTGACCCTCGCCCCCTTCGACGCGGAGGGCGACGGAGCGGCCCTCGCGCCGACGCAGCTCGGCTACGACGTGCTGATCCTCGCCCTCGGCAGCCGCGCGAACGATTTCGGGACGCCGGGCGTGGCCGAGCATTGCGCCACGATCGACGACCTCTCCGACGCGGAGGCGCTGCACCGGCGCCTGCGCGGGCAGGTGCTGGCGGCGCTGCGCTCGGAGGCCAGCCTGCGGATCGCCATTGTCGGCGGCGGCGCCACCGGCGTCGAGTTCGCGGCCGAGCTGAAGCACGCCGTCGACGTGATCGCCGGCTACGGCACCGGCGCCTTGCGCGAAAAGCTCCGCCTCACCCTGATCGAGAGCGGCCCGCGCCTGCTCGCCGCCTTCCCCGATCGCGTCTCCCGGGCTGCGGCGGCCACCCTGGCCGACCTCGCGGTCGACGTGCGCACCGGCGCCCTGGTGACCGGCGCCGACGCCGCGGGCTTCGCGCTGAAGGACGGCGGACGGATCGAGGCCGACATCAAGGTCTGGGCCGCCGGGGTGCGCGCGCCCGCGGTGCTCGCCCGGATCGAGGGGCTCGACCGGTCGCGCACCGGCCAGCTCGTGGTCGGCGACACCCTCCAGGCCACGCGCGACCCGGCGATCTTCGCGCTCGGCGACTGCGCCGCCTGCCCGCAGCCCGGCGCGGAGCATCCGGTGCCGGCGACCGCGCAGGCGGCCCACCAGCAGGCCCGGCACCTCGTGCGCCATTTCGAGGCGTGGCGGCGCGGCGGCGCGATGGCGCCGTTCCGCTATCGCGACAAGGGCGCGCTCGTGTCCCTGGCCGACTACAACGGCTGGGGCACGCTCGGGCGCTACACCTTCGGCGGCGGCCGCCTGCGCGGCCTGTTCGCGCGGCTCGCCCACGACCTGCTCTACCGCCGGCACCAGGTCGGCCTGCTCGGCCCGTTCCGCGGCGCCCTCGCCTGGCTCGCCGACGACCTCGCCCACGCCGTCGGGCCACCGGTGCGGCTGGACTGAGACGCCCGGCTCCGGGATCGGCCGGGCGGGCACGTCCCCGTGCGACGTCGAGCCTGCCGTCGGCCGGCCGCATTCCGGCGTCGGACCGGCTTATGCCGGCCGCTCTCCATCGTGCGGAGACGGCGCGATCAGGCCGGCCGGCACGGCGGGTGAACCGGGGCCGGATCGGGTGCCGCGGGGGGGCGTGTCGCGGGTCAGCGGTCCAGGGGCTGGCCGTCGCGGGGCGTGATGCCCTGCGAGCGCAGCTGTTGGTTCTGCTCGTTGATCTGGATCGGGTCCGGGCGACGCTGCGGCGCGCCCGGCAGCGTGATCGACGGACCGGCGACCGATTGCGCGGCAGCGGAGGGCGGGCACAGCAGCTGGCAGATCGGCACGTTGTCGGCGGTCGAGGAGCATCGCGCGACGGCGGTTCCCTGGACACAGGCGCAGCTGCACAGGGCGAGCGCCGGGACGGGCGCGATCGTGATGGCAAGCGCGAGGATGACGGTTCGCATGTCGCTGGTCCTGGGTGGCGCCTCCGGAGCCTAGAGCATCATTTCGCCCGAGGCGCCATCATCCCCCATCCGCGAGGCCGACGGGGATCCGAGCCCGAGGATCGCACGGACCGAGGCGGCGCCGGCATCTCGTGGAGCGATCCGCGACGCCGGTCGCCGAGGCGCTTCCGAGGATCGAACGCCCGCTGGGTCCGACGACCCGCCCCGAGCCGTCGTGACGATTGGTGGGCGGTGAGGGACTCGAACCCCCGACCCTCTCCGTGTAAAGGAGACGCTCTACCAACTGAGCTAACCGCCCGCGCCCGCGTGGTACGGCATGCCGCGGCACCGAGGCAAGGCCGAGGCGCGCGCGGCGCCACCTACGTGCCGGCCAGGAGCTGCGCCAGGGCCGGGGACAGGCCGGCGCTGTCGATCGCCGGGCGGTCGGGCGGCGTGGGGCCGGGTCGGGCCGCGGCGGCGAGGACCGCGCGGGTGCCGGCCTCCACCGAGCACAGGACCCGTACCGGAACCGCGGGCTGGATGCGCTCGGCGAGGCCCGCCAGGCCGGCGCCGCCGAGGATCACCGTGTCGGCCCCATCCTCGTCGGCGCAGGCGCGGCAGGCGGCGATCAGGTCGGCCAGGGCCGCGTCCGGGTCGCGGTGGATCTCGCCGCCGGTGGCGGTCGTCGTGCGGAGGCCGGCGAGCCGGTCCGAGAGGCCGAGGAGCGCGACGAACTCGCTCAGCATCGGCCGCCACGCCGTCCCCCCGGTGACGATGGCGAAGCGCCCGGCCGAGGCCGCCTCGCGGCAGGCGGCCTCGGCCATGCCGACGACCGGGACGGGGGCGATCTCGCGCAGCGCCAGCAGGCCGGGATCGCCGAAGCAGGCGAGGTAGACCGCATCGCATCCGGCCCCGTGCTCAGCGAAGGCGTCGAGCGCGGCGTGGCCGGCGATCGCCGCGGCGCTCCGGCTGGCGATGTAGCGGGCCCCGAAGCGGCCGGTCGCCGGCACGATCGTGGCGGCGGCCCCCGCGATCCGGCGGACATGCGCGGCGACGCGCTCGGTCACGGCCTCGGTGGTGTTGGGATTGATCACCAGGATGCGCATGGGCGGCCTTTCGCGGGGGACCATGCAAGCGAAAGGCCCCGAAGCGGTGCTCCGGGGCCTCGTCGTTCATGCTCGGGCGATCAGTGGGCGACGAAGGCGGCGCCGTCCTCGGCCGTCTTCTTGACCGGGATCACTTCCTCCCAGGCGATCGCCTCGGGCTGGCGCACCAGGGCGTGCTTGAGGACCTGATCCATCATCGCGACGGGGATGATCTCCATCCCGTTCTTCACGCTGTCGGGCACCTCGGCGATGTCCTTGGCGTTCTCCTCGGGGATCAGCACCGTCTTGATGCCGCCGCGGAGCGCGGCGAGCAGCTTCTCCTTCAAGCCGCCGATCGGCAGCACCCGCCCGCGGAGCGTGACCTCGCCGGTCATGGCGATGTCGCGGCGCACCGGGATGCCGGTGAAGGTCGAGACGATGGCGGTCGCCATGGCAATGCCGGCCGAGGGCCCGTCCTTCGGGGTCGCCCCCTCCGGCACGTGGACGTGGATGTCCCGACGCTCGAACAGCGGCGGCTCGATGCCGAAGTCGAGCGCCCGCGAGCGGACGTAGCTCGCCGCCGCCGAGATCGACTCCTTCATCACGTCCTTCAGGTTGCCCGTGACCGTCATCTTGCCCTTGCCCGGCATCATGACGCCCTCGATCGTCAGCAGCTCGCCGCCGACCTCGGTCCAGGCCAGCCCGGTGACCACGCCGACCTGGTCGTCGGCATCGATCTCGCCGTAGCGGAACTTCGGCGGGCCGAGGAAGACCTGCAGGCGCTCGACGTCGATCTCGACGCTCTTCACCTTGGTGATGAGGATCTCCTTCACCGCCTTGCGGATCAGGTTCGACAGCTCGCGCTCGAGGTTGCGCACGCCCGCCTCCCGCGTGTAGCGGCGGACGAGCATCAGCAGGGCCTCATCGTCGATCGACCATTCCTTGCTGTCCAGGCCGTGCTTCTTCAGCGCGTTCTGGATCAGGTGCTTGCGCGCGATCTCGACCTTCTCCTCCTCGGTGTACCCGGCGATGCGGATCACCTCCATGCGGTCCATCAGGGGCCCAGGGATGTTGAGGGTGTTGGCGGTCGTCACGAACATCACGTTCGACAGGTCGTAGTCGACCTCGAGGTAATGGTCGTTGAAGGTCGCGTTCTGCTCGGGGTCGAGAACCTCCAGCAGGGCGGCAGAGGGGTCACCGCGGAAATCCATGCCCATCTTGTCGATCTCGTCGAGCAGGATGAGCGGGTTCGAGGTCTTGGCCTTGCGCATCGACTGGACGATCTTGCCGGGCATCGAGCCGATGTAGGTCCGGCGGTGGCCACGGATCTCGGCCTCGTCACGCACGCCGCCGAGCGACATCCGCACGAACTCGCGACCCGTCGCCTTGGCGATCGACTTGCCGAGCGAGGTCTTGCCGACGCCGGGAGGCCCGACGAGGCAGAGGATCGGCCCGGTGAGCTTGTTGGCCCGCTGCTGCACGGCGAGGTACTCGACGATCCGCTCCTTGACCTTCTCCAGGCCGAAATGGTCGCCGTCGAGCAGGACCTGGGCGCCGAGGAGATCCTTCTTGATCTTCGAGCGCTTGTTCCAGGGGATGCCGAGCATCCAGTCGAGGTAGTTGCGCACCACCGTCGCCTCGGCCGACATCGGCGACATCTGGCGCAGCTTCTTCAGCTCGGCCGACGCCTTCTCGCGGGCTTCCTTGGTGAACTTGGTCTTCTCGATCTTGTCCTCGAGTTCAGCCAGCTCGTCGCGGCCGTCCTCGTCGCCGAGCTCCTTCTGGATCGCCTTCATCTGCTCGTTGAGGTAGTACTCGCGCTGGGTCTTCTCCATCTGCCGCTTGACGCGGGTACGGATGCGCTTCTCCACCTGCAGCACGGAGATCTCGCTCTCCATCAGCGACAGCACGCGCTCCAGGCGCGCGGCCACCGTCGGCGTCTCCAGGATCGCCTGCTTGTCGGCGATCTTGACGAGGAGGTGCGAGCCGATCGTGTCGGCGAGCTTCGAGGGCTCCTCGATCTGCGTGACCGCGGAGACGACCTCGGGCGAGATCTTCTTGTTGAGCTTGACGTAGTTCTCGAACTCCGAGAGCACGGAGCGCGCGAGCGCCTCGGCCTCGACCTTGTCGCCGAGCTCGTCGACCAGGGCTTCGGCCTCGGCCTCGTAATACTCGTCCGAGCGGGTGAAGCCGGTGATCTTGGCACGGCCGCCGCCCTCGACCAGCACCTTCACGGTGCCGTCGGGCAGCTTCAGGAGCTGCAGCACGGAGGCGAGCGTCCCGATCGTGTAGATCGCGTCGGTGGCCGGGTCGTCGTCGCCGGCGTTGATCTGGGTGGCGAGCAGGATGTGGCGGTCGGTCTTGACCGCCTCCTCGAGCGCGCGGATGGACTTCTCGCGACCCACGAACAAGGGCACGATCATGTGCGGGAAGACGACGATGTCGCGCAACGGCAGGACGGCGTAGGAGCCGGTCGAGCCCGGAACGACCGGCTGGCGGGATTTCGATTGGGTCATCGTTGACTTCCTCATGAGGGACGCCGGGCGGTCGCTCCTCCGATTCGGAGCAAGCTTCCTGCCAGGGGCCGACCGGGCCGCGAGGGTCGGGATAGGTCTGCTGGAGACTTTGCGGCTGGTGGCGCGGCACCGCCCCTCAAGGGAGGCAGCGGCCACTGCGCTGAGCCTCAGGTGGTTTTCCAGGAGCCCCGTTTCAAGGTGCCCACCTGTCACGGGCCGATCCGTGATCGGCCCGCTCCGTCAAGGACTTAGCGCATGTGCGCCGGCGCACGTCAGGCGCTGACGCTGGCCGGCGCTTCCTTGTTGCGGTCGCCGTGGATGAAGAGCGGGCGCGACTTGCCCTCGACCACCTCGGGGCCGATCACGACCTGCTCCACCGAGTCGAGGCCCGGCAGGTCGTACATCGTGTCGAGGAGGATCGTCTCCAGGATGGAGCGCAGGCCGCGGGCGCCGGTCTTGCGCTCGATCGCCTTGCGGGCAACGAGCGACAGCGCCTCGTCCTGGAACGTCAGGTCGACGTTCTCCATCTCGAACAGCCGCTGGTACTGCTTCACCAGCGCGTTCTTCGGCTCTTGGAGGATCTTCTTGAGGGCGTCCTCGTCGAGGTCCTCGAGCGTCGCCAGCACGGGAAGGCGGCCGACAAACTCGGGGATGAGGCCGAACTTCAGCAGGTCCTCGGGCTCGACCGAGCGGAACACCTCGCCGGTGCGCCGGTCGTCGGGGGCCTGCACGGTCGCGCCGAAGCCGATCGAGGTGCCCTTGCCGCGCGCCGAGATGATCCGCTCGAGCCCGGCGAAGGCGCCGCCGCAGATGAACAGGATGTTGGTCGTGTCGACCTGCAGGAACTCCTGCTGCGGGTGCTTGCGGCCGCCCTGCGGAGGCACGGAGGCGACGGTGCCTTCCATGATCTTCAGGAGCGCCTGCTGCACGCCCTCGCCCGAGACGTCGCGGGTGATCGAGGGGTTGTCGGACTTGCGCGAGATCTTGTCGATCTCGTCGATGTAGACGATGCCGCGCTGCGCACGCTCGACGTTGTAGTCCGAGGCCTGGAGCAGCTTGAGGATGATGTTCTCGACGTCCTCGCCGACGTAGCCCGCCTCGGTCAGCGTGGTCGCGTCCGCCATGGTGAACGGCACGTCGAGGATGCGGGCCAGCGTCTGCGCGAGCAGCGTCTTGCCCGAGCCCGTCGGCCCGATCAGCATGATATTGGACTTGGCCAGCTCGACGTCGTTGTGCTTGGTCGCGTGGGCGAGGCGCTTGTAGTGGTTGTGCACCGCGACCGAGAGGACCTTCTTCGCGAAGTCCTGGCCGATGACGTAGTCGTCGAGGACGCGCCGGATCTCCTTCGGCGTGGGCACGCCGTCGCGGCTCTTCACCAGGGAGGATTTCGACTCCTCACGGATGATGTCCATGCACAGCTCGACGCACTCGTCGCAGATGAACACCGTCGGGCCCGCGATCAGCTTGCGGACCTCGTGCTGGCTCTTGCCGCAAAACGAGCAGTACAGCGTGCTCTTGGAGTCGGTGCCGCCAGTCTTGCTCATATCGGTCTCCGATTCGTGCGTGCGCTGCCAGCCGGGGGCACACGCGCATCGTTTACAAGTAAGGGAATCCGCTTAAAGAAAAAGTCACCTGCGCGTCTTTGCCTAGGGTCCCTCGCGAACCGGTCGCCGCGAACCCCGATGCAAACACGCGGCCGCGGCGGGATCAAGGCCGCGATCGCCACACCCCTCCCCCGGCGACGCCGCGGCCGCCGGGCGAGGGCATGCGGCCTCCTCAGGCGGCGGCCGGCTCGGGCCGCTTCTGGATGACCTCGTCGATCAGGCCGAACTCCTTGGCCGCATCGGCGGTCATGAAGTTGTCGCGCTCCAGCGCCTGGACGATCGAGTCGTAGTCGCGCCCGGTGTGCTTCACATAGATCTCGTTGAGGCGCTTCTTCAGCGCCTCGATCTCGCGGGCGTGGATCAGGATGTCGGTGGCCTGGCCCTGGAACCCGCCGGACGGCTGGTGGACCATGATGCGGGCGTTGGGCAGGGCGAAGCGGTGGCCCGGCTCGCCGGCGGTGAGGAGCAGCGAGCCCATCGAGGCGGCCTGGCCGACGCAGAGCGTCGTCACCGGGCAGCGGATGAACTGCATCGTGTCGTAGATCGACAGGCCCGAGGTCACCACGCCGCCGGGCGAGTTGATGTAGAAGGAGATCTCCTTCTTCGGGTTCTCGGCCTCGAGGAACAGCAGCTGCGCGACGATCAGCGACGCGCCGTAATCCTCGACCGGTCCGGTGAGGAAGATGATCCGCTCGCGCAGCAGCCGCGAGTAGATGTCGAACGCCCGCTCGCCGCGGCTCGACTGCTCGACCACCATGGGCACGAGCGCGCTGTTATAATAGTCGACCGGATCTCTCATCATGGCCTTTTGGGCTCCAAGGGGCCCGGCCCTCCGCGAATCACGGAGAGGCCGGGCGCGTCAGCGAACGACGGCATTCCTTAACGCCGCCTAACCATATGCCCGCCGCCTCGAGACGAGCGCGGGCTCAGTCGGCCTTCGATTCAGCCGGCGCCGCCTCGGCGGACGTCGAGTCGGCCGACTTGGCGTCGGCCTTCCCGTCGCCGGCGTCGTCGGCTTCCTCGTCGGCGAAGAGCGTCTCCTTCGAGACGGGCTCCTCCACCAGCTTGACCTGGCCGAGGACGTGGTCGACGACCTTCTCCTCGAACAGCGGCGCCCGAAGCTCGGCGAGCGCCTGCGCATTCTTCCGGTAGAAATCCCAGACCTGCTGCTCCTGGCCCGGGAACTGCCGGACCCGGGCGATGAGGGCCTGGTTCACCTCTTCGTCGGAGACCTTGATATCGGCGCTCTCGCCGACCTGCGCAAGCACCAAGCCGAGGCGCACGCGACGCTCGGCGATCTTGCGGTACTCGGCGGTGGCCTTCTCCTCGGTGGTGTCCTCGTCCTCGAAGGTCTTGCCGCGGGCCTTCAGGTCCTGCTCGACCTGGGCCCAGACGCTGGCGAATTCCTGCGCGACGAGCGAGGGCGGCAGGTCGAAGGCGTAGCGGCCGTCGAGCGCGTCGAGGAGCTCCTTCTTGAGCTTGCGGCGCGAGGCCGCCTCGAAGTCGGTGCCGATCGCCTTGGCCACCGCCTCCTTGAGCGCGTCGAGGGAGTCGAGGCCCATGCCCTTGGCGAAGTCGTCGTCGATCTTGGCCTCGCCCGGGGCCTGGATCTTGGTGACGGTCACGTCGAACTCGGCGTCCTTGCCGGCGAGCTGCTCGGCGCCGTAGGCCTCCGGGAAGGTCGCCTTGACGAGGCGCTGCTCGCCGACCTTGGCGCCGACCAGCGCCTCCTCGAAGCCGGGGATGAAGGAGTTCGAGCCAAGCTCGAGATCGATGCCCTCGCCCTTGCCGCCCTCGAACTCGGTGCCGTCGATGCGGCCGACGAAGTCGATGGTGAGGCGGTCGCCGGTCTCGGCGGCCGCGCCGGCGTCGCGCTCGGTGAACGGGCGGCTCTGGCCGGCCATGCGCTCCAGCGCCTCGTTCACTTCGGTGTCCGAGGGGGTGGCGACCAGCTTGGTCAGGCTGACGTCGGAGAGGTCGGCGAGCTCGAAGCTCGGCAGCACCTCGAGGGCGACCTTGAACGAGAGGTCGGCCTTGGCGTCGAGCGCCTTCTCGACCACCGACTGGTCGGAGGGGAACTCGATCTGCGGCTCGAGGGCGAGCTTGAGGCCGTTGTCGGCGACGATCTTCTGGTTCGCCTCGTTGACGGCGTTCTGCACCACGTCGGCCATCACCGAGCGGCCGTAGACCTTGCGCAGGTGCGCCACCGGCACCTTGCCCGGCCGGAAGCCCTTGAGCTGGACCTTGTCCTTCATGCCCGACAGCTCGGTGTTCAGGCGATCCTCGAGCTCGCTCGCGGCGAGGGACACCTGAAACGTGCGCTTCAGCCCCTCGGAGTGTGTCTCGGTCACCTGCATCGTCGTCGCTCTCAAAGTCCGTGTGATCGTATGCGCGAGCATCCGGGTGCGGCCCTTGCTGAGGCCTGGCGGAGTCGCGGGTTCGGTACGGGGAAGCGGGACCGCGCGAGGCGAACGGCATCCGCTGGGCGGAGCCGGCCGCCCGCGTCCGCACAGGGATCGGCCGTTTCCGTTTCCGACGGCGGAGCTGGTGCGGGCGGAGGGGCTCGAACCCCCACGTCTTGCGACACTGGAACCTAAATCCAGCGCGTCTACCAGTTCCGCCACGCCCGCGAGCGCCGATGCCCGGCGCGTGTCCGGCCGCCGGAGGGCGGGTCTATAGCATGCGAGGCACAGGCCGCAGCAAAAAACTTGCGGGTCCGAAACGGTGGCGCCGCGCGGGGGCGGCGGCTACAAGCGGCGGCCCCGGAATCCGTCCCGGATTCCGCGCGCGCGCCCCGCCGCTCCGAGGTTCCATGCCGACAGCCCGATCCGCGCCGCCGACCGAATCTCGACACGGCGCGTCGCGTCGGGCGCTCTTCCTGGGAAGCGCCGCGTTCCTCCTGCTCCCGCGGGCCGGCCGGGCCCAGGGCAAGCCCGCGGCGCCTGCGCCGGGGGCGCCGACCGCGCCGCCGCCGGAGCCGCGCGCCGCGAAGGCGGCGCCGTCCAAGACGCGCTTCCGGCCCGAGCCCGCCCCCGAGACCGCCGTATGGTCGTTCGACGGGACCTCGGCGCCTCCGACGTTCCGGGTGAAGCTCGGCGAGGCCGTGCGCGTGCGGGTCGAGAACAGGACCGACAAGCCGCTCTCGCTGCACTGGCACGGGGTGCGCAACAAGAACGCCATGGACGGCGTCGGCGGCGTGACGCAGGCGCCGGTCGCGCCCGGCGCCGACTTCACCTACGATTTCGTGCCGCCCGACGCCGGCACCTTCCTGGTCCGTCCGCTCGTGGTCGGCGGATCGAGCGAGCCGTCCGGCCGGGGCCTCGCCGGCTTCCTGATCGTCGAGGAGAAGGCGCCCCCCGCGGTCGAGGCCGACGTGTCGCTGCTGATGCAGGACTGGCGCCTGCAGGACGACGGCGCGCTGCTGCCCTTCGGCCAGACCGCGTTCGCGGCGAGCAACGGGCGGCTCGGCAACCTCGTGACCATCAACGGCGCCAACGTGCCGGCCACCTTCGAGGCGAGGCCGGGCAGCCGGATCCGGGTGCGGCTCGGCAACGCCTGCAACGCCCGGGCGACCCGCATCCGCTTCGAGGGCCTGAAGGTCTACGTCGCGGCGGTCGACGGCCAGCCGACCGACACGTTCGAGCCGCTGCGCGCGACGCTGCCGTTCCCGCCCGGCACCCGCTACGACCTGCTGATCGACCTGCCGGCGGAGGCCGACGCGAAGGGTGCGATCACCGCGCTGGTCGGCCAGGGCCTGCAGCTCGCCACCGTCGTCACCAAGGGCTCGGCCGTCACCGAGAAGCGGCCGCCGATCGGGCCGATCGGCGAGAACCCGCTGCTGCCGCGCGAGGTCAAGCTGCAGAACGCCCTGCGCCGCGACGTGGTGATCACCGGCGGCGCCAGCCTCTCGAAGGACAAGCCCGAGGCGGAGCCGGCCTATTCCGGGGACGCCAACCGGATCTGGTCGGTCAACGGCACCAGCGCGACCGCGGGCCTCGCGCCGATCTTCACGGTGAAGCGCGGCCAGGTGGTGGTGCTGGCCTTGCGCAACGAGACCGCGTTCCCGCAGGCGCTGCACCTGCACGGCCACGTCTTCCGCCTGCTCCACCCCCTCGACGACGGCTGGGAGCCCTACTGGCTCGACACCTTCCAGCTCCTCGAAGGCCGCACCGCCCGCATCGCCTTCCAGGCCGACAATCCCGGCCGCTGGCTGATCAGCGCGACGGTGCTGGAGCGGTTCGACACCGGGCTGTGGACCTGCTTCGAGGTGACGTGACGCAGCCCGCTTCCTCCCTCCCCCCTTTGCGGGGGGAGGGAAAAGGCCGTCGTCACCCTCCAAGCTCTTCCAGAACCCCCGCCAGCACCGCCGGCATCAACTCCGGAATATCCTCGGCGATCAGCCCCGGGCCGTGGCGCAGGCCGGCATCGCCGTGGAGCCAGGCCGCGGCGCAGGCCGCCTCGAACGGCGGCATGCCCTGGGCCAGGAGCCCCGCGACCAGGCCGGCGAGCACGTCGCCCGAGCCGGCGGTGCCGAGCCACGGCGTGGCGTGGTCGTTGATCGCGGCGCGGCCGTCGGGGGCGGCCACCACCGTGTCGGGGCCCTTGAGCACCACCACGGCGCCGACCCGTGCGGCGGCGCGGCGGGCCTGCTCGAGCTTGCCGACCTCCGCGACGGCGTCGGTGCCCGCGAACAGTTTCGCGAACTCGCCCGCATGCGGGGTCAGCACCGCCTTCGCGTCGCCGTCGGCGAGGTGGGCGGCGAGCAGGGCCGCCTGCTTGGCAAAGCTCGTCAGCGCATCGGCGTCAAGCACGAGGCCGCGCCCGGCGGCGGCCGCCACCGCGACGAGGTCGCGCGTCGCCTCGCCGACGCCGAGGCCGGGGCCCGCCAGGATCGCGTTGATGCGCTCGTCGTTGAGCAGGTCGTCGAGGTCGTCGGCGGAGTCGCACGGCCGCAGCATGATCGCGGTGAGGTGGGCGGCGTTCTCCGCCAGCGCCCGCTCCGGCGAGGCCACCGTGACGAGCCCGGCCCCGATCCGCAGCGCGCCGCGGGCGGCCAGCCGCGCCGCGCCGGTGCGGGTGGCCGGCCCCGACAGCACGAGGGCGTGGCCGCGGGTGTACTTGTGGCTCGCATCGGCGAGCCGCGGCAGGCGCGCGCCCCAGACCTCCGGTCCGTTGCGGAACGCCGGCGCGCCGACCGCGAGCCCGGCCGCGAACGCCGCCGGGCCGGTGCCGATCCCGGCGACGTGCAGCCGGCCGCACAGGCCGCGGCCGGGCTGCAGCCGGTGGCCGGGCTTCTCCGCGACGAACGTGACGGTCTCGACCGCCCGGAGCGCGAAGCCGCGGACGGCGCCGGTATCGCCGTCGACCCCGCTCGGCACGTCGATCGCCAGCACCGGGCGCCCGGACGCCGCGACCCGCTCGAGCGCATGGCGGGCCGGCCCTTCGAGGTCGCGCGACAGGCCGGCGCCGAACAGCGCGTCGACGACGAGGTCGGCGCGCGACGGCTCGGCCTCCGCCAGGCCCAGCACCGTCCCGCTCCACGCCGCCGCGGCCTCGGCCGCATCGCCCGAGAGGGCGTCGCGGGGGCCGAGCAGGGCGAGATCGACGCCGTGCCCGGCCTCGGCGAGCAGGCGGGCCGCGACGAACCCGTCGCCGCCGTTGTTGCCGGGGCCGCACAGGACGAGCACCCGGCCGCCCGGGGCCAGGTGCGCCCGCGCCCGCTCCGCCACCGCGGCGCCGGCCGCCCGCATCAGGGCGATGCCCGGCGTGCCCCCGGCGATCGCCGTCGCATCGACGGTCCTCATCGCGTCGACCGTCATCAGGCGTGAGCCGTCCATCACGTCACTTCCGTCTCGTTCGAAGCCGCGCTGCCCGTGCACGGTCCAGCCGATGCCCAAACAATCGGCCCTCACGGCGAAATTGCCTAAACGATTTGCATTTCATGCAACCAGAATGGGCAGTTTCACCGGGGGCGGGTTGAAAACGGCGTGGCGGCCGGACCGGTGGAGTGATAGAAATTCGGCATCATAGAGCGCAGGTTGGGCCGTCCGGCATGAAGAAGATCGAAGCGATCATCAAGCCCTTCAAGCTCGACGAGGTGAAGGAGGCGCTCCAGGAGGTCGGCCTCCAGGGCATCACCGTGATCGAGGCCAAGGGCTTCGGCCGCCAGAAGGGCCACACCGAGCTGTATCGCGGCGCGGAATACGTCGTCGACTTCCTGCCCAAGGTGAAGCTCGAGATCGTGCTCTCGGACGCGCTGGTCGAGGGCGCCGTCGAGGCGATCCGCAAGTCGGCCCAGACCGGCCGCATCGGCGACGGCAAGATTTTCGTCTCGACCATCGAGGAGGCGATCCGCATCCGCACCGGCGAGACCGGGCCGGACGCGATCTGAGCCCCGCGCCGGGAGGCGGCGCGTGAGCCTCACTCCGCACCTGCGCAGCGTGGTCGAGGAGATCGCCTACGAGATGCGGCAGCGCTCCGACCGGGGCACGGTCGCGCGCTACATCCCCGAGCTCGCCCGCGTCGACCCGCAGGCCTTCGGCCTCGTCGTGATCGATGCCGACGGCACCATCGCTGCGGCCGGCGACAGCGAGACCCCGTTCTCGATCCAGAGCGTGTCGAAGGTCTTCACCCTGACGCTCGCGCTCGGCATGGTCGGCGACGCCCTGTGGAAGCGCGTCGGGCGCGAGCCCTCGGGCAGCCCGTTCAACTCGATCGTGCAGCTGGAGCGCGAGCAGGGCGTTCCGCGCAACCCCTTCATCAATGCCGGCGCGATCGCGGTGACCGACGTGATCCTGTCCGGCCACCAGCCGCGCGAGGCGCTGGGCGAGATCCTGCGCTTCATGCAGGCGCTCGCCAACGACCCGACCATCGCCATCGACGAGGCGGTGGCGGCGTCCGAGAAGCGCACCGGCTTCCGCAACGTGGCGCTGGCCAACTACATGAAGTCCTTCGGCGTGGTCGAGAACCCGGTCGACTACACGCTCGGCGTCTACTTCCACCATTGCGCGATCAGCATGTCGTGCCGGCAGCTCGCCACGGCGGGGCGCTTCCTGGCCCATTCCGGCCGGAACCCCGCCACCGGCCTGTCGGTGATCCCGCCCGAGCGCGCGCGCCGCATCAACGCGGTGATGCTGACCTGCGGCCACTACGACGGCTCGGGCGAGTTCGCCTACCGGGTCGGCCTGCCGGGCAAGAGCGGCGTCGGCGGCGGCATCCTGGCGATCGCCCCGGGCCGGGCCTCGATCGCGGTCTGGTCGCCCGGCCTCGACGAATCCGGCAACTCGCATCTCGGCCGGATCGCGCTGGAAAGCCTGACCAAGCGCATGGGCTGGTCGATCTTCGGCGCGTGAGCTCTCCGCGAAGCGCCGAAGGGCCTCCTCTCCCCTCCGGGAGAGGGGGGGCCGCGTTCCGACCGGCACGCGCCCGGGGAACGAAAGACGGCGCGGATCCGAAGACCCGCGCCGCCGCGTAAGGCCGAAATCCCGGACCTCAGTGGGTCGGAACCGACTCGACCGTCTTCAGGATCTGCGAGGCGATCTGGTAGGGGTCCCCCTGGCTGTTGGGACGGCGGTCTTCCAGGTAGCCCTTGTAGTCGTTGTTGACGAAGGAGTGCGGCACGCGGATCGAGGCGCCGCGGTCGGCCACGCCGTAGGAGAACTGGTTGATCGCCGCGGTCTCGTGCTTGCCGGTCAGCCGCATGTGGTTGTCGGGGCCGTAGACGGCGATGTGGTCGTCGAGGTTCTCCTTGAACGCCGCCATCAGCTTCTCGAAGTATTCCTTGCCGCCGGTCTCGCGGAGGTAGGTGGTCGAGAAGTTGGCGTGCATGCCCGAGCCGTTCCAGTCGGTGTCGCCGAGCGGCTTGCAGTGGTACTCGACGTCGATGCCGTACTTCTCGCACAGGCGCTGCAGCAGGTAGCGCGCGACCCACATCTCGTCGGCGGCCTTCTTGGAGCCCTTGCCGAAGATCTGGAACTCCCACTGGCCCTTGGCCACCTCGGCGTTGATGCCCTCGTGGTTGATGCCGGCGTCGAGGCAGAGGTCGAGGTGCTCCTCGACGATCTGGCGCGCGATCGGGCCGACGTTCGAGTAGCCGGCGCCGCAATAGTACGGGCCCTGCGGCGCGGGGTAGCCGGTCGACGGGAAGCCGAGCGGGCGGCCGTCCTTGTAGAAGAAGTATTCCTGCTCGAAGCCGAACCAGGCGCCCGGGTCATCGTGGATGGTGGCGCGCTTGTTCGACGGGTGCGGGGTCTTGCCGTCCGGCATCATCACTTCGCACATCACCAGCACGCCGTTCTTGCGCGTGGAATCGGGGAAGTGGCGCACGGGCTTGAGCATGCAGTCGGACGAGCCGCCCTCGGCCTGCAGGGTCGATGAGCCGTCGAAGCCCCAGAGCGGGAGCTGCTCGAGGGTCGGGAAGCCGTCGAAGTCCTTGATCTGGGTCTTGCCGCGAAGATTCGGGACCGGCGTGTACCCGTCGAGCCACAAATACTCGAGTTTGTATTTCGTCATTCCGAGTCTCTCGTCCGTTAACGATGAAAAGCCAGCGGGAACGGCAGCCGCTCCGGGGCTTCCGACGACCGAGACCCCGCTAGCAGGGACCGTGCCAGCAAAACGCCGTCCCGCCGGCGGTTCCCGTCCCCGCGCGGCCGAAGCAGTCAACTCCGCGTGAGCGTCGGGCTCGGAGGGGGCCGCCCCACTCGGCTCGGGCGCGGGCGATGCGGCGGCACCGCCCGTCGTCCGAGGCGACGACGATTTCCCGGCCCCTTCGGTTGGCACGACGGCGTCGCGGACTGTATGGAGCCCACGTCCGGCGCACGGCACGGTGCGGCGGCCCACGAATGTCAGGAGGACGTCCACGATGACGACAGCGGCCGAGGTGCTCAAGACCATCCGGGACAACGACGTCAAGTATGTCGACTTCCGGTTCACGGACCCGCGCGGCAAGTGGCAGCACGTCACCTTCGACGTCAGCCTGGTGGACGACGAGATCTTCGAGGAAGGCACGATGTTCGACGGCTCGTCGATCGCCGGCTGGAAGGCGATCAACGAATCCGACATGCTGCTGATGCCGGACCCGGCGACCGCCACGATGGACCCGTTCTTCTCGGCGGCCACCATGGTCATCGTCTGCGACGTGCTCGAGCCCTCGACCGGCGCGCCCTACCCGCGCGACCCGCGCGGCACCGCCAAGCTCGCCGAGGCCTATCTCAAGTCCACCGGCATTGGCGACACGATCTACGTCGGCCCGGAGGCCGAGTTCTTCGTCTTCGACGACGTGAAGTTCGGCGCCGACCCGTACCACACCGGCTTCCAGCTCGATTCGACCGAGCTGCCCACCAACGGCTTCACCGACTACGAGGGCGGCAACCTCGGCCACCGCGTCGCCACCAAGGGCGGCTACTTCCCGGTGCCGCCGCAGGATTCGGCCCAGGACATGCGCGGCGAGATGCTGGCCGCGATGCAGGGCATGGGCGTGAAGGTGGAGAAGCACCACCACGAGGTCGCCAGCGCCCAGCACGAGCTCGGCATGAAGTTCGACACGCTGACGCTGCTCGCCGACCACATGCAGATCTACAAGTACTGCATCCACAACGTGGCGCAGAGCTTCGGCAAGACCGCGACCTTCATGCCGAAGCCCGTCTTCGGCGACAACGGCTCGGGCATGCACGTGCACCAGTCGATCTGGAAGGACGGCAAGCCGATCTTCGCCGGCGACAAGTACGCCGGCCTCTCCCAGGAATGCCTGTGGTACATCGGCGGCATCATCAAGCACGCCAAGGCGCTGAACGCCTTCACCAACCCGTCGACCAACTCCTACAAGCGCCTGGTGCCGGGCTACGAGGCCCCCGTGCTGCTCGCCTACTCGGCGCGCAACCGATCGGCCTCCTGCCGCATCCCGTGGACGAAGAGCCCGAAGGCCAAGCGCGTCGAGGTCCGCTTCCCCGATCCGATGGCCAACCCCTACCTCGCCTTCTCGGCGCTGCTGATGGCGGGGCTCGACGGCATCCTGAACAAGATCGATCCGGGCGCGGCCATGGACAAGGACCTCTACGACCTGCCCCCGCGCGAGCTGAAGAAGATCCCCACCGTCTGCGGCTCGTTGCGCGAGGCGCTGCAGAACCTCGACCGCGACCGCGCCTTCCTCAAGGCCGGCGACGTCTTCACCGACGACCAGATCGACTCGTTCATCGCCCTGAAGATGGAGGAGGTCATGCGCTACGAGATGACCCCGCACCCGGTCGAGTTCACGATGTACTACTCGCTCTGAGTCCGGGGCGGGCGCGACGACCGCTCCCATCGCCCACGACGAAGCGCCGGAGCCTCCTCGAGGCTCCGGCGCTTCGCGTTTGAGAACCGCGGAGAGCCTCGCTTTTCTGACTATATTCCTGTGTAGGAATATAGGAAGATCCGAGGGGTGCAGTCCATGGCGTCAGGCGCGACGGGCCTTTTGCGGGCGAGATGGCTGATCGCCGCGTACCGCGTGGAGGTCGCCTTCCTGCGGTTGCGCCTGTCGCTGCGTGCGTATCACGCCGACCAACCCCGCGTGCCGGCCGGGAACCCGAGCGGGGGCCAATGGACGGATGGCGATACGGGCGACGGGCATGATTTCGCCGACGATGCGCGGATCTTCCACGTCTCGGACGATGCCGACCGCCGGTACAGGGTCTTGCTCTCCGAGGAAGAGGCGCGCGGCGGGCATACGCTTCGCGAGCATGTGGCAAGACGGATGCGGAGATGATGGATCGCGTCCTGGCCAGCAGAGGGACGTTCCCGGTCATCAGTTACGGCCTGAAGCGCGATGGCTCGTTCGAGTCAGTGGAGACTGCGAACGACTTTGTCGATCGAACACTGGAGCAGAATGCTGCGGAGGTCGATGACGTCGCAACCGGTAGAAGAGACGATGCCTTCATGACATCCCGTTTCGGATAGAGAACCGGGCCGGAAGCCTACACGGCGGGGCAGCTCGAGCCGTATCTGCGCACGACCTACGATGTCGGAATGTTCATCGTTCACGATCCGGGCAGTCCCCGCGGGTACCGCATCCATACCGCCTATCCGCGCAACGACTGAGATCGACATGCAGGCCGCCCCGGAATTCCTGACCTTTGCCCGCTGGTACATCCAGGACATCGATCGCATCGCGCCGACGCTCGAGGAGATGTACGATTTCGGTCTCAGACGTTTTCGTGGCGAGGAACGCGTCCGCCTGCGGCAGTTCATCGACCGGGCCGTCCGCGAGGCGTCCGACGCGACGTTGGAACGGCTGTGGAATGAGACGGACGCCGACATCTACTTCCCCACCGTGCAGGATCTCCGCGCCTTCCTGGCCGGCGCCCGCGACCGGCTCTGACCAGAGAATCCGAGGGATCGGGTCCGGACGCCGCAGAGGGAAGAGGGAAGACGCCACGGCGAAGCCGCGCCTCGAACCCACGTCGGAATTCCATCGGCTCGGCCTGGGTTTCTACCAGGACCTCGACACGACCGGGAAGACGGAAGACGAGGTCTGTGACATCGTGCTCGATCCGTTCACCGGCCAGGAGCGGATCCGCCTGCAGGACTTCCTCGACGGGATCACACGCGACGACGCCTCGGATGCCGAGCTGCTGCAACTAAGGTAGCTTGTATATCAAATATAATCGCAGTGCTGGTTTTTACTTGATCCATGACCTGAATTCGGCGCGTGGCTTTTGCGTCCGAGCCGCGCATCCACGGCGTGACGGGGATCGACATGCAGCAGCCACCGGAATTCGAGAAATTCTCACGCCAATTTTATGCGGGCATATTGGACGGCGTTGAAACAGAAGCGGAATTAATCAATTCGGTCTTGTCCCCATTCTCAAATCCGCAACAACGCGCGCGCCTGCGTTCGTATCTCGATGAGATAACGCGGGATCATGTAGACGATAGGGAGCTGCAAGAAATCTGGTAGTCGTCGTCCGCAGACACCGTGTTTCGTGATAGCGCTGGGCTGCGTGAGTTGTTGAGAAGAGCGCGAGATCGGCTCTGATATCTGGCCCGAGTTCATCCTTGCGATGCGCGATCCCTCCTATAAAATCTCCATATCCCGCACGATCCGCCATCGATTGCAGATTTTGTGTTTCCATTTAAAGAAGGCTGGAGTTGCTGCATCTCGATGATTGCATAACTAAAATTCGCAAATCACACAGATGATAGCGCTGTTTATCTGCGCGACACACGTCGTGTTGGCGTCGAGTCGAGACATGACCCGACTTCCCCGAGCGGATTTCTTATCCGGGCCGCATTTCCCCCTGCAGAAGGCAGCCGAAATGAAGCTGTCTGCGGAATTTTGTGATTTCAGCCTGCAATTCTATCAAGATCTTCTCGACGACGTGTCGAGCGAAGAGGAAATGATCCGTACCGTTTTATCGCCTTTGAAGGATGCGGAAAAACGCGCAAGACTGAGGGAATATCTCGGCTCGATCACCGCAGACGAATTTTCAGACGAAGACTTCAGGAAACTGTGGTGGTCCTCCTCCGCCGATATCGTGTTTCACGACGGCGCCGAGCTGAGAGGTTTTCTGAAACGGGTGCGGGACAGATTGTAACGCCCGCCTCGGGAGCCGCCAGGGCAGCTCGGAACCGGCGAAGGCTGACGATGACGGGGATGCGGTAGAAGTTCCGGCAGGTTGCCGAGGCCTGAAGCGTGTCATGGAAGCATGGTGATCGTCCGACGGTGAAGAACGGATCCTTCCCCGGACCCGTCCGGGTTTCGAAAGGCCCGGGATCTTTCGCGGGTGCGGGCGAGGGCCCTGCATGATCCTCGGGGCTCGGCTCCGAGCCCCCGCCAAAGGGATGATCCCTTTGGAATCCCCCGGTTTGTGGTTCTATGATCAGGGGTGGGATCGATCGTCGTCACGGTCAATCACGCCCCCTCGGAATGCGTTGCCGGTCGCTTTGGGACCCTGATCGTTCGAATCGGCGAATCGATCCATGCTCACCCTCGACCACCTTGTCATCGTCGCACCGGATCTCGCCGCGGGCGTGGCTCATGTCCGCGACGGCCTCGGCGTCGACATGCCCGAGGGCGGGCGCCACCGCGAGATGGCGACCCGCAACCATCTGCTGCGCCTCGGCCCGGCGACCTTCCTCGAGGTGATCGCGGTGGACGCGGCGGCCGCGCCGCCCGGCCGCCCGCGCTGGTTCGGCCTCGACGACGGCGTCCGCGTGCGGGCCGACTGGGAGGCCGGCCGGCGCCTGCGCGGCTGGGTCGCCCGCACCGGCGACCTCGACGGCCTGCTCGGGCGCCATCCCGGCCTGTTCGGCGATGCGCTGGCCGTCAGCCGCGGCGCCCTGCGCTGGCGCTTCGCCGTGCGCCGCGACGGCGCCTGGCCCGAGGACGGCGCCCTGCCCTGCCCGATGACGTGGGGCGAAGGCCCGCACCCGGCCGGCGCAATGCCCGATCTCGGCTGCCGGCTCGCCGGCCTCACCCTCACGCACCCCGATCCCGACCGGATCGCCGCCCTGTACCGGACGCTTCGGCTCGCGGACGCGCCGGCGGTCCGGGCCGGGGCGTTCGGCTACCGCGCCGAGATCGCGACGCCCCACGGCCTGCGCGTGCTATCCTGACGGGCAGCGCGATCGGCGCGTCGTTCCGGCCCCCTGCAGGAGACCGTCCCATGGCCCTCGTCTGCCCGGTGATCCTCGGCTCCGTCCGCTCCGACCGGCAGGGTCTTCGCGTCGCGCGATTCCTGATCGCCGAGCTGGAGCGGCGCGGCTGGGAGGCGCCGCTGGTCGACCCCGCCGAGCTGCAGCTGCCGCTGCTCGACCGGATGTACAAGGAGCACCCGAAGGGCGAGGCGCCGCCGAAGCTCGAGGCGCTGGCGGCGCTCTACCGCCGGGCCGACGCCTTCGCCGTGGTCTCGGCCGAGTACAACCATTCGGTGCCGCCGGCCCTGTCGAACACCCTCGACCACTTCCTGGAGGAGTATTACTGGCGGCCCTCGGCGATCTGCTGCTACTCGGCCGGGCAGTACGGCGGCGTGCGCGCGGCGATGCAGCTCCGGGCGATGCTGGCCGAGCTCGGCATGCCGAGCATCCCCGCGCTGCTGCCGGTGCCGCGGGTCGGCAAGGCGCTGGACGAGGCGGGCACGGCCGCCGAGCCGTGGCTGACCAAGGCCGCCGGCAAGTTCCTCGACGAGCTGGCCTGGTACGCCGAGGCGCTGAAGGCCCAGCGGCAGAAGGGCACGCCGTACTGAGCGCCGAGTGGCACCGCGATTGCCACGCGCCGGGGACCGCGGGTCGCAGGACGGACGTGGCATCAACGAGAGCTGGGCATGAACGAGAGCGTGGAACGGGTCCGGGACGCCCTGGCCGAGCTGATCAAGGCGGCGCTGATCTCCGACGACCGGACGAGCCTCGCCTGCCGCGACGCGGCGCGGGAGAAGCTCGCGGCGCTGGCGGCCGACCCGCCGGAAGCGGGATCGCTGCGCATCGACGGCGCCTGGACCCTGGCGATCAAGGCGGCCGAGGCGCCGGAGCTCCAGCCGGCCGAGGGCCAGGTGAACCTGACCCTGCCGCGGGCCGCGCCGTTCGCCCTCGAGGACCTGATCGCGCCGGGCTTCGACGTGGACGCCGCCGTCGAGAGGATCCGCAAGTCGGCCTCCACCGGCTAGAGCATCGTCCGTGATCCAGGGATCGCGGACGATGCTCTGTCCTGTCGTGAGGCCGTATCGTCTTCCTGCGGGCCCGGATCCACCCCGCTTGAAAATGCTCTCCGGGTGGAGACCGGCGACCGACGCCTGTCGAGGGCCGGCGGCGCCGATGTTGCTCCGGATCGGGCGCAGCACCATGTTGGGGAACAGACGCGCGGTCCTCGATCGCGATCCCCGAACAGAACCGTCGCCGCGCGCGGCGCGAGCGAGCTGAACAGCCTTTGGCCAAACGCATCAACACCCAGGCGGGGGAGCCGTCCCTCCCCTCGCGCGAGCAGATCGTCGCCTTCATCGCGCGGGCGACCGACACGGTCGGCAAGCGCGAGATCGCGCAGGCCTTCGGCATCAAGGGCGCCGACAAGATCGGCTTGAAGCGCATCCTCAAGGAGATCGAGGAGGACGGCGACATCGCCCGCGGGCGCGGCGGCCTGTCGAAGGCCGGGCGCCTGCCGCCGGTGGTGCTGGCCGACATCCGCTCGCGCGACCGCAACGGCGACTTCCTGGCGTTTCCCGCCGAGTGGGATGCCGGCAAGGGCGATGGGACGGGCAAGCCGCCGACCATCGTGCTCCACGCGCCGCGCGGCGGCCGCAAGCCGCGGGGCCTGACCGCCGGCATCGGCGACCGCGCCCTGCTCAGGGTCGAGCCCGACGGCGCCGACGGGCGCTACACCGGCCGCGTCGTCAAGGTGATCGGAAAGAACAAGGCCGAGATCATCGGCGTGTTCCGCGAGGGCGCCCAAGGTGGCCGCATCGTGCCGGTGGAGAAGCGCTCGCAGGGCCGCGAGATCCTGATCCCGCCCGGCGAGGAGGGCGAGGCCCGCGAGGGCGACCTCGTCAGCGTCACGCTGGAGCGCGAGACCCGCTTCGGGCTGCCGCGCGGCCGGGTGCGCGAGCGCCTCGGCTCGCTCGGCTCCGAGAAGGCGGTGAGCCTGATCGCGCTGCACCTCCACCACATCCCGCACGTGTTCGCGGAGGCGACGCTGGCCGAGGCCGACGCGGCCAAGCCCGCCACGATGAAGGGCCGCGAGGATTGGCGCGACCGCCCGCTGCTGACGATCGATCCGCCCGACGCCAAGGACCACGACGACGCGGTGATGGCGCAAGCCGACGACGACGCCGGCAACCCCGGCGGCTTCGTCGTCACCGTGGCGATCGCCGACGTCGCGGCCTACGTCCGCCCCGGCTCGGCCCTCGACCGCGAGGCGCTGGAGCGCGGCAACTCGGTCTACTTCCCCGACCGGGTCGTGCCGATGCTGCCCGAGCGCATCTCCAACGACCTGTGCTCGCTCCGCGAGGGCGAGGACCGCCCGGCGCTGGCGGTGCGGATGGTGGTCGCCGCCGACGGGACGAAGCGCAGGCACACGTTCCACCGGGTGATGATGCGCTCGCGCGCCAAGCTCTCCTACGCCCAGGCGCAGGCCGCCATCGACGGGCACGGCGACGACGCCGCGAATGCGCTGCTCGACACGGCGCTCCGCCCGCTCTGGGCCGCCTACGCGGCGCTCCGCGAGGCGCGCGACCGGCGCGGCCCGCTGGCGCTCGACCTGCCGGAGCGCAAGGTGCTGCTGACCCCGGACGGCGCGGTCGACCGGGTGATCGTGCCGGAGCGCCTCGACGCGCACCGGCTGATCGAGGAGTTCATGATCCAGGCCAACGTCGCGGCGGCCGAGACGCTCGAGGGCGCGCGCCAGGCGCTGATCTACCGGGTGCACGACGAGCCGGCGATCGAGAAGATGCGCGCGCTCGGCGAGGTGCTCGCCTCGGTCGGCGTCAAGCTGCCGAAGGAGGGCGCGCTCCGGCCGGCCCTGTTCAACCGCATCCTCGCGACGGTGGCCGAGACCGAGCACGCGCTGTTCATCAACGAGGTAGTGCTGCGCAGCCAGGCCCAGGCCGTCTACGGCTCGGAGAATCTCGGGCATTTCGGGCTGAACCTGCGCCGCTACGCCCACTTTACCTCGCCGATCCGGCGCTACGCCGACCTCATCGTCCACCGGGCGTTGATCGCTGCCGGGCGCATGGGCACGGACGGGCTCTCGCCGGACGTGACGGCCGCCGACCTCGCGCAGGTCGGCGAGCAGATCTCGGCGGCCGAGCGCCGGGCCATGGCGGCCGAGCGCGAGACCATCGACCGGCTGATCGCCCACCACCTCGCCGACCGGGTCGGCGCGACCTTCCACGGCCAGATCGCCGGCGTGACGCGGGCCGGGCTGTTCATCAAGCTGGCCGATACCGGCGCGGACGGCTTCGTGCCGATCTCGACGCTGGGCGCCGACTACTTCCGCCACGAGGAGGGCCGCCACGCGCTGGTCGGCGAGCGCACCGGCGAGACCTTTCGGCTGGGCGACAAGGTCGAGGTGAAGCTCGTCGAGGCCGCCCCCGTCGCCGGCGCGCTGCGCTTCGAGCTTCTGTCGGAAGGGCGCACCCGGGCGGGAACCAAGGCCTCCGGCACCCAGGCGCCCGGCGGCCGCGCCTTCAAGGCCGCCCCGAGCGGCCGCCCCGCCGGCATCCGCAACGCGGGCACGCGTCACCGCGGCTCGCGCCGGTGAGGCGGCAGGGTGTATGGTGACGGCATGATGCGCGAGCCCCCCACCCGTACCGGCCTGGTCCGCTCGATGGCGCGGGGCTTCGTCGGCCGCTGCCCGCATTGCGGGGAGGGCCGGATCTTCGGGCGCTACCTCAAGGTCCGGCCCGAATGCGACGCGTGCGGGCTCGAGCTGCACCATCACCGCGCCGACGACCTGCCGCCCTACCTGGTGATCTTCGTGGTCGCCCACGTGATCGGCTACCTGATCCTCGAATCGGAGCTGAACTACGACGTGCCGCTCTGGGTCTCGCTCAGCGTCTGGCCGGTGGTGACGCTGGCGCTGGCGCTCGGGCTGCTCCAGCCGGTGAAGGGCGCGGTGGTCGGGCTGCAATACGCGCTTGGCATGCACGGCTTCGCCACGCTACCGGGAGCTAAGCCCGACGCGGGGCCGGAGGACGCGCACCTTGACCGACCCGGCCTCGACGGCGCGTCCCCCCTCCGGCCCTAAGCCGAAACCGTCCGCGGCCTTGCGCCCGCGCGACGCCGCGACGCTGATCGTGCTCGACCGCCGCACCCGCGCGCCGAAGGTGCTGATGGGGCGGCGCAACGCCGGCCTCGCCTTCATGCCGGGCAAGTTCGTGTTTCCCGGCGGGCGGATCGAGGCGAGCGACAGGCGCATGCCGGTGGCCGGCGCGCTGCCCGACTACGCCGAGGCCGCGCTGACCCGGCAGGTGGCGCGCCCGCCCCACCATCTCGGCCGCGCGCTGGCGCTCGCCGCCATCCGCGAGACCTTCGAGGAGACCGGCCTGCTCGTCGGCACCCGCGAATACGGGCCGCCGGAGGAGGTGCCGGCCGGCTGGGAGGCCTTCGCCGCCCACGGCGTGCTGCCGGACCTCGAGGCGCTGCACTTCGTCGCCCGCGCGATCACGCCGCCGAAGCGCGTGCGCCGCTTCGACACCCGCTTCTTCACGGTCGACCGCCGCGCCATCGCCGCCGAGGAGCCGGGCCGGGTCTCGGAGGCGTCGGAACTCACCGAGCTCGCGTGGTTCACCTTCGCCGCCGCGCGCAAGCTCGACCTGCCGACCATCACCGGCATGATCCTCGACGAGCTGGAAGCCCAGGTCGCGGTCGACTTCGCGCCCTACCGCCCGATCCCGTTCCACGCCGAGCGCCGCGGCCGGCGCGAGCGCACGGTGCTGTAGGGCTCGGGCCGCGGGGCGCCCGAGCGGGTCCCCACCTTGACGGCCCCGGCCCGATCGGGCATTCACCCGCCGGTATTCGGCCGGCCACGCCCGGCCCTTTTGCGTTTCGCGCTTGCGGAATGCCGCGAAGCCCCAGGAGCGCCCGCCATGGCCAAGGCCGTCACCGTCAAGATCAAGCTCGTCTCCACCGCCGACACGGGCTACTTCTACGTCACCAAGAAGAACTCCCGCACGCAGACCGAGAAGCTGACGCAGCGCAAGTACGACCCGGTCGTGCGCAAGCACGTCGACTTCAAGGAATCGAAGATCAAGTAAGCGTTTCGGTCCGGCAGCCCGGATCGGACGACGAGGCCGCCCCCGACCGGGGCGGCCTTTTTCGTGCACGCCGGTGCGGCGCTCCTACAGGTCCGGCGCGTCGAGCGTCTTCGCCAATGTCCGCGCGATGGCGACCAGCGCCGTGATCATCGGGGTGGAGGGCTCGCGCCGCGGCGCCACCAGGCCGATCGTGTGCTCCAGCTCCGGCGCGACGATCGGGATCGCGCGCACACCGACCATCGGCCCGAGGGCGTCGGCGAGGATCGCCGGCATCACGCTCGCCCACTTGAGCGTGCGGACATGGGTCATCAGCACGATCATCGAGTTCGATTCGAGCGAGGCCGAGGGCTCGCCGCCCGCGTCGCGGATCTGCTGGTCGATGATGCGCCGGTTCTGCATGTTCGGCGTGAGCAGGCACAGCGGCAGGCGGCCGATCTCGGCCCAGGTCACCGAGGCGCGCGCGTCGAAGGCGCCGCCTTCCGCGGTCAGCAGCCGGTAGCGCTCGCGGTAGAGCGGCACCGAGATCACCCGGCCGAGCGGCTCGTTGTCGAGGTAGGTCAGGCCGGCATCGGCCTCCAGGTTCTCGATCAGCGAGAAGATGTCGGCCGAGGTGGTCGATTCCACCGTCAGCCGCACGTCGGGGTGCTTCTCGCGGTAGGGCGTCGTGAGGTTGGCCACCATCGGCAGCGCGGTCGGGATCGCGGCGATGCGCAGGTGCCCGGTGAGGCCGCGGCGCAGGCCCGCCACGTCCTCGTGCATGGCGCGGCTGTCGGCGACGATGCGCCGGCCCCATTCGAGCACGCGCTCGCCCTCCGGGGTGAAGCCCTGGAAGCGCGAGCCGCGCCGCACCAGCTGCACCCCGAAGCGGTTCTCGAGCTGCTTCACCCCCGCCGACAGGGTCTGCTGGGTGACGCCGCAGGTCTCGGCGGCGCGCCCGAAATGCTGCTCCCGCGAGAGCGCGAGCAGGAAGTCGAGCTTGTCGATCATGGCACCCTCCCCGGCGGCGTGCCGGGAAGGCTATACCCATTCGGCCGACCGCGCCCGCTCAGCGGAACAGGATCAGCGCCTTGGCCAGCGTCGTCCACACGCCCCAGGCGATCGGGATGCCGACGACGGCCCAGGCGGCGAGCGCCGCCAGGCCGAAGCCGCCGCGGCCGATGCCGAAGGAGCCCGAGGGGATCGTCCCCGCCGCGCCCCGGCTGTTCAGCGCCGCCACGTCGGCGTCCGACATGAACCACTTGGCCTTGAGCGGGCGCACCAGCAGGTTGGCGACGAAGCCGAGCGCCAGCATGCCGGCGAGGATGTACATGGTGCCGTCGTAGAGGCGCGAGCCGGCGACGCCGGCATCGACCTGCGCCTGGCGGATGTAGTTGACCACCACCGGCCCGACGATGCCGGCCGTCGACCACGCGGTGAGCAGCCGCCCGTGGATCGCGCCGACGAACTGCGTGCCGAAGATGTCGGCGAGATAGGCCGGCACCGTGGCGAAGCCGCCGCCGTACATCGACAGGATGACGCAAAACGCGAGCACGAACAGCGCCTGCGAGCCGGCGGCGGCGAAGGACGGCGCGCCGGCATAGAGCGCGATGCCGAGCGCGAAGAAGATCGCGTAGGTGGTCTTGCGCCCGAGCTTGTCCGACATCGAGGCCCAGAAGAAGCGGCCGCCGATGTTGAACAGCGACAGCAGCCCGACGAAGCCCGCCGCGATCGCGGCGACCTGCGCCTTCTGGCCGGCCTCGAGGGCGGAAAAGCCGACATCCGGCGCGCCGACGAGGCGACCGCCGAAGATCTCCTGCAGCATCGGCGAGGCGATGCCGATGACGCCGATCCCGGCCGAGACGTTGAGGCACAGCACCGCCCAGATCAGCCAGAACTGCGCGGTCTTGTGCGCGTCGTCGAGGTGGACCTGGCCGTTGGTGATCATCCCCGCCTTGGCCGGCGCCGGGCTCCAGCCCTCGGGCTTCCAGCCGGCCGGCGGCACGCGGTAGCCGAGCGCGCCGGCCATCATGAACACGAAGTAGCCGGCGGCCATCACCAGGAAGGTCTGCCACACGCCGACCGAGGTCGGCGACTTGAACGCGTCCATCAGCATCGCCGCCAGCGGCGAGCCGATCAGCGCGCCGCCGCCGAACCCCATGATCGCCATGCCGGTGGCCATGCCGCGCCGGTCCGGGAACCACTTGATCAGGGTCGAGACCGGCGAGATGTAGCCGAGCCCGAGGCCGATGCCGCCGATCACGCCCGAGCCGAGCCACATCATCCAGAGCTGATGGGTGACGATGCCCAGCGCCGAGATCGCCATGCCGCCGCACCAGCACAAAGCCGCGGCGATGCCGGCCTTGCGCGGCCCCGCCCGCTCGAGCCAGCCGCCGAACACCGCGGCCGAGGCCCCGAGGAAGACGAAGAACAGGGTGTACATCCAGCCGAGATCGGCCACCCGCCAGTCGCAGGTGGTGGTCACCAGCGCAGTCGCCAGCGACATGTCCGGGCAGGCCTTCGACGCGGTGATGCCGAGGGCGCGCGAGAGCGGCAGCCAGAACACCGAGAAGCCGTAGGCCATGCCGATGCAGAGGTGGATCGCCAGGGCCGCCGGCGGCACGAGCCAGCGGTTGAACCCGGGTTTCGCGACGATGTATTCGCGCGACAACCAGGATGTCGGCCGCTCGCGCAGCAAGGTGACGTCGGCGGTCCGTGCGGTCATCGGTGAGGTTCCCCCGAAGCGGCCCTGTTGAGCGGGCCGTCAATCGAGGTGAATTCTAAGGATTGAATTCAAGCGCGACTATGCGCGGATGTCGACGAGTCGGACGTTTCATCCGTCCGATCGTGACAAAACCGCGCCGGCGTCAACCGGCGTCGCTCGCACCTTCGCCGAGCTTCTGCGGATCGCGGGTGGCGGACCGCACCGGGCTCTCGGCCTCGGTCCGGCCCTCGCGCATCGCGCGGACCACGAGCGGATCGACCCGCTCGCCCATCGCCGGCAGGCAGGCCTCGAGGCTCGCCAGCATCTTCGGGGTCCAGAACGCGACCACGTGCTTGTGGATGCCGGTCACGGCCTCGTCATCCGGGTAGGACCGGAAGAAGGACGCGATCTGGTTGGCCATCCGCACCAGCTTCTCGTCGCTCGTCAGCGCGCTCATCGAAAACCTTTGCTTGCCTGCGTTGCCGAACGATGCGCGAGCAGCGCGTGTCCCTCCCCCCGCAGAGGGGGGAGGGAAAGGCCTGCCGCTACTCCGCCGCGTCGAGCTGCTGCGCGATGCGGGTGAGCGAGAAGTCCTCCTCGTAGAACTTCGCCTGCCAGTCCGACGGGCGGTTGGTGCGCCGGACCTGCACCGCCGTGACCTTGTACTCGGGGCAGTTGGTCGCCCAGTCCGAGAAGTCCGTCGTGATGACGTTCGCGCCGGTCTTGGCGTGATGGAAGGTGGTGTAGACCACGCCCGGCTGCATCCGCTCGGTGATACGCGCCTTGAGCGCGATGTCGCCCGACCGGCTCTCCAGCGAGACCAGGTCGCCGTCGACCACGCCGCGGACCTCGGCGTCGAACGGGTGGATCTCCAGCACGTCCTCCTCGTGCCAGCGCGAGTTCTCGGTGCGCCGGGTCTGCGCGCCGACATTGTACTGCGACAGGATCCGGCCGGTGGTGAGGATGAGCGGGAACTTCGCCCCCGTGCGCTCCTCGGTGGCCACGAACTCGGTGATCATGAACCGGCCGAGGCCGCGCACGAACCGGTCGACGTGCATCATCGGCGTGCCCATCGGCGCCTTGTCGTTGCAGGGCCACTGCACCGAGCCGAGCTCGTCGAGCTTGGCGAAGGAGACGCCGGCGAAGCTCGGCGTCAGCGCCGCGATCTCGTCCATGATCTCCGACGGATGGCTGTAGTCCATCTCGTAGCCCAGCGCCTTGGAGAGCAGGATCGTGCCCTCCCAGTCGCCGTAGCCGCCCATCGGCGGCATCACCTTGCGCACGCGCGAGATCCGGCGCTCGGCGTTGGTGAAGGTGCCGTCCTTCTCCAGGAACGAGGCGCCCGGCAGGAAGACGTGGGCGTACTTGGCGGTCTCGTTCAGGAACAGGTCCTGGATGACGATGCACTCCATCGCCATCAGGCCGGACGTGACGTGGTGGGTGTCCGGGTCCGACTGGGCGATGTCCTCGCCCTGGATGTACATGCCCTTGAAGGCGCCATCGACGGCCTCGTCGAGCATGTTGGTGATGCGCAGGCCCGGCGCGTTGTCGAGCTTGGCCCCCCAGAGCGCCTCGAAGCTCTCGCGGGTGGCGTCGTCCGAGACGTGGCGGTAGCCCGGCAGCTCGTGCGGGAATGAGCCCATGTCGCAGGAGCCCTGGACGTTGTTCTGGCCGCGCAGCGGGTTCACGCCGGCGCCGAGCTTGCCGATGTTGCCGGTGGCCATGGCGATGTTGGCCATGCCCATCACCATGGTCGAGCCCTGGCTGTGCTCGGTGACGCCGAGGCCGTAGTAGATGCCGGCGTTGCCGCCGGTGGCGTAGAGCCGGGCGGCGGCGCGGAGCTCAACGGGGTCGATGCCGGTGTATTGCGCCTGCGCCTCCGGCGAGTGGCGCTCGTCGGCGATGAAGCGGGCCCAGGACTCGAACTCGGCGAGGTCGCAGCGCTCGCGCACGTAGGCCTCGTCGATCAGCCCCTCGGTGACGATCACGTGCGCCATCGAGTTGATGAAGGCGACGTTGGAGCCGGGCTTCAGCGGCAGGTGGTGCGTCGCCTTGATGTGGGGCGACTTCACCAGGTCGATCTTGCGCGGGTCGGCGACGATGAGCTTGGCGCCCTGGCGCAGGCGCCGCTTCATCCGCGAGCCGAAGACCGGGTGGCCGTCGGTCGGGTTGGCGCCGATCACCAGGATCACGTCGGACTGCTCGACCGACTTGAAGTCCTGCGTGCCGGCCGAGGTGCCGAGCGTCGACATCAGGCCGTAGCCGGTCGGCGAGTGGCAGACGCGGGCGCAGGTGTCGACGTTGTTGTTGCCGAAGGCGGCGCGCACCAGCTTCTGGACGAGGTAGGCCTCCTCGTTGGTGCAGCGCGACGAGGTGATGCCGCCGACCGAGTCCCGGCCGTAGGTCGCCTGGATGCGCTTGAACTCGGAGGCCGCGCGGCCGATCGCCTCCTCCCACGACACCTCGCGCCACGGATCCGTGATCTTCTCGCGGATCATCGGCTTGGTGATGCGGTCCTTGTGGGTGGCGTAGCCGTAGGCGAAGCGGCCCTTGACGCAGCTGTGGCCCTCGTTGGCCTTGCCGCCCTTGTAGGGCACCATGCGGATGATCTTGGTGCCCTGCATCTCCGCCTTGAACGAGCAGCCGACGCCGCAATAGGCGCAGGTCGTGACCTCCGAATGCTCGGGCTGGCCGTGCTCGTGGATCGACTTCTCCTGGAGCGTCGCGGTCGGGCAGGCCTGCACGCAGGCGCCGCAGGACACGCACTCGGATTCCATGAAGTTGGTGTTGCCGGCCGCCACGCGGCTGTCGAAGCCGCGGCCCTCGATGGTGAGCGCGAAGGTGCCCTGCACCTCCTCGCAGGCGCGGACGCAGCGGTTGCAGACGATGCACTTCGACGGATCGTAGGTGAAGTACGGGTTCGACTCGTCCTTCGGCAGGTACTTCTCGGCGGTGGGCACGACGTGGTTGTCGCCGTCGTAGCCGTAGCGCACGTCGCGCAGGCCCACGATCCCGGCCATGTCCTGCAGCTCGCAGTCGCCGTTGGCCGCGCAGGTCAGGCAGGTCAGCGGGTGGTCGGAGATGTAGAGCTCCATCACGCCCTTGCGGAGCTTGGCGAGCTTGTCGGTCTGCGTCCGCACCACCATGCCGTTCTCGGCCGGCGTGGTGCAGGAGGCCGGCGTGCCGCGCCGCCCCTCGATCTCCACGAGGCAGAGGCGGCAGGAGCCGAACGGCTCCAGCGAATCCGTCGCGCACAGCTTGGGGATCTGCGTGCCCGCCGTCATCGCGGCGGCCATCACCGACGTTCCGGCCGGGACGGTGACGTCCATGCCGTCGATGCTCAGCGTCACCGTCTGATCGCTGACGCGGATCGGGGTGCCGTAGTCGATCTCTTTGATGAGGGCCATGGACGCCTCCCTACTCCGCCGCGACGGGCAGGTCGCCCGCGCGCGAAAAGTCTTCGGGGAAATGGGTGATCGCGCTCATCACGGGCATCGGCGTGAGCCCGCCCATGGCGCAGAGCGAACCGTCGGTCATGACCTCACAGAGGTCGGCGATGACGGTGAGGTTCTTCTCCGGGCTGATCCCGGCGATGACCTTGTCCATCGTCTCGACGCCGCGGGTCGCGCCGATGCGGCACGGGGTGCACTTGCCGCAGGATTCCGTGGCGCAGAACTCGAAGGCGAAGCGGGCCTGCTTCGCCATGTCGACGGTGTCGTCGAACACGACGATGCCGCCGTGGCCGACGAGACCCTTGTTGGCTGCCATCGCCTCGTAATCGAGGGGCGTGTCGAGCAGATGATCGGGGAAGTAGGCCCCGAGCGGGCCGCCGACCTGCACCGCGCGGACCGGGCGGCCGGAAAAGGTGCCGCCGCCGTAGCCCTCGATCACCTCGCGCAGCGTGATGCCGAAGGCGGTCTCGATCAGGCCGCCGTGCTTCACGTTGCCGGCGAGCTGGATCGGCAGGGTGCCGAGCGAGCGGCCCATGCCGTAATCGGCGTAGGCCTTGGCGCCGTGCTCCAGGATCCAGGGCGTCGCCGTGAAGGTCATCACGTTGTTGACGAGCGTCGGCTGGCCGAGGAAGCCCTTCAGCGCCGGGATCGGCGGCTTGGCGCGGACGATGCCGCGCTTGCCCTCGAGGCTCTCCAGCAACGAGGTCTCCTCGCCGCAGATGTAGGCGCCGGCGCCGAGCCGGACCTCGAGGTGGAAGCTCTTGCCCGAGCCCATCACGTCGTCGCCGAGGACGCCCGCCGCGATGCCGTTGGCGATGGCCTCCTTCAGCGTCGCGAAGGCCTGCGGGTACTCGGAGCGCAGGTAGATGTAGCCCCGCGTCGCGCCGACGGCGACGGCGGCGATGGTCATGCCCTCGATGAGGTTGAAGGGGTCGCCCTCCATCATCATCCGGTCGGCGAAGGTGCCGGAATCGCCCTCGTCGGCGTTGCAGACCACGTATTTCTGGTGCGACTGCGCCAGCATCACCGTGTTCCACTTGATGCCGGCGGGAAAGCCGGCGCCGCCGCGGCCGCGCAGGCCGGATTCGCGGACCTCGCCGACGGTGCCCTCGGGGCCGAGCCGCAACGCGGCCTCGAGGCCGCGATAGCCGCCATGGGCCTTGTAGTCGTCGACCGAGACCGGATCGATCACGCCGCAGCGGTGGAAGGTGAGTCGCTGCTGGCGGGCCAGGAACGGGATCGCCTCCGGGTCGCCGAGGCGGAGCGGGTGGTCGCCGCCCTCCGCCAGGCCGGCATCGAGGAGCGCGTCGACGTCGGCGGGCGTCACCGGGCCGTAGGCGACGCGGCCCTCGGGGGTCGCGACCTCGACCATCGGCTCGAGCCAGAACAGGCCGCGCGAGCCGGTGCGGACGATCGACACGTCGAGGCCGCGGCGCTCGGCGCCGGAGAACAGCGCGCGGGCGACGCGGTTGGCGCCGAGGCCGAGGGCCACGGCGTCGCGGGGGACGTAGAGGGTGATGCTCATGGGGGTGCTCATGCGCGCGCCTCGCTGAGGGCCGCGTCGAGGCTGTCGGCGGTGAGGCGTGCGATCGGCTCGCCGTCCACCAGCGCCGCCGGGGCGTTGGAGCACAGGCCGAGGCAGTAGACCGGCTCGACCGTCGCGTTCCCGTCGGCGGTGGTGCCGTGCCAGCCGGTGCCGAGGCGCGACAGGATCTCGGCGTGCAGCCGGTCCGAGCCCATGGCCTGGCAGGCCTCGGCGCGGCACAGCTTCACCGCGTGCCGGCCGGTCGGGTGGGCGCGGAAGTCGTGATAGAAGGTGATGCAGCCGTGGACCTCGGCCCGCGACAGGTTGAGCGCATCGGCGATCAGCGGCACCGCGCCGGCATCGACGTAGCCGAAGGTCTCCTGCAGCGCGTGCAGGATCGGAAGGGTGGCGCCTTCCAGGTGACGGTGCTCGGCGATGATCCCGGAAGCGCGCTGCGCATCCCAGGGCTCGAAACGCGGCATGATTTCCTGCCCAGATTGTTCCCGTTCTAAGTGGCGACTGGAACAGAAATGCCGATTGCATTCAATCGTGCAGATCGGTCGCTCGACAAAGGTCTTCTGTCGAAATCGGGGGTCCGGCCCTTTGCTTCCCTACGGACGAACCCGCGAGCGCGGCATTTTCAACGCGTCCGATTTGTCATGCTGCACCGCAACAGAACGGAGCGTCGGAGCGCACGTCATGCTGCCGTGCAATAAACTACCGGTTCGCATTCCGGCCTCAACCCTCGGATGGTTCGGCCCGCGTTCGTCTGCAACCATCGACGGGCACACCGAAACTTTCTTTTCGCCGGCATGAAACCCTGGACCAAAGCACGACTTGACAAGCCCTAAGGGCAGTCTTGGAGCTGTCCGTCAGGCTTACGACGGCGCTGGCAACGGGATGAATAGGGCGCCGAAGGTGACGAATTCCATGGTCAAGAGCGATCTCCACCCGCCGCATTCCGGGCCCGGGTCCGATCCGGTGCTCTACGGGGTGGCCGCCGGGCTCGCCGAGCTGTTCCCGCCGGTGACGGCGCACCCGCGCCCGGTCCACGATCGCGACCGGGCCGAGACCGACGAGCCCGACCAGGACTGAGGCGACGCGCCCCGAGCGCGAAACCCGACGCGTCTTCCGTCGGAGCGCGTCCCGCGGCGATCGTGATCAGAGCGCGTCCCGCGCCGTGTCCTGCCAGCGCACCAGCGGGGTCGTGAGCGCGACCAGCAAAGCGTCGGCGAGCTTGCCCGCCACCGCGAAGGCGATGATCGCGGCGAGGATCTGCTCGGGCTTGGAGAATTGCTGGCCGTCGATCAGCAGGTAGCCGAGACCTTCGGACGCCCCCATCAGCTCGGCCGCGACCACGAACAGGAAGCCGAGCCCGAGGCCGGTGCGCAAGGCCGTGACGGTGGCCGGCAGCACCGCGGGCAGCAGGATGCGCCGGACCTGCGCCGCCCGCGATAGCCGGAAGATCCGCCCGACCTCGACGAGCTTGCGGTCGACCGAGGCGATGGCGCCCGCGACCCCGACATAGACGGGGAAGAACACGCCGACCGCGATCAGCATCACCTTCGGCGTCTCGAGGATGCCGAACCACAGGATGAACAGCGGCACCCAGGCGAGCGACGGCACCGCGCGCAACGCCTGCAGGCTCGGGTCGACGAGCCGGCGCAGGGTCGGCAGGGTCGCGGTCAGCGCGCCCGCGACGATCCCCGCCGCCGCGCCGAGCGCGAAGCCGAGGCCGACGCGCACCAGCGTCGCGGAGACGTGCATCCACAGGTCGCCCGAGCGGGCGAGCTCCCACAGCGTCGCCGCGATCCGGCTCGGCGGCGGCAGCAGCCGTCCCTGCGCCAGGCCGGCACGGACCGCCGCCTCCCAGCCCAGCGCCAGCGCCAGCGGAAGCAGGAGGCCGAGGCCGGCCCGGCCTAAGCGCGGGGAGACCGCGCGTCCGGCCCGTGGAGCGGCGCTTGGCGCGAGGTTGGAAGCGGCGTTCGCCGCCGGAGCGGCCGCGGGTCCGGTCATCGGGCGTCGAGCTCGGAAAGGTGTGGCATCGGACCGTCGGGAGCTGGAGGGTCGGCGGCCCTATAGCACCGCCGCGGGCTCAGCGCCGCGCCTCGGTCGCCATCCGCACCGCGAGGCCGGCGAGCACGGTGCCCATCAGCCAGCGCTGCGCCACCATCCAGGCCGGGCGCCCGCCGAGGAAGGCGGCGACCGACCCGGCGGTGACGGCGAGCAGCGCGTTCACGCCGACGCTGATCCCGGTCTGCACCGACCCCAGCACCAGCGATTGCACCAGCACGCTGCCGTGCCCCGGCGTGATGAACTGCGGCAGCAGCGACAGGTACATCACCGCGATCTTCGGGTTGAGAAGGTTCGTCAGGAACCCCATCGCGAACAGCCGCCGCGGCCCGTCGGGCGGCAGCATCCGCGGCTGGAACGGCGAGCGCCCGCCCGGCCGCACCGCCTGCCAGGCCAGCCACATCAGGTAGAGCGCGCCGGAAAGGCGCAGGGCGTCGTAGGCGAAGGGCACGGCGAGCAGCAGCGCGGTGATGCCGAAGGCCGCCGCCAGCATGTAGACGAGATACCCCGCCGCGACCCCGCCGAGCGAGACCAGCCCGGCGCCCGCCCCCTGCGAGAGCGAGCGCGAGACCAGGTAGACCATGTTCGGCCCCGGCGTCAGCACCATGCCGAGGGAGACCAGCGCGAAGCCGAGGAGGTTCGTGATCTCGGGCATGCCTCCGGTCGCTCCTGCTGTGTGCGTCGACCGAACCGTGGGCATATCGCGGCGCGGGCCCCCTCTCCCAGGGGGAGAGGGACAGGGTGAGGGGTGTGACCTTTCCGTCTGAGGCACGCCCCTCATCCCACCCTTCTCCCCCTGGGAGAAGGAGCCGCGCTGCGGATCGCGCGGACGATACGGCTCTGCGACGACCGATGCGAGCGGGGCTCGATACGCCCTCGCCTACCGCGCCGGGTTGAAGCGCGTGTCGATCAGCCCGTCGACGGCGGCGGCGACGTCGGTGCCGGCGGGGATGATGCCGGCCTGCTGCAGGGCGAGGCCGGCCGCCTGGATCGAGGCCGCCTGGGCCTTGCCGACCGCCGGCTCGGAAAGGTCGGTGCGGGCGACCTGCCGGGCGATCACCGGCTCGGGCAGCTTCGTCGCGGCGACCAGGGCCGCCTTCAGCGCGTCCGGGTTCTGGATCGCGAACAGCCGCGCCCGCTCGTAGGCGGCGATCACGGTGCGGACGAGCTCGGGGTTCTCCTGGGCGAACGCCTCGCGCACGTCGAGCAGGCCCCAGGTGTTGGCGCTCGCGTCGCGGAAGAACAGCACGTCGTCGTTCTCGATCTCGGCCGCGGCCATCATCGGGTCGAGGCCGGCCCAGGCGTCGACGTCGCCGCGGTCGAGCGCCGTGCGGCCGTCGGCGTGCTGGAGCAGGACGAGCTTGGCGTCGCGCTCGGTCAGGCCCGCGCCCTGGAGGGCGCGGATCAGGAAGATGTGCGGGTCGGTGCCGCGGGTCACGGCGATGCGCTTGCCCTTCAGGTCGGCGACCCGGGCGATGCCGCTGTCCTTGCGGGTGACGAGCGCGGTCCATTCCGGCCGCGAGAAGGCGTAGACCGCCTTGATCGGGTTGCCGTTGATGCGCGCCACGAGGGCGGCGGCGCCGGCCGAGGAGCCGAAGTCGATCGCGCCGGCATTGAGGAATTCGAGCGCCTTGTTGGAGCCGAGCGACTGGACCCAGCGCACGGTGATGCCCCTCGGCTTCAGCGCCTCCTCCAAAAACCCCTTGTCCTTCAGGACCAGCCCGACCGGATTGTAGGTCGCCCAGTCCAGGCGGACCTCCTTGACCTCGGCGGCGCCGGCGGGCGCGGACAAGGCGGTGGGCAGGGCGACCGGGAGAGCGAGCGCGAGGGCGGCACCGAGGAGCGCGCGGCGGGCAAGGCGCATGAGGACAGTCCTTTTCGGATCGGGCGTTTGATCCGAGCTAGGCCGGTGCGTTCTTTATGTCAAACGACAATTCCGCAATATAGGACGCACAGCCGTGGACGATCGGCATCAACCGAGTTGCAGGAACGCCGCGATCTTCGCCTTCACGTCATCGATCACGGCCGCCGGCGCGACGTCGACGAAGCGCGCGTAGCGCTCGGCCCAGGCGAGCGGCTTGCCCTGGTCCGCAAGGACGAAGCCGTGGATCTTCAGCCCGGACGGCAGGACCACCTCGTAAGGGTAGCCACGTCCGCGGCTGGTGACCGGACACGCGAAGCAGCGCCCGACGAGGCCGTTGTAGGACCGCGGCGTGAGGACGAGCCCGGGCCGGGTGAAGCCCTGCTCGGTCCCAAGATGCGGACTGAACTCGAGAAAGATCAGGTCGCCGAGATCAGGGCAATAGGGCGGCTCACCAGATCTCGTCACCGACCGTCCGCCCCTCGAACTGGTCGTCGTGCAGGTTCTCTTTGGTGATGCCGGCAAGCAGGCCGTCGAAGGTGTAGCGCGGCGGCTCTGCGCGCGGCGCGATGACGATCCGCCCCTCCTCGACACTCAGTTCGGCCGTGCTGCCTTCCGCAGCGCCGACGTCTCGCAGGATCTGCGCCGGAATGCGGAGGGCGAGACTGTTGCCCCATCGGGAGAACTGAACGATCACGCGCACCTCTCCTGGCATGGCTGTGACCAAGCTTCGAACGGCACCGTGCCGCGCTCGCATCAACGTATCGCCTTCGTATATACGATCCCCGGGACGGCGCGTCAAAGCTCGCCCACCGGCACCCCGCCCGCTCCGGCGGATCCGGATCGAGCGTGGCTTCGGCGTGGCTCTTGCTCGCGGCCCCTCGCCCGAGGCCCTTCGCTGACGAGCCCCGGCTCGAGGACCCTGGCTCGACGCGGCGCGCCGGTCCGGAAGCCCGGCCCCGCTGGCAGCACCGGCAGTTCATGCTAACGGGTACCCATGTTCGATGTCGTCGCTGCCCTGGACAAGGTTCTGGATGCCCTGGATCGCGAGGCTCGTGAGCCGACGAAGCTCCGCGCCGTTCTGGTGCCGGAGCTGAAGCGGGTCATCGAGGCCGGCCACGCGGCGGCCGAGGCGCAGCTTCTGAAGGACCGGGACGGCATGCGCTGCGCCCGCGCCCTGTCGAACCTCACCGACGCGGTGGTGCGCGCGATCCACGACGCGGTGGTCTGGCGGCTCTATCCGAACGACAACCCCTCCACCGGCGAGCAGCTCGCGGTGGTGGCGACCGGCGGCTACGGCCGGGGCACGATGGCGCCGGGCTCCGACATCGATCTCCTGTTCCTGCTGCCCTACAAGCAGACCGCGTGGTCGGAGAGCGTCGTCGAGGCGATGCTCTACGTGCTGTGGGACCTCAAGCTGAAGGTCGGCCACGCCACCCGCTCGGTCGAGGAATGCCTGCGCGAGGCTCGCGCCGACATGACGATCCGCACGGCGCTCCTGGAGGCGCGCTTCCTGTTCGGCACGCGGGTGCTGTTCGAGGAGCTGGTGACGCGCTTCGACGCCGAGCTGGTGATGGGCACCGCGCACGAGTTCGTCGAGGCCAAGCTGCGCGAGCGCGACGGCCGCATCACCAAGGCCGGCTCCTCGCGCTACCTGGTCGAGCCCAACGTCAAGGACGGCAAGGGCGGCCTGCGCGACCTCAACACCCTGTTCTGGATCGCCAAGTACACCTACCGGGTGCGCGACCAGGTCGAGCTCGTCGCCGCCGGCCTGTTCACGGCGGAGGAGTACCGCCTGTTCGAGCGCTGCGACGAGTTCCTGTGGCGGGTGCGCTGCCACCTGCACTTCGTCACGCGGCGCGCGGAGGAGCGGCTGTCCTTCGGGCTGCAGCCGAAGATCGCCGAGCGCCTCGGCTTCGGGCCGCGCGGCGGGCTGTCGGGCGTCGAGCGCTTCATGAAGGCGTACTTCCTGATCGCCAAGGACGTCGGCGACCTCACCGCCATCGTCTGCGCCGAGCTGGAGGCGCGCCACGCCAAGCGCACGCCGGTGCTCGACCGCTGGATCGGCAAGTTCCGCGATCGGTTCCGCGCCACCGCGATCGAGGCGGAGGATTTCTGGCTCGACCACGGCCGGGTCAACGTCCGCGCCGAGGACGCGTTCGAGCGCGATCCGGTCAACCTCCTGCGCCTGTTCTGGCTCGCCGACCGGCACAACCTCGCGATCCATCCCGACGCCAAGCGCCTGGCGAACCGCTCCCTGCGCCTGATCGGCCACGCCCTGCGCGCCGACGAGGAGGCCAACCGCCTCTTCCTCGAGATCCTGACCTCGAAGAACTCGCCGGAATCGGTGCTGCGGCAGATGAACGAGGCCGGCGTGCTCGGCCGCTTCATCCCGGATTTCGGCCGCATCGTCGCGATGATGCAGTTCAACATGTACCACCACTTCACGGTGGACGAGCACCTGCTGCGCTCGCTCGGCGTGCTCGCGGCGATCGATTCCGGGCGCACCGAGGAGCAGTTCCCGCTGGTCTCGCGCCTGGTCAACGCGATCCACAACCGGCGCGCGCTCTACGTGGCGATCCTGCTCCACGACATCGCCAAGGGCCGCCCCGAGGACCACTCGATCGCCGGCGCGGCGATCGCGCAGAAGCTGTGCCCGCGCTTCGGCCTGACCCAGGCCGAGACCGAGACGGTGGCCTGGCTCGTCGAGCACCATCTCCTGATGTCGATGACCGCCCAGAGCCGCGACCTCTCGGACCCGAAGACCATCGAGAAGTTCGCCGCCGTGGTGCAGACGCTGGAGCGCCTGCGCCTGCTGACGATCCTCACCGTCGCCGACATCACCGCCGTCGGCCCCGGCGTCTGGACCGCGTGGAAGGGCACGCTGATCCGCACCCTCTACGACGAGACCGAGGTGGTGCTGTCGGGCGGCCATTCCGAGATCGCCCGCACCGACCGCGTCCGGCTGATCCAGATGGGCCTGCGCGAGCAGCTGCCCGACTGGTCGTCGGAGGTGTTCGACGCCTACGCCGCGCGCCACAACCAAGCCTACTGGCTGAAGGTCGACGGCGTGCGCCAGTTCAAGAACGCCGGCTTCATCCGCCAGGCGATCGAGGCCGGCCGTACCAGCGCCACCGACGTCGAGACCGATCCGGTCCGCGGCGTCACCGAGCTGACGGTGTACTCGCCCGACCACCCGCGGCTGCTGGCCATCGTCACCGGGGCCTGCGCGGCGGCCGGCGGCAACATCGTCGACGCCCAGGCCTTCACCACCAGCGACGGCTTCGCCCTCGATTCGATCTTCATCTCCCGCGCCTTCGAGCGCGACGAGGACGAGATGCGCCGCGGCCGGCGCATCACCGCCTCGATCGAGCGCTCGCTCAAGGGCGAGATCAAGATCGCCGAGCTCGTGGCCGACAAGCACCCGCCCTCCACCGGCCGGGCCAAGACCTTCCTGGTCCCGCCGGACGTGGCGATCGACAACGCACTGTCCAGCCGCGAGACGGTGGTCGAGGTCACCGGCCTCGACCGGCCGGGCCTGCTCTACGAGCTGACCACGGCGCTGAACCGCCTCAACCTCAACATCACCTCGGCGCATGTCGCGACCTTCGGCGAGCGGGCGGTGGACGTGTTCTACGTCACCGACCTGACCGGCACCCGCGTCACCCAGCCCGACCGCCAGGCGGCGATCCGCAGCGCGGTGATGGAGGTCTTCGCCGGCGACGTGGCGGTGATGAAGGCGGAGGGGCTGGAGGCGCTCGTCGCCGCGCCGCCGCCGCGGGAGGCGTGATGTGCTTCGCCGGGTTGATTTCGCGGCCCGCGCGCCTGATATCAACGCCGACCCCGAAATCACCCGGCGAGCCCTTTTCGCGATGACGAGCAACGACATGCAGCATGACGACCCGCGCCAGAGCACGGTCGAGGCCGGGGCCGGCGTGGCGCACGAGGCGCCGCACGACGCCCCCGCGTCCCAGGACGGGTCGGCCGCCGACGCGAAGCTCGCGGCGATGACCGCCGAGCGCGACGAGCTGAAGGACCGCACGCTGCGCACGCTGGCCGAGATGGAGAACCTGCGCCGCCGGACCGAGCGCGAGGTCGCCGACGGCCGGACCTACGCGGTCACCAACTTCGCCCGCGACGTGCTCAACGTCGCCGACAACATCCGCCGCGCGCTCGACAGCGTCCCGGCCGAGGCGCGGGCCTCGGCCGAGGGCGCGTTGAAGGGCCTGATCGACGGCATCGAGCTGACCGAGCGGGATCTCGCCAAGACCCTGGAGCGCCACGGCGTGAAGGTGGTCGAGCCCAAGGGCCAGCGCTTCGACCCGAACCGCCACCAGGCGATGTTCGAGGTGCCCGACCCGGAGGTGCCGGCCGGCACCGTCGTGCAGGTGGTCCAGTCGGGCTACGTCATCGGCGACCGGACCCTGCGCCCGGCCCTGGTCGGCGTCGCCAAGGGCGGCCCGAAGGCCGGCGCGCCGGCGGACGCCGCGCAGGCGTAAGGCGGCCGAGGCAGGCCGGGCCTCGTCCGGCCTGCGGTCCCGCCTCGGGGGCGCCGCCGCGACGCCTTCCTGCCCGGCCCGTCGGTTCGCGGCTGCGCGGGGTCTCGGCGCCGGATCGATCCCGCCACGCACCGCGCGCCCGTCTCGGACGGGAAAGGCGCCCTTTCCCCCGCCGGGCGGGAGGGACGGGCGATCGGGCGTCGCAGGACAGTCCGACAGCGGCCCGCCCGGGTCGGGCGCCGCCAGCGCACGCCATCCGGGAACGGCCGCGCCATCGCCGTGCGCGAACGCACGGCGCGTCCGCCGAATCCTCGCCCGCACGGCTTCCGGATGCAGGCGACAGTTGAACATTCGGAAACGCTTGGGCCATAACTTCGCCATCGGCCGGGCGCATCCCGGACGAGTCGGCGCGGCGCGCGAAGCGTCGGGGCCGGGCTCGCGGGCGCATCGCCCCAGCGTCGCGCATCGGAATCGTCATGCAGGTCGTCGACGCGGTCGAGATGAACGGGTACGCCCAGGCGAGCGGTCGGACCGACCTGCGCCGCACCCGCGCGCATGCGCGCGCCCATCGCCACAGCGCCCAAGTGCGCACGCTGCGCCGGGTGCTGCCCCTGGTCGCGGGCGGCGCGGTGATCGCGCTCGGAGCCTGGCTGTTCAACCCGTTCGCGGCCGTCATCCCCGGCGTCAGCGTCGGGCCGGTGACGCTGTCGGGCACTAAGGTGCGGATGGAGAACCCGAAGCTCTCCGGCTTCCGCAAGGGCGACCGCGGCTACGAGGTCACCGCCACCGCCGCGCTGCAGGACATGCGCAAGCCGAGCCTGATCGAGCTCGAGGCGATGCGCGGCCACGTCGCCACCGACGACAAGGGCGGCCTCGCCTGGATCGAGGCGGCGACCGGGCTGTTCGACACCACCCGCGAGGCGCTCGACCTCAAGCAGGACATCCGGATCTGGACCGACAAGGGCGAGGAGGCGCGGCTGCAATCGGCCGCCGTCGACTTCAAGGCCGGCAGCGTGAAATCGGCCGAGACCGTCACCGTGTCGGTGCCGAGCGGCCAGGTGGTCGCCGACGGGCTCGACGTGGTCGAGAACGGCCGCGTGATCTCGTTCATCGGCAACGTCCACACCGTGTTCCACCAGGACAAGGCCAAGGACGCGAAGGCCGACGACAAGGCCGAGCCGGCCAAGGCGCCCCTGCGCGTCCTCACCTCCTCGGCCGAGCCGACGGACGGCCGCCCATGACCGGCCTGTCCGGTCTGCCGGCGCGGCTCGCCGCCGCCTTCGCGGCCGCGTCGCTTCTCTCCGTTGCGCTGCCGGTCGCGCCCGCCCGGGCCGAGAAGCCGGCCGTCGCGGCGGCGCCGAAGAAGAATCCGACCTCGCCGTTCGGATCGATGGGCGGCGGCAAGGAGCCGATCAAGATCGACGCCGACCGGCTCGACGTGTTCGACCGCGAGAGCAAGGCGATCTTCGCCGGCAACGTCGTGGCCGTGCAGGGCGAGAGCACCATCCGCTGCTCGACGATGACGGTCCACTACAAGCGCGGCAAGGACAAGGACGCCAAGGACAAGGCAAGCCCGGCCGCGGAGGCCGAGGACAAGCCCAAGGATGCGGCCGGCATGGGCGAGAACGGCATCCAGAAGGTGGAATGCGCCGGCCCGGTCACGGTGGTGCAGAAGGACCAGGTCGCCACCGGCGACAGCGCGGTGTTCGACCAGGCGGCCAAGCGCATCGTGCTCACCGGCAACGTCGTGCTGAGCCAGTGCCAGAACGTCACCCGCGGCCAACGCCTCGTCTACGACATGAACACCGGCCGCGCGAACATGGACCCGGTGCCGGGCGGGCGCGTCTCCGCCCTGTTCGTGCCGGGCGAGAAGGCCGAGAAGGACAAGCCCGCCAAGGGCTGCGCGCAGCCCGCCGGCATCGCCAGGACCGCGCCGAAGCCGGCCGACGCAGCCAAGGGTGACGCAGCCAAGACGGATGCCGCCAAGGGCGACGGCAAGTCCGACGGCAAGACGCGGGCCCAGGCCAATTGAGCGGTTCGATCGGCGTCCCCGGCGGTCAGGCCCTCTCCCCGCACCGGTCCGAGACCGCGAGCCCGCGCCCGTCCTGGCTCGGGCGGGTGCTCGGCCGCGCCCGGCCCGAGGCGGTGCCGTCCGAGGTCGAGGGCGGCCCCGGCATCCTCAGCGTCCGCGGCCTGCGCAAGAGCTACGGCGCGCGCACCGTCGTGCACGAGGCCGGGCTCACGGTGCGGACCGGCGAGGCGGTCGGCCTGCTCGGGCCGAACGGCGCCGGCAAGACCACGATCTTCTACATGATCACCGGGCTGGTGGCGGCCGACCGCGGCCACATCACGCTGGACGGCCTGGCCATCACCCACCTGCCGATGTACCAGCGCGCGCGCCTCGGCATCGGCTACCTGCCGCAGGAAGCCTCGATCTTCCGCGGCCTGACGGTGGAGGACAACATCCGCGCCGTGCTCGAGGTCGCCGAGCCCGACCGCAAGGCGCGGGCGAGGAAGCTCGATTCGCTGCTCGAGGAATTCGACATCGCGCGCCTGCGCAAGTCCCCGTCGATCGCGCTCTCGGGCGGCGAGCGGCGGCGCTGCGAGATCGCCCGGGCGCTGGCCTCGTCGCCGACCTTCATGCTGCTCGACGAGCCCTTCGCCGGCATCGACCCGATCGCGGTCGGCGACATCCAGGACCTCGTCAAGCACCTGAAGCAGCGCGGCATCGGCGTGCTGATCACCGACCACAACGTCCGCGAGACGCTCGGCCTGATCGACCGCGCCTACATCGCCCATTCCGGCCGCATCCTCACCGAGGGCACCCCGGAGGAGATCGTCGCCAACGCCGACGCGCGCCGGCTCTACCTCGGCGAGGATTTCCGGCTGTAGCGGCGGCGGCTCCGGTCGGGCCCGGTGTCGTGACCGGAAGGACGGCTCGGGGTGGGAAGCCTCATCCGGTCGGCTCCGTGAACGACGCGATGGCCGCGTCGACCAGAGGATTGCTGCGGGCGTCCGACCAGACCAGGGCCGCCGCGACGATCTCGACGTTCTCGGCCAGCGGTCGGATCACGACCTGGGGCGGGGCGAGCCCTTCGAAGCGCAGGGGCACCAGCGCGACACCCTGCCCGCAGGCCACGAAGGCGATCTGCGAGGTCACGGCGCGGACCTCGTGCACGATGCGCGGCGCGAACCCCGCCGCGTGGCAGGCTGCCGTCACCCGGTCGAAGTAGACCGGGCTGGAGCGGCGAGCGAACATCGCGAAATCCGCATCGGCCAGCAGCGCCAGCGGGACCGCCGCCATCCCGGTCAGCCGGTGATCGCGCGGCAGGGCGACGGCGAGACGATCGGTGGCGACCGGCCGCGAGCGGATGTTCGGGCCGAGTTCCCCTTCCAGGCGCGCGAAGGCGAGATCGATCTCGCCCGCCTCGATCAGCGGCACCGCCTCGACGCTGTCGATCTCGCGCACGGCGATCGTCAGCCCCGGCTGGGCCGCACGCAGGCGCGCCACCATCGGCGGCAAGTCCTCCAGAAGCGCCGAGTTGATCGCGCCGACGGTCAGCGTGCCGGTCCGGCCTGCGACCGCCTCGCGCACGGCCCGCTCCAAGCGCTCGACCTGGCCGGCGAAGACCTGCACCGCCGGCAGGATCGCGGCGCCCGCGGGCGTGAGCCGCACGCCGCGGCGGTCGCGGTCGAACAACCGCGCGCCCAGCATCCGCTCCAAGGTCTGGATGCCCTCGCTCAGCGGGGGCTGCGACATGCCGAGCCGCTGGGCGGCATGCCCGAAATGCCGTGCCTCGGCCACCGCCAGGAACAGCCAGAGGTGCCGGATCAACCGGACGTCCACGGTCACTTCGATAGCCCAGCCGTATCACAGGGATCTTGAGATGGTATTTTACCGATCGAAGGGCGGATGGGAAATCCGGGGCTGCGCCGCCACGAAGCGTGCGGCAGGAGCCCGACGATGCCCGACCATCCCACCCTCGTCGCCTACGGCGCGGTGATCCTCGGCTTGGCGATCACGCCGGGGCCGAACATGATCTACCTGATCTCGCGCTCGATCGCGCAGGGCCGCCGGGCCGGCTTGGTCTCGCTGGTGGGCAGCGCGCTGGGGTTCCTGCTTTACATGGCCTGCGCCGCCTTCGGGATCACGGCACTGCTTGCGACGGTGCCCTACGCCCACGATGCCCTGCGGCTCGCCGGGGCGGCCTACCTGCTGCTCCTCGCCTGGTCCGCAGTGCGCCCCGGGGGCGTCTCGCCGTTCCAGGCCGCGGACCTGCCGCAGGCCGGCCCATGCCGGGTGCTCACGATGGGGCTGGCCACGACCTTGCTGAACCCCAAGGCGGCGCTGCTCTACCTCGCGCTGCTGCCGCAATTCGTGATCCCCGGCCACGGCAGCGTGCTGGCTCAGACCCTGGTGCTCGGCCTGATGCACATCGCCCTCAACCTCGCCTTCGGCGTCGTCATCGCCACCACGGCCGGGGCGCTGGCGGCCGGCCTCGCCCGGCGCCCGTCCTGGATGCGGGCGCAGCGCTGGCTGATGGGCGGCATGCTCGGTGCGTTCGCGGCCAAGCTGCTCGCCGAGGCCTGAGGCGAGCCCGACGACCCGCCCGGCGATCGACGGGGCGCCGGGCCGTCCCGATCACCACCACGGCGCCGGGCCGAATGACGCAAGCGGGCGGCGCTCAGCACCGGCTCACGGGACGGCCGCCCTCACGCCGTCGGCTCGTAGACCGAGACCAGCCCGGCCGGCGCCGTGGCGCGCCAGGCGGCGAGCAGGGCGTCCCGCAGAATCTCCTCCTCGCAGGCGTCGAGGTCGAGGTTGGTCCAGCCGCGGCGGCCCCAGGCGCCGTCGATGGCCGAGAACAGGTCCGGCTCGGCCTCCAGCAGGCGCTCCTGGTCCTCCGGCGACAGCCGCAGCACCAGCCGGTCCTCCTCGGTCCACAGCGTCGCGAAGACCCGGCCGCCCACGCGAAAATCCGGGTTGCCCTTGTGCGCGCCGAGGATCGCTTCCGGCAGCATCAACGCGAGCGCGCGCACGTCCTCCGGCAGCACCGCTCAGGGCCCGGCGGGCGCCCGCGACAGGCTGGTCGGCCAGGTGCTGCCGGGATGCTCGCGGACGTCGCCGGGGTTCGATCCGGTCGCGGCATCGCTGGCCCACTCGCCCGGCTCGGCCACCGCCTCGATCCGGTCCTCGGGGTAGTGCGCCTCGAGGAACAGCAGCGCCTCGGCCTCCGAGGCCGCGCGCACCGTGACCAGGGGGCGCGGGCCGGACGGGGTCCGGACGTCGGCGATGAACAGGCGCGTCATGTCGATCTCGCTCGGTGGAGGCTGTGCAGGCAACGCCCGGAACGGCGATTGTGTCCGCAGGACCGCATCGGCGACGTGCAGGATTGCGCACCTCAAACAATCCATAACGCTAAGTTTTAACGTTAAGCCAGCTTTAAGACCTTGCCGCCATGGTCCGGGAGGTCACCAGAGCCGGCACCGAAAGCTTCCGGCACATTTAAGCGTGAAGGAATTCTTATGGCCCGCTCCAAGCTCGTCGCTTTGGTGCGCACCCTGACGCTCGCGGCGAGCGTCGGCGCGCCCTCACTGGCCGCAGCCGCCGACCTGCTGCCGCCCCCGCCCCCGCCGCCCTATGCCCCGCCGATCGAGGTCGGCGGTGGCTGGTACCTGCGCGGCGACGTCGGGGCCAGCGTCTACGACCGGGCGAAGTACAGCACGTCCTACGACTATGCCGGATACCCGGAGGCGAACCGCTCCTACGGCAACGAGGTCGGCGGCGGCGGCTTCGCCGGGGTCGGCGTCGGCTACCAGTTCACCCCGTTCCTGCGCGGCGACGTGACCGGCGAGTACCGCTACTCCACCGGCCTGCGCGGCAGCGAGTACTACAGGGGCCCCGACTACGACAACGGCCTCGGCTCGTACGGCATCAACAAGTCGAGCGGCCACTTCGATTCGGCCGTCGTCCTCGCCAACGCCTACTTCGACCTCGGCACCTGGTACGGCATCACGCCGTTCATCGGCGCCGGCGCCGGCTACGCCTTCAACCACGTCTCCGGCTACGGCACGAACGGCCAGTTCACCAGCCCGACCTACGCCTACGATTACGGCAACCCGCAATACGGCGGCTGCCCCTGCGCCCCGCCGACCTACAACTACACCCCGACCTACACGGTCGACGCGAACGGCAACGCGACGCCGGTCTACAACAGCCAGGCGACGACCAAGTCGTACAAGGACAAGACCACCGGCAGCTTCGCCTGGGCGCTCCATGCCGGTCTCGCCTACAACGTCACCGACGCGTTCAAGGTCGAGCTCGCCTACCGCTACCTGAACCTCGGCCACGCCTCGACCGGCGCCAGCTTCTCCACCTGCTGCGGCGAGGCCGGAGCCGGCGTGAAGATCAAGGACATCGAGGCCCACGACGTGAAGATCGGCGTGCGCTACCTGCTCGGCGGCCTCGTCGCCGCGCCGCTGCCGCCGCTGGTGCCCGACTATCAGCCGGCCCCGGGCCCGCTCGTCCGCAAGTACTGAGACACGTACCGAACCTGCACGGCCTCGACATCGAAGACGGCGCGGATCCGATCCGCGCCGTCTTCTTTCGTTTCAGGGTCGAGACGCATGCCACGGACCGCGAAATACGGTTAAGCCGTTCACAAGATTTGGGGTTTAGGGTCCTCGTCAAGTCGTCCTACGGGATGCAACCGTTGATCTTGCGTGAGGACTTTCCCCATGGCTGCGCTCGAACGCCGCTTCGCCGCCGCGGCGCTGCTTCTCCTCGGGATCGGCCGGGCCGAGGCCGCCGACCTGCTGCCCCCGCCCCCGCCGATGGCGCCGCCGGTCGCGGTCGGCGGCGGCTGGTATCTCCGGGCCGACTTCACCGAATCGGCCTACGCGCGCCCGCACGACGACACCCGGGCGGACGCGAACGACCCGGGCATGCCGCCGCTCGTCGGCCTGCGCCTGAGCGATGCGGCCGGCTACGGCGGCGGCGTCGGCTACCGGATCACCCCGTGGCTGCGCGTCGACGCGACCGTCGACCAGCGCGAGCCGGCCCGCTACGGCGCCGCCTCCTCGCGCTCGAACTTCGCCACCGGCTATAACGTCGAGGCGGCGCAGGTCTCCGCGCTCACCGCCCTCGTCAACGTCTACGCCGACCTAGGCACCTGGTGGGGGCTGACGCCCTATGTCGGCGCCGGCATCGGCCTCTCGGACATGGGCGTGGCGCGGGGCTACACCCAGACCACCTGCACGGTCGACGCCTGCGACGGCAACCCCGGCACCGGCCTGCGCACCGCCGTGGCGCGCCCGAACCGCTCGGTCGCCTCGCTCGCCTGGGCGCTGACCGGCGGCGTCTCCTACGCGATCGGCGGCGGCTTCAGCCTGGACGCGGCCTATCGCTACGTCGATTTCGGCAACGCCAAGAGCGGGCTCGACGCCTACAACGCCGGCACGCGGCTGAAGGACATCGCCGCCAACGAGTTCCGCCTCGGCCTGCGCTACGACCTCGGCGGCTTCGGCAGCGGCCCGAGCCTCGCCGGCCTCGGCGGCAGCGCCTACGGCAACTGATCCGCGACCGGGCGATCGCCGACGGACGCGAAGCGACCGCGGGCCTCGCGCGGGCCTCTTGCCCTGCGGCGAGATGGCTGGATCGGGGGCGTGACCGCCCCCGGGCGGTATCGGATTTCCCACCTCGCGACCGTCGCATGCGGGCGCTCGTCCGCGGCACGGCGGGCGAGCCGACGCCCGAAGCGACGGGCGTCGGCGGTCGGGGTGGCGTCGCGATCCGCGGATCGAAGCCTCGGCCCGGTCGCCGGGCGCGGGCGTGCGGTAAAATCCCGTCTTCGTTCCGGTTTTCGCGTCGCGTCCCCGCATTGGCACGGCACGCCGGCCGATATCGAAACCAGCCATTAAGGTTACTCTCCTATCAAGAGAGAACAGGTTTCGTAGTGCGGTCGTGTTGCCGCCCCGAGGACGACCGCGATGCGTAAGACTTCCCGCGCACTTCTTGCCGCCCTGAGCCTGGCCGGCCCGACCACGGCCCGCGCCGCCGACCTCGACTACGATTTCCTCCGCGGCCCCGACTACGACCCGCCGGTCGCGGTCACGGCGATCGACTGGAGCGGCGTGTATGTCGGCGGGCACGGCGGGTACAGCTCGGCCGCGCTCGGGTTCCAGAGGTCGTATCAGCCGTTGATCATCCAGCAGACGCACAACTCGACTGCCGAGTCGGACTTCGGCGCCTCCAACCTGTTAACGTCGAAGCCCAGACGCGTGGGCGACGTGAGCTTCGGCGGGTACGCCGGCTACAATGTCCAGTTCGACGACGTCGTCCTCGGTATCGAAGTCGACTACACCAGCTTCGGGCGCAGCGGCTCGTCTTCGGACGGCATCTCCCGTTTCAAGACCAACAGCCTCGGTTATCTCGAGACGGTCAGCCTGAACGGCGCCTCGAGCACCAAGATCAACGATTTCGGGACAATCCGCGCGCGCGCAGGCTACGCCTTCGGCAACCTTCTGCCTTACGTAACGGGCGGTTTCGCGATCGGTCGCGCCCGCATCGCGGACGGCGTGTTCATTGAGGATTCGGGATACAACGCCACCACCTACAACGCTAACCAGGCTCTGACGGTCGGCAAGCCGGCCTACGTCGAGAACTTCGGTTATCGTGCCGGAACGTTCAGCCAGACCGATCCCACGACGGGCGTCCCCTACTCCACCTATGTCAGCAAGTCGAAGACCAAGACGGTCGGCGGCGTCGCTCTGGGCGGCGGTCTCGAATACGCGATCACGCCGAGCATCCTGCTCCGCGCCGAATACCAGTACGTGCTGTTCAACGACTTCGACGGGCACAGGGCCAACCTCAACACCGTCCGCGGCGGCGCGGCCGTCAAGTTCTGACCGGCAAGCCGCCGACCGCCTTCCCTCGCGCCGGATGACCCCAATGCCCGTTCGGATCTCGCTCCCCCTCGCCGCCCTCGCGGGCCTGCTGGCGACGCTGTCGCTCGCCGGCCCTGCCGCGGCCGAGGGGCCGGGCTACGCCGAGGCGGCCCCGCGCGCCGCGCCGCGCCGCCTCGCGCATCGCCCCCTCCCCCCGGCCGGCCTCGACCGCCGGTACGGCGCCTATGCCGGGCCGCGCGTCTACGGCCCGGTCGTGCGCGCCTACCTGCCGCGCAACGACAACGTTCCGATGTACAACGAGCCGCCGCCGCGCTGAGGCGGCTTTCGAAGCGCGCCCGACCCGAACGGGGACCTGCCGCCCTTCCCCCCCCTCTGCGGGGGAGGGAAAAGCATGTTGCGCCGGCCTCTTCCGCCCGCCGCTCGTTCCGCTAGACATCGGGCTCCGCGCCGCGCGCGCGGGGCTTGGCGGGAGCGGGCGATGCGGATCCAGGGTCTCTCGGCGATCGTGACGGGCGGGGCCTCCGGGCTCGGGGCGGCGACGGCGCAGGCGCTGGCCGAGGCCGGCGCGCGGGTGGCGCTGCTCGACCTCGACGGGGCGGCGGCGCAAGCCCGGGCCGCCACGCTCGGCGGGATCGGCATCGCCTGCGACGTAGCGGACGCGGCGAGCGCCGAGGCCGCCGTGGCGCGGGCGGCCGAGGCGCACGGCCCCGCCCGCATCCTCGTCAACTGCGCCGGGATCGCGCCGGCCGCCCGCATCGTCGGGCGCGACGGCCCGGCCTCGCTCGACGGCTTCGCCCGGGTGATCCAGGTCAACCTCGTCGGCTCGTTCAACCTGATGCGGCTGGTGGCGGCGGGCGCCGCCGGGCTCGATCCCCTCGACGGGGGCGAGCGCGGGGTGATCGTCTCCACCGCCTCGATCGCTGCCTACGAGGGACAGGTCGGCCAGGCCGCCTACGCCGCCTCGAAGGCCGGCATCGTCGGGCTGACGCTGCCGGCGGCCCGCGAGCTCGCGCCGCTCGGCATCCGCGTCTGCGCGATCGCGCCCGGCATCTTCGGCACGCCGATGCTGCTCGGCCTGCCTCAGGACGTCCAGGACAGCTTGGGGGCCGCGGTGCCCTTCCCCGCCCGCCTCGGCCGGCCGGAGGAATACGCCGACCTCGTGCTGGCGATCGTCCGCAACCCGATGCTCAACGGCGAGACCATCCGCCTCGACGGCGCGTTGCGCATGCAGGCGCGCTGATCCGCGCACGAATCCTGCGTCGCATCGAAGGGAAGTCCGATGGGATCGTCCCTTCGGCGGGGGTCGGGCGGAGCCCGACGAACCGACCGGGCTTCGCCCTCGGCCCCGGACAAGGGATGACCCCTTATCGAAACCCGGACGTCACGCGCCGACCCTCAGTGAGCTGACCCGACATGTCGCAAACCTTCGACTGGACCTCCGCCTATCCCTCGATCCGCATGCCGATGTTCGGCCGCAACGTGGTCGCGACCTCGCACGCGCTGGCGGCGCAGGCCGGGATGCGGATGCTGTGGAAGGGCGGCAACGCGGTCGACGCGGCGATCGCCACCGCCGCGGCGAAGACGCTGACCGAGCCGTGCAGCAACGGGCTCGGCTCGGACGCCTTCTGCATCCTCTGGGACGGCCAGGAACTGCACGGCCTGAACGCCTCGGGCGGGGCGCCGGCCGCCTGGACGCCGGACTACTTCGCCCGGAAATACGGCCCGGCCACGCGGCCGCCGATGCGCGGCTGGGATTCGGTGACGGTGCCGGGCGCCGTCGGCGCCTGGGTCGCCCTGTCCGAGCGCTTCGGCAAGCTGCCCTTCGCCGACCTGCTGGAGCCGGCCATCGAGATCGCCGAGCGCGGCTACCTCGCGCCGATCGTGGTGCAGCAGAAATGGGCCGCCGCGGCAGCGGTCCCCGACCTCGTGCGCCAGCCGGGCTTTTCCGAGTTCTTCCTGCCCCGCGGCCGCGCGCCGGATGTCGGCGAGCTGGTGACGCTCAGGGCCGCCGCGCGGACGCTGCGCGCCATCGCCGAGACGAAGGGCAAAGCCTTCTACGAGGGCGAGATCGCCGAGGCCATGGCGCGGCACGCGGGCGCGAACGGCGGCGCGATGACGCTCGCGGACCTGTCCGCCTACCGCCCGGAATGGGTGACGCCGACGCGCAAGGACTACCGCGGCTACACGCTGCACGAGATCCCGCCGAACGGGCAGGGCATCGCCGCGCAGATCGCGCTGGGCATCCTCGAGAGCTTCGACCTCGCCGGGATGGCGGTGGACGGGGCGGAGGCGCAGCACCTGCAGATCGAGGCGATGAAGCTCGCCTTCGCCGACACCTACGCCCACGTCGCCGACGGGCCCGCGATGCGGGTGAGCCCCGAGGCGATGCTCGACGACGCCTACCTCGCGTCCCGCGCCAAGCTGATCGACCCGCGCCGCGCGCAGGATTTCGGCGCCGGCAACCCGGTGCGCGGCGGCACGATCTACCTCACCGCCGCCGACGAATCCGGGATGATGGTGAGCTTCATCCAGTCGAACTTCATGGGCTTCGGCTCCGGCGTGGTGGTGCCGGAGTGGGGCCTGTCGCTGCAGAACCGCGGCTACGGCTTCGTCCTCGACGAAACGAGCCCGAATTGCGTGGCGCCGGGCAAGCGCCCGTTCCACACCATCATCCCCGGCTTCCTCACGCAGGGGGGCGCCCCGGTGATGAGTTTCGGCGTGATGGGCGGCAACATGCAGCCGCAGGGCCACGTGCAGACGCTGGTGCGGATGATCGACCACGCCCAGAACCCGCAAGCCGCCTGCGACGCCCCGCGCTGGCGCTTCAACCAGGGCCTCGAGATCAACGCCGAATCCGCGATGCCGGCGGACACGCTCGACGGCCTCGTCGCCCGCGGCCACCGGGTCGCGGTGATCCGGGACAGCTACCAGGATTTCGGCGCCGGCCAGTTCATCTGGCGCATGGGCGACCCCGGCGTCGAAGGCTACGCCGCCGCCAGCGACCCGCGCCGCGACGGGCAGGCGGTGGTCTGGTGAGGCCGAAGCGCCCCGACGCGGCATCCCGGGTCGCCGCTGGCGATCGCGCGCCGAGCGGTTAGGCTGGCGCGGCGAAACATCCGTCCGCCGAGGCTCCCGGCCATGAACCCGTTCCTGTTCCAGACCACGCCGAACCTGCTGTTCGAGGCCGGGGCGGCGGGCAAGATCCCCGAGCTGGTCGCCAAGTTCGGCGCGCGAACCATCCTGCTGGTGACCGACCGGGGCGTGCGCGCCGCCGGGCTGACGCGGGCGGCCGAGGCGGCGCTGGCGCAGGCCGGCTGCCGCATCGACGTGTTCGCGGACGTGGTCGCGGACCCGCCGAGCCACGTGGTCGAGACCGCCGCGGCCTTCGCGCGGGCGTCGGGCGCGGAGCTGGTGCTCGCGATCGGCGGCGGCTCGGCGCTCGATACCGCCAAGCTCGTGGCCTACCTCGCCCGCTCGGACGACGCCCTGGACGCGATCTACGGCGTCGGCCTCGCCACGGGCGAGCGCCTGCCGCTGATCCTGGTGCCGACCACCGCCGGCACCGGATCGGAGGTGACGCCGATCGCCATCGTCACCACGCCCACGCAAGAGAAGAAAGGCGTCGTCGCCCCGCGCCTGCTGCCCGACTGGGCGGTGCTCGACCCGGAGCTGACGCTGGGCCTGCCCGCCGCCGTCACCGCGGCCACCGGCATCGACGCGATGGTGCACGCGATCGAGGCCTATACCAGCCGCCACCGCAAGAACCCGATCTCCGACGGCCTCGCCCGGCAGGCCCTGGGGCTGCTCGCCTGCCATATCCGGATCGCCTGCACCGACGGCGGAGATGTCGAGGCGCGCTCCGGGATGCTGCTCGGGTCGATGCTCGCCGGCATGGCCTTCGCCAACGCGCCGGTGGCGGCGGTGCACGCGCTCGCCTACCCGATCGGCGCGCTGTTCCACGTGCCGCACGGGCTCTCGAACGCGCTGGTGCTGATGGGCGTGCTGCGCTTCAACCTGCCGGAGGCGCAAGCGCTCTACGCCGAGCTCGCGCCGATCCTCGACCCGGACGCCCGCGACCGGCCGGCGGCGGAGGCGGCCGACCGCTTCGTCGCGGCGCTCGCCGCGATCTGCCGCGATTGCGGCGTCCCGGCCTCGCTCGCGGCGGTCGGCATCGCGGAGACGGACCTCGACCGCCTCGCCGACGACGCGATGAAGCAGACGCGGCTCCTGGTGAACAACCCGCGGACGGTGACCCGCGCCGACGCGCGCGCGATCTACGCCGCGGCGCTGGCGGGCACCGCCTGAGGGCGCCTTCGAGGAGGCGATCCCGGCTGTCGCCGACGGCCTTGGCCGCGATCCAGCCACCGCCCTCATCCTGAGGCGCGGCCGCTTCCGTCGCTCTCGCGCTTCGGCCGGTCCTTTTCGGGTCGATGTCCGTATAGGGGGGGGCACACAGGAGCGACGCCACCCACCATGCCAGCCATCGAGACGGTCCCGAACCGCGTCGTCGCCGCCGTCCGGCGGTCCTTCCGGCAGTTCCTGGCACTGCCGCTCGCGACGATCGTCGGCTTCGTCGGGCTCAATGCGCTGGTCTACCTCGCCGACCGCTCGTGGTCCGGCGGCGCGGCGCCCACGGGCTTCCGCTGGCTCGGCGCGCTGCTCGGAGACCGCGCCGCGCTCGGCGGCCTGCTCACCACCGTGGCGTCGAGCATCATCACCGTGACGTCGATCACCTTCTCGCTGCTGCTCATCGCCGTGCAGCAGGGCGCGGCCTCGCTCACCGCGCAGGTCACCGACCAGTTCATGGCCCGGCGCACCAACCAGTTCTACTTCGGCTACTTCGTCGGCCTGTCGGTCTTCGTGCTGATGACCCTGGTGACCAACACCGAGTTCCACCGGCCGGTCTTCGGCACGAGCCTGGCGCTGGTGATGACGACCTTCGCCCTCTGCCTCGTCATCGTGATGCTCTACAACACCATCGATCAGATGCGGCCCGAGCGCATCGTCCAGTTCATCCACGCGCAGATCCTCGAGGCCCGCGCCGACGACGAGCGCCTGCTCGCGCGCACCCGCCGGACGCCCCGGCCGGGCTGGGACGTCCGCGCGGTGGTGCGCGCGACCGAGCGCGGCTACGTCGTCGGCCTCGACGCAGACCGGATCCAGGCGGCGATCGCGCGCGCCGCGCCGGACGCCGTCGAGGTTCGGATGCGGGTTCCGGTCGGCACCTTCCGGGCGCTCGGCGACCCGCTCTTCGACATCCGGGCCCGGCCGGGCTTCGTGCTGGAAGCGGAAGCGCGGGAGGCGGTCGAGGCCGCGTGCGGGCGGGCGCTCACCTTCGACGACGGGCGCGACCTCGGGCACGATGCCGGCTACGGCCTGCACCAGCTCGCGACCATCGCCTGGACCTCGGTCTCGACCGCGAAGTCGAACCCCAGCCCCGGCCGCGTCGTGCTCCTGGCTTTGCGCGACATCGTCGCCCGCTGGAGCCCCGGCGAGGTCGACCCGCCGGAGGCACTGGGCGCGCACGTGATCCTGGCCGACCACGCCCCGACCGCGGCCACCGATGCGCTGGAGGCGGTGATCGTCGTCGCCTCGGAATCGATCCAGTGCCAGACCCTCGCCGAGGCGATGGACAGCCTGGCGATCCTGCTCGGCCACGTCGCCGCGCCGACGGCCGACCGCCTCGCCGGCATCGCCCAACGCTCGCTCTCCGCCCTCGGCGAGCACGTGCTGACCCGCGAGCTCGAAGCCGCCCTCGACGGCCTCGCCGCGGCGTTGGCCACGCGCGGCTTCGACGACGGCGCGGCGGCGACGCGGGCGCTGGCCGAAAGCCACGGCATGCTCAACTCGCGATCGACCCGCGTGCCGGGAACCACCGGCTGACCCGCCGCGGACAGCGGCCCCGTTCTCGGGAATTTCCGGCCACTCGTCCCGCCCGCGCCCTCATCCTGAGGTGCTTGCGCGAAGCGGACGCCTGGAAGGAGGCTCCCGGGGATCGCGCGACCACTGGAAGGCTCCTTCGCGGCGGCCGCCGCGGGGCCGCACCTCAGGACGAGGGGGTGGTTTGGGGCGAGGCGCGTTCGCCAGAACGCCGCGCCGCTACTTCGGCGCGGTCGCACCCGCCGGCTTGGCGGCCGCGGGCTTCGGCGCGGCTCCGGGCTTCCCCGCCCATTCCGGGTCCGAGCGCGGGCCGCCGGGGGTGTCGGTCGCGGCGGTGAGCTGGCCGGGCACCACGTCGCCCACCCGCGTCCAGGTCTGGGTCTGGCACAGCACGGAGATCAGGCAGCCCTTCACCGACAGCTCGGCGGGGGTCTCGCTCCAGATCGTCACGTCGTAGGACTTGCCGTTGTCGCCGTTGTAGATCTTGCCGACGAACCGGCCCTCCTCGTTGCGCTTCAGGCCGAGGATCATCTGGTGGCCGAGGAGCGGCCGGGCCTGCCGCTTCGGGTCGGGGTTGTAGCGGTCGATCTTCGGCTTGCCGTCCTCGCCCAGCGGCTTCGAGCCCCAGACGACGTAGCCGCACAGGTTCGCGCCGCCCGGCCCGCAATGCTCGGTCCGCACCCGGGCGCGCCCGTCCTCGGTGAACCAGGTGCCGGTGGGGTCGGCCGCGACCGCCGGGCTGGCCCCGAGGGCGGAGGCGGCGGCGAGGCCGAGGAGGGCGAAGGTCGAGACGCGGGCGGACATGACGGTCATTCGGTTTCCTCAGGGGGAAGGGGAGGGATGGGCCGCGGGCGCGGTGCCGGCCTCGTCGCGGGCGCCGACGAAGCGGTTGAGCACCCGTCCGAGGACGCGGCTCAAGCCCTCCATCAGCAGGAACACCGCCGGCACGAAGACCAGCGAGAGCAGGGTCGAGACGATCAGCCCGGCGATCACCGCGACCGCCATCGGCGCGCGGAACTCGCCGCCGACGCCGAGCGCCATCGCGGAGGGCACCATGCCGGCGGCCATGGCGATCGTCGTCATCACGATCGGGCGGGCACGCTTGCGGCCGGCCTCGACGATCGCGGTAACGGGATCGACGCCGCGTCCCATCTCCTCGACGGCGAAATCCACCAGCATGATCGCGTTCTTGGTCACCAGCCCCATCAGCATCAGGATGCCGATCACCACCGGCATCGAGATCGGCATGCTCATCACGAGCAGGCCGAGGATCGCGCCGCCGATCGAGAGCGGCAGCGAGAACAGGATCGTCAGCGGCTGCAGGAACGAGCCGAACAGCAGCACGAGCACGGCGTACACCATCATGATCCCGGCGCCCATCGCCAGAAGGAAGCCGGAGAAGACCTCGCCCATGATCTCGGCGTCGCCGGTCTGGCGGATGGTGACGCCCGGCGGCAGGCTCTTGGCGGTCGGCGTCTCCAGCGCCTGGGCGATCAGCGAGCCCAGCGCGTCCGAGCCCTCCATGTTGGCCTCCACGGCCACGCGCACGACGCGGTCGTAGCGGTCGATCGCGCCCGGGCCCTGGTCGAGCTCGATGTCGGCCACCGCCGCCAGCGGCACCGCGGTGCCGTTGTTGGCCGGCACCTTCAGGTTCTCCAGCCGCGAGACCGTGCCGCGGGCGCTGTCGGGCAGCTGCACCCGGATCGGGATCTGGCGGTCGGCGGCGTTGAACTTGGCGAGGTTCAGGCCGATGTCGCCGATCGTTCCGACCCGCACCGTCTCGGCGATGGCGTCGGTCGAGACGCCGAGATCGGCCGCGACGCCGGGCTTCGGGCGGATGCGGACCTCGGTGCGGTTCAGGGGCGCCGTCGACATCACCGCGACGAGATGGGGGATCGCGGCCATGTCGCGCTGGAGCCTGGCGGCGACCTCGGCCACCACGCCGGCATCGGGGCCGCCGACCACGAGGGCGAGGTCGCGCTGGCCCGAGTCGCGCAGGGACCACGAGCGGATGTCGGGCTCCTGCGCGATCAGCCCGGCGATCTCGGTCTCGACGGCGGCCTGCGACTGGGCGCGGGCGTTCTTCGGCGTCAGGTTGACGGTGAGCGTGGCCAGCCGCGTCTCCCGCTTGCCGCCGACCTGCCGGCCGCCGTCGACGAAGACCGAGACCACCTCGGGCAGGGCGCGGATGCGCGCGACCACCCGGTCGGACACGGCGATGGTGTCGGCGAGCCGCGCGCCCGGCGCCAGCTCGAGCATGAACAGGGTGCGGGCGTTGTCCTGCTTCGGCACGAAGCCGGAGGGCAGCAGGCCGGTGGAGGCGAGCGAGCCGGCAAACAGGGCCAGCCCGACGAGGAGGGTGACCACCCGGTGGCGCACCGACCAGCCGACGAGGCGGCCGTAGGCGCGCATCACCGGCCCCTCGCTCTCCGCGTGGTGGGCGTGGTCGCGCAGGAAGTAGGCCGCGAGCATCGGCGTGATCAGCCGCGCGACCAGCAGCGACATGAACACCGAGACCGCGATGGTGAGCCCGAACTGGATGAAGTAGCGCCCGGCGATCCCCGGCATGAACGACACCGGCGCGAACACCGCGATCAGGGTCGCGGTGATGGCGATGACGGCGAGCCCGATCTCGTCGGCGCCCTCGATCGCCGCCCGGTAGGCGGACTTGCCCATCCGCATGTGGCGGACGATGTTCTCGATCTCGACGATGGCGTCGTCGACCAGGATGCCGGTCACCAGGGTGATCGCCAGCAGGCTGATGCCGTTCAGGGTGAAGCCGAGCGCGTCCATCGCCCAGAAGGTCGGGAACACGGAGAGCGGCAGGGCCAAGGCCGCGATCAGCGTCGCGCGCCAGTCGCGCAGGAACAGGAACACCACCAGCACGGCGAGCGCCGCGCCCTCGATCAGGGTGTGCATCGCAGAATCGTAGGAGCCGATCGTGGCCGAGACCGAGGAGTCGATCCTTTCGAATTTGACGTCGGGGTAGCTGGTCGCGAACTCCGAGATCTTCCTTTCGACGCCGGCGGCGACCTCGGCGTCGCTCGCGCCCGAGCCGCGCGAGACCGCAAAGGCGACCACCGGCCGGCCGTCGAAGCGGGCGAAGGTGCGCGGCTCCTCGATCGCGTCCCGCACGGTGGCCAGATCCGCGAGGCGCACCTTGCGGCCGCCGGGCAGGACGATGGAGGTGGCCTTGAGGTCGGCGAGCGTCCGCGAGGCGGCCAGCGTCCGGATCGACTGCTCGCGCCCGCCGACCTCGCCGCGTCCGCCGGCCATGTCGGCCGAGGTCAGGCGCACCTGCCGGTTGACGTCGGCCGCGGTGATGCCGAGCGCCAGCAGCCGGTCGGGCTGCAGCTCGATGCGCATCTCGCGCGCCACGCCCCCGACCCGCTCGACGCCGCCGACGCCCTTCACCCCCTGGAGGATGCGCGCGAACCTGTCCTCGACGAGCCAGGACAGGTCGGCGGGCGTCATCGCCGGCGCGGTGACGCCGTAGATCAGGATCGGCAGGCCGGCGATCTCGACCCGGCTGATCACCGGCTCGTCGATGGTGCGCGGCAGGTTGATGCGGATCTTCGAGACCGCGTCCTTGACGTCGTTGACGGCCCGGTCGGTGTTCACCTCGAGCCGGAACTCGACGGTGGTGACGGACGAGCCCTCGGTGATCGCCGAGGTGATGTGCTTGACCCCGCGCACGCCGGCGATCGAGTCCTCGACCCATTTCGTGACCTGGGTCTGGAGCTCGGAGGGTGCCGCGCCCGACTGCGTGATCGCCACCGAGACGATCGGCACGTCGACGTTCGGCATCCGCGTGACCGCGAGCCCGCGGAAGCTGACGAGGCCGAGCACGATCAGCACGAGGAACAGGACCAGCGGCCCGATCGGGTTGCGGATCGCGTAGGCCGAGACGTTCAGGCGCATCGGGCGGCCCGTTCTTTCTGCGTCACTTGGCGGGGCGGCGTCGGCTCAGGGGACGCCGGCGTCGGCGCTCGCCTCGGGCGACGGCGCCTCGGCCACGGCCGGGGCGACGGCCGCCAGCGGAACGGGGCGGACCTTGTCGCCGTCCCGCAGGAAGCTGCCGGCGCGGGCGACGACGCGCTCGCCCTCGAAGAGCCCGCTGCGGATCTCGATGTCGTCGTCGTCGGACAGGCCGGTGCGGACCTGGCGGGCCTCGACCGTGTCGCCGGCGACCACGAGGACGCTGCTGCGCGCCGGGCCGCCGTAGAGCACCGCGGCCTGGGGAACGGCGACGCCGCGGGTGCGGGCGATCTCGACCGCGCCGCGGGCGAAGGTGCCGATGCGCAGCCGCGGGTCGGCCTCGAGCCGGACGCGGACCTTGCCGAGCCGGCTCGCCCGGTCGACCTCCGGGTAGACCGCGCGGACGCTGCCCTGGACGCGCGCGCCCGCGCCGATCTCGATCCAGGCCGGGCGGCCCTCCCGCAGCAGCGGCAGCTTGGTCTCGACGACCTCGCCTTCGAGCTCGATCTCGCCCCGGGCGATCAGGCGGAACAGCGGCTCGGCCGCGGACGAGGCGGTGATGCCGACGCGCGCGGTGCGGCGGTTGACGATGCCGGCTTCCGGCGCGCGGATCTCGGTGCGGGCGAGCCGCAGCTCCAGCTCGTCGCGCACCGCCTTCGCCTGGGCCAGCTCGGCCTTCGCGATGACCAGGCCGTTGCGGGCGAAGGCGAGCTTGCCCTCGGCCTGGCGCAGGGTGGAGGTGCGCCCTTCCAGGATCGCCGCCGTGCCGTTCCCGGTCTGCATCAGCTGCTTGGCGCGGTCGAACGCGAGGCGCGCCTCGACGGCGGCGGCTTCCGCCTGCTCGATGGTGCTCTCGGCCTGCGGGACGGCGGCGGTGGCCTTGTCCACCAGGGCGGATTGCTGGGCGAGCTGGCGGTCGATCAGGTCGTGCGACAGGCGGGCGAGCACCTGGCCGCGGGCGACGCGCGCGCCCTCCTCGACCAGGACCTCGGTGACGCGGTAACCGTCGATCTCGGGCGTCACCAGGATCTCGTCGCGCGGCACCAGCGTGCCGGTGACGACCACGCTCTCGACGATCTCGCGGCGCGCCGCCTCGACCACGCTGACCGCGGGCGCGGGGCTCGCCGCGGCGGGCGCCGGGGCGGTCTCGGCCCGTGCCGGCAGGGACAGGGGGAGCACGAGGGCCAGGGCGGCGAGGCCGAGGCGATGGGCGCGAACGGTCATCGGCCGGTCTCCGCGGGCGTCGAGGCGAGGGGAAGGCGCCCGTCGAGGCCCGCATCGAGCAGGGCGAGGAGCTGGGCGACGGCGGCGGCCGGGTCGTAGCCGGGCAGCAGCGCCCGGTCGACGATGATCCCCTTCATCAGGGGGCCGAGCAGGGCGTAGAGGGCGGCCGGGTCGCAGGCGGGGGACCGCGCCAGGGCGGCGAAGGTCTCGACGAACCAGCCCCGCGCCTCGGCCTCGGCCCGCGCGGTCATCGCGGCGATCGCCGGGTTGCGCGTCGCCTCCGACCAGATGTCGACCCGCAGGATCGCGGTCTCGCGGGTGATCGAGACGAAGTAGCGGGTGATGATGCCGAGCAGCGCCGCGCGGCGGTCGCCGTCGCGCTCCAGCTCGGCCACGAGCAGGGCGCCGCGGGCGCGCTCGCACTCGGCGAGCCCGAGGACGAGGTCCTCCTTCGAGGCGAAGTAGCGGTAGACGTTGCCGGCGCTCATCGCCGCCTCGCGGGCGAGGTCCTGCATCGTGGTGCGGTGGAAGCCGTTGCGCACGAAGCAGGCCTCGGCCGCGGCCAGGATGTGCTCGCGCCGGGCCGACGGCTCGATGCGCGCCGAGACGGCGCTGCCGGCGCTCATCGCGCGAGGCTCGCCGCCGGGACGTGGGGCACGATGCGGCTCGCGTCCTTCGCGGGCGGGATTCCCTGGCAGGCGGCGGGACGAACCGCGAGCCTGGCACAGGACCGCGCCTGCCATCCGTCGGGACCGGCCCCGGTCCAGCCGATCAGCGCGACCCAGGCGAGCCCGAGGATCCCGACGAGCGCGAGGTTCGCCGGCGTGGCCACGGCGCGAAGCTCCGCGGGGCGGAGGGCGGTGCCGGGATCGGAAACGGAAAGGCCCATGGCGGATTCCTGTGTGCCGCCCCCGTGTAATGAACGTTCATTCTTGTGTCAATGAACGTTCATTCTCAGATCGGCTCAGGAAGCGCGTCGTCGCTGCAGCCCGTCTCCCCCCCCACGGGGGAGGGAAGACGGGATCGCTCAGGCCGAAACGCTCACGCCGCGGCGCGGGTCACCGCGTCGACGACCGCGTCGACGACGTCGTTGACGAGGCCGCGGTCGTCGCCCTCGGCCATGACGCGGATGACCGGCTCGGTGCCGGACGGGCGGATGACGAGGCGGCCGGCGTTGCCGAGGCGCTCGCGGGCGTGCTCGATCGCGGTGACGACGCTGTCGGCCCGCAGCGGCTCGCCGGAGCGATAGCGCACGTTCTTCAGGATCTGCGGCAGCGGGTCGAAGCAGTGGCAGACCTCGCTCACCGGCCGCGCGCTGCGCTGGACCACGCTCAGCACCTGCAGCGCGGCCACCAGCCCGTCGCCGGTGGTGGCGTAGTCCGACATGATGATGTGGCCGGACTGCTCGCCGCCGAGGTTGTAGCCGTGCTCGCGCATGTGCTCGAGCACGTAGCGGTCGCCCACCGCCGTGCGGGCGAGCGAGAGGCCGATCCCGCCGAGGTAGCGCTCCAGCCCGAGGTTGGACATGATCGTGGCCACGATCCCCGGCTGGGTCAGGAGGTCGTCCTCCTTCCACGAGCGGGCGACGACGGCCATGAGCTGGTCGCCGTCGACGACCTGCCCCTTCTCGTCGACGATCAGCACCCGGTCGGCGTCGCCGTCGAGCGCGATGCCGATGTCGGCGCGCAGCTCGCGGACCTTGCCGACCAGGGCGGCGGGCGCGGTCGAGCCGACGTCGCGGTTGATGTTGAAGCCGTCCGGCTCGACGCCGATGGCGATGACCTCGGCGCCGAGCTCCCACAGGGTCTCGGGGGCGACGCGGTAGGCGGCGCCGTTGGCGCAGTCGACCACGATGCGCAGGCCGTCCAGCGTCACGTTGCGCGGCAGCGAGCGCTTGGCGAACTCGATGTAGCGGGCATGCACGCTCTCGATGCGCTTGGCCCGGCCGAGCGACATGGAGCCGGCGAGCCGGGTGTGCAGCTCGCCGTCGATCAGCGCCTCGATCTCGCGCTCGATCGCGTCGTTCAGCTTGAACCCGTCCGGCCCGAACAGCTTGATGCCGTTGTCCTCGAACGGGTTGTGCGAGGCGGAGATCATCACGCCGATGTCGGCGCGCATCGAGCGGGTGAGCATCGCCACCGCCGGCGTCGGCATCGGCCCGAGCTGCAGCACGTCCATGCCGACCGAGGTGAAGCCGGCGATGAGCGCGGTCTCGATCATGTAGCCCGACAGGCGGGTGTCCTTGCCGATGACGACGCGGTGGCGATGGTCGCCGCGCTGGAACACCAGGCCCGCCGCCTGGCCGACCTTCAGCGCCAGCTCCGGCGTGATCACCCCGTTGGCCCGGCCGCGAATGCCGTCGGTGCCGAAATACTTTCTCACGAAACTCTCCGTCCCATCGGGCACGCGACGTTGCGGGCAACCTATCATCGATCGCACGGCACGCGCGGATCGTGTCCCGTTACGGTGAATCGACGCCGCCTCTTCCCTCCCCCGCAGAGGGGGAGGGAAGACCCGCGCTGCGTCTCCCATGCCTGTCTGTCTCGGATGCTGGACATACGAAAAAGGGCGCCGTCGTGGCGCCCTTCCCGTTCGTCGGTGGTGAGGCTCTCAGCCCTGCGGCTGCGGCTCGAGGCCGCCGTCGCTCTCCTTCGGGCGGCCGCGGCCGGCCGACGGGACCGAGGAACCGCGGGCCGGCGTCGGGGGCACGTCGCCACCGTCGCGGACCGGGGGACGGCCCTTCAGCAGGTTCTTGATCTCGTCGCCGGACAGCGTCTCGTATTCGAGCAGCCCCTGCGCCAGCGCCTCGAGGTCGTCCTTCCTGTCGGCGAGGATGCGGCGGGCCTCCTCAAGGCCGGTCTCGACCAGGCGGCGCACCTCGGCGTCGATCTTCTGGGCGGTCGACTCGGACACCGTCTGCTGGCGGCCCATCGACATGCCGAGGAAGACCTCGTCGTTGTTGTCGCCGTAGGCGACGGTGCCGAGCTCAGGCGAGAAGCCCCAGCGCGTGACCATCATCTTGGCGAGCCGCGTCGCCTGCTCGATGTCGGACTGGGCACCCGACGTCACCTTGTCCGGGCCGAAGGTCATCTCCTCGGCGATGCGGCCGCCCATCATGATCGCCAGCCGCGAGGTCATCTGCTCGAACGACATCGACAGCTTGTCGCGCTCGGGCAGCTGCATGACCATGCCCAAAGCCCGGCCGCGCGGGATGATCGTCGCCTTGTGGACGGGATCGGTGGCCGGGACGTTGAAGGCGACGATGGCGTGGCCGCCCTCGTGGTAGGCGGTGAGCCGCTTCTCGTCCTCGGTCATGACGAGGGTCCGACGCTCGGCGCCCATCATCACCTTGTCCTTGGCGTCCTCGAACTCGTGCATCGTGACGATGCGCTTGCCGCGGCGCGCGGCCAGCAGCGCCGACTCGTTGACGAGGTTCATCAGGTCGGCGCCCGAGAAGCCGGGGGTGCCGCGGGCGATGACCTTGAGATCGACGTCCGGCGCCAGCGGCACCTTGCGGACGTGGACGCGCAGGATGCGCTCGCGGCCGGTCACGTCCGGGTTCGGCACCATGATCTGGCGGTCGAACCGGCCGGGACGCAGCAGCGCAGGGTCGAGCACGTCGGGGCGGTTGGTCGCCGCGATGATGATCACGCCCTCGTTGGCCTCGAAGCCGTCCATCTCGACGAGCAGCTGGTTGAGGGTCTGCTCGCGCTCGTCGTTGCCGCCGCCGAGGCCGGCGCCGCGATGGCGGCCGACCGCATCGATCTCGTCGATGAAGATGATGCAGGGGGCGTTCTTCTTGGCCTGCTCGAACATGTCGCGCACGCGGCTGGCGCCGACGCCGACGAACATCTCGACGAAGTCCGAGCCGGAGATGGTGAAGAACGGCACGTTGGCCTCGCCCGCCACCGCGCGGGCGATCAGGGTCTTGCCGGTGCCGGGGGGGCCGACCAGGAGCACGCCGCGCGGGATGCGCCCGCCGAGCCGCTGGAACTTCTGCGGGTCGCGCAGGAACTCGACGATCTCCTGCAGATCCTCCTTCGCCTCTTCCACGCCGGCGACGTCGTCGAAGCTGACGCGCCCGTGCGCTTCATTGAGGAGCTTGGCCTTGGACTTGCCGAAGCCCATGGCGCGGCCGGCACCCGACTGCATCTGCCGGGACAGGAACACCCAGGCGCCGATGAAGACGAGGATCGGCAGCCAGCTCACCAGCAGCTGGATGAACCACGGGGTGTTGTCGGACGGCGGACGCGCGGTGATCTGCACGCCCTTGCCCGAAAGCTTCGAGACGAGGCCCGGATCGTTCGGCGCGTAGGAGGTGAAGCTGCCGCCGCCGACGTAGGAGCCGGACACGTCCTGGCCCGAGATCACGACGGACTGGATCTTGCCGGCATCGGCGTCGTTGAGAAGCTGGCTGTAGGCGATCTCGCTCCCGCCGCCGCGGTGACCCGGATTCTGGAACAGGGTCACCAGGGCCAGGACGAGGAGGAAGATGACGACCCACAGAGCAAAATTGCGAAAATTCGGGTTCATCGATCAATCCCTGGGGCGTGTGGGCCGGCTGCCCGCCGCTGCGGGTTCGTCCGCGCACGCCAAGCCAATGTAGGCAGAGCCCTCCCCCTTGCCAAGTAAGTCGGGCGCCCCTGCGGCAAGGCCGTCCCCTCGCCTGGGCGGAGCGGGCCGGATCGTCACGCGGCGGGCCGGGTCGGCGGCGATGGCGAGCCCGCGCAGGGTGCGCCGCACCGCGCGCCCCGATCTCAGCGCCGGCAGCAGGTCGCCGAGGACCAGCCGCTCCAGCCGCTCCAGCCGCCGCGGCAGCGTGCCGCCGGCCCGATCGAGGGCGAGGTCGAGGACGCGCAGCGCGACCGCGTCGGGGAGCGCGGCGAGGATTTGGCCGTCGAGACGGAGCGGGACGATCGCCGCAGCACCCCCTCCCCCCACTGCGGGGGGAGGGAGAGGCGCGACTCCCTCTCCTTCTGGGACAGGAGACCGGCGCCCTCCCACGGACAGCGGCGCCGAGACCGCCTGCCGGAAAGCGGCGTCCGCCGCCGCCGCCAACGCCGCGTCGTCGCGGGCGGCGCGCTCCGCGATCCTTGCGAATCGTTCGGTCGTGAACCCTTCGGCGGCGAGCAGGGGCAGCAATCGGCGCAGGCGCACCCGGCCGTAGCGGTCGTCGGCGTTCGAGGGGTCGCGCGCGAAACCGACGCCCTGCGCCTCGCACCAGGCCACGAGGTCAACCTTGGCGATGTCGAGGAAGGGCCGCGCCAGCGCCAGCCCGGGCTCGAGCGGGCGCTCCCGCCGCATGCCGGCGAGGCCCGCCGGGCCGCTGCCGGCGATCAGGCGCATCAGCACCGTCTCGGCCTGGTCGTCGCGGGTGTGGCCGGTGAGCACGAGGCGTGCGCCGACCGTGCGCGCATGCGCGGCGAGCAGGCGGTAGCGGGCGGCCCGCGCCTCCGCCTGGATCGCGGTACTGGGACGGACGCCCTCCCAGGGCAGGGTCGCGTGGGGCAGGCCGAGCGCCGCGGCGGCGCGGGCGACGGCGCGGGCCTCGTCGGCGGATTCGGGGCGCAGGCCGTGGTCCACCGTCGCGACGAAGAGCGCGCCGGCCCGGCACGCGGCGGCGGCGTGCATCAGGGCGGTGGAATCGGGCCCCCCGGAGACGGCGAGCACCACGGGCGCGTCCCCGGCGAGCCAAGGTGCGAGGGCGTTGGCGAGGGCGCGACGGATCCGGTCACCGGGATCGTCGCGCGGGTCGCTCACGCGGTGCAGCGCGCGCGCTTCTGCTCGCGCGCCACGCTCTGGCGCACGTTCGAGCCGGCGGCGGGGAACTTGCGGTCGAGCTCGGCCAGGGTCGCGCAGGCCTGCTCGCGCGCGCCCAGCGCGTTGAGCGAGACGCCGAGCTTCAGCATCGCCTCCGGCGCCTGGGGCGAGCGGGCGTAGTCGGTCGAGACCTTCAGGAACTGCTCGGCCGCCTCGCGGTTGCGGTTGCGCTGCAGGTAGCTCTCGCCGAGCCAGTAGGTCGCGGCCGGGACGTGGCCGTCGCGCGGGTGCGACTGGATGAACTGGCGGAAGGCCATCTCGGCCTGCTCGTAGCGCTTCTCGCGGATGTGGCCGACGGCGGCCTCGTAGTCGCTCGTCGCGTCCCCGCTGCCGGTGGCGGCGACGCTGGCCGGGGCGCGGGCCGGGCTCGGGAGCGCGCCGGTGGTGCCGACGCGGGCGGGCGGCGACAGGTCGACGGGCTCGTCGTAGCCGGGGGCGCCGCGGGTCTCCGCGTCCTCGCCGTCGTCGATCGCCGGCTCCGGCAGGCGCCGGGTCTGGGCCATCGGGGCGGCGGCGGCCGGCGCAGGCGCCGCGGCCGGGGCGGAGGGCTGGGTCGCGCCGAGCTGCATCGGCGCACCGGGGCGGCCGGGGCTCTGCTCGGGGTCGAAGGCGTCGCCGCGCTTCTGCGGGCGGGCGGCGCCCGGATTGCCGCCGTTGACGGCGCCGGCCGGCTCGCGGCTCGGCGCGGGCGCGGCCTTGCCGCCGCCCTTCTCGTTGAGGCGGAACTCGATGTCCTCCTGGAACTTCCGAAGCTGCTCCTTGAGCTGCCGGTTCTCGTATTGCAGCGTCTCGATCTGCCCGGCCATCATCCGGGACTGGTTCTCGATCCGGTTGAGGCGCACGACGAATTCGGAGGCGTCCTGCGCCGCGGCCGGGGCGGCGAGGCTGAGGACGGCGCAGGAGGCGAGAAGCAGGCGGCGGAGCATGGTGGCACCGGTCGTGACAGGGAGCGCGCAAGGTCGGCGCGAGGCCGGTAGCAGATGCGCTCCAGCACGGCAAAGTTAAGGCGATGCCGGCTCGGGGCCCCTCGAGCCGCACGGCGAGGGCGGGCCTAGGGGGCCGGCCGCATGCAGCGGCGCCCCGGAAGTTGCTGCCACGACCGGCCTGGTGTGAGATGCCCGCCGCGAAGTCCCGAACGGCCGGATGCGAAGCCCCCATGCCGCAGGAACGGATCATCGTAGAAGCGACGGCGTCCGCGCCGGTCGGCGTCGTCCGGGACGCCTACACGATGCCGGATCGGATCACGCAGTGGAATTTCGCGTCCGACGATTGGCATTGTCCGACGGCGACCGTCGACCTTCGGGAAGGCGGCACGTTCACGGCGCGCATGGCGGCGAAGGACGGCAGCATGGGCTTCGATTTCGCGGGCACCGACACCAGGATCGTCCCGAACGAACGGATCGAATACGCCTTCGGCGACCGTCATGCGGTGGTCGAGTTCACCGCGTTGGGCGACCGGACCGGCGTGACGGTCGCGTTCGATCCCGAGACTGATGTCCCCATCGCGCAGCAGCGCAACGGCTGGGCCGCCATCCTCGGCAACCTCTGCCGACACGTGGCGAGAGGGTGAGCCGCGCCGGACGCGTCGGCCGGACGCGTCGCGGCGGGTGCCGTCCCCTGCTCGCCCCTGCCCCGATACGCCCGCCCGAGGAGGCCGCGTTGTGGTGGAGGCAGGATGGCGGGGTCGTTGGGCGACGAAGGTCGCGCCTGCGGTCAGCTTCCGGCGCCGCGGTCGAGCACCGTCACGGCGCGGCGGTTCTGCGACCAGCACGAGATGTCGTTGCAGACCGCGACCGGGCGTTCCTTGCCGTAGGAGACGGTGCGCATCCGCCCGGCGGCGATGCCGCGCGAGGCGAGGTAGTCGTTCACCGCCTGGGCGCGGCGGGCACCCAGCGAGAAGTTGTACTCGCGGGTGCCGCGCTCGTCGGCATGGCCCTCGATGAGGAAGCTGTAGCGCGGGTAGCGCTGCAGCCAGGCCGCCTGCTTGTCGAGGGTGCCGGTCGCGGTGGGCGTCAGGTCGGTCGAGTCGGATTCGAAGAACACCCGGTCGCCGACGTTGACGACGAAGTCCTGCGCGCTGCCGGGGGTGGAGGCGCCGCCGCCGAAGGCGGAGGCGTCGGCGAGGTCCTTGTCGCTGCTGCAGGCCGAGACGGCGAGGCCGGCGCAGAGGGCGAAGCTCAGGGAGGCGGCGCGGAAGGTGGCGGCGCGGAAGCGCGCGGATCGGGGCATGTCTGTCACTCCACGAGCGGACGGTGTGCGCCGGCCCGGTCCCGGGTCGCGGCAGGTCGGCGCGTTGATGTCCGCGCGATCAAACGAGATTGGGCTTTAGGCCTGTCGGGTTAAGCGAAGGTTCCATCAAGCTCGACGCCGGGTTTCCAACGGAGCCGGCCCGCCGCCGATGTGTCGTGGCGCACGCAGGACTCGCGGCGCGCGGACCGGCGTCGCGGGCCCCGTCAGGCACCCGCATTGCGGCGGCCGCGCGGCCCGGCCTCGCGCAAGCGTCGATTCGACCGGAGCGTTGCGGCGGCGCAACAACGGCGCGTCGCGGGCGAGCCCGCGCGGGCATGCGGGGCCGGGGGCGGCGCGCGTTAGGGAAGCGTTAACGCTCGCGGCCTCCACTGAGGCGAAACCTGCCGACCGGATCCACCCCGATGCATCCCGCCCAGAGCGTGCTCATTGTCGAGGACAGCTACCTGCTCCTCGAGATCGTCGCGTCGCTGTGCGAGACGCAGGGCATCCGCGTCATCGAGGCGTCGAGCGGCGAGGCCGCGCTGACGATCCTGCGCGAGCGCGGCCGCACGATCGACTGGCTGTTCACCGACATCCGCCTGCCCGGCCTGATCGACGGCTGGAGCGTGGCCGAGGCCTTCCGCGCGATGCATCCCGACCGGCCGGTGGTCTACACCTCGACCGCCCCCGGCCTGCCGCCGCGCGCCGTCAGCGGCGGCCTCTACCTGCGCAAGCCGTTCCAGATCCGCGACATCGAGCAGGTGGTGCGGATGATGGCGCAGGGCGTCACCGACGAGCCGCTCCGCGCCGCGATGTGATCGTCGCCCGGTCGCGCCGGGGCGTCACGCGACCCGCCCCGGCTCACGCGGCCTCGGCGCGGAACATCGCGACGATCTCCGGCGCGCCGATCCAGGCCTCGACCCGCGCGCAGGCGAGGTCGCTCGGCTCCGCGGCGTCGTACAGGGCGAAGCTCGCCGCCAGGAAGCCGGGCAGGTCGTACAGGACCGGGAAGGCGTCGCCGCGGGGCTTGGTCTTGAACAGGTACGAGCCGGTGAGCCCGTAGATCTCGGCGATCGACGGATAGACCGGCCAGACCACGTCGCGGGCGAGCTCGTCGCCGAGGTAGTCCTCGATCTCCACCGGCTCCGGCGCGAAGCCGCTCTCGACCAGCAGGCGCCGGGCGATGTCGGCGACGACGAAGACCTTCGGGTGGTTGATCACGTGCATGAAGGCGCCGCGCCGGCTCCAGCGGCTCATCTCGCGCTCGAGCCCGAAGGCGACCGTGGCCCCGCCGCCGATCAGCTCGCGGACCGCCGGCTCCCACTGGTCGAGATAGCCGAGCCGCCGGAACACGTCCTCGCGGAACAGCCGCCCGGCCTGGGTCGCGGTGAGGCCGAGGCGGTGGGCGCACAGGGCGATCGCCGAATGGTACTGCCCGAGCGGCGAGCGCGCGAGCTTCAGCGCCGCGAGGTCCTCGACCCGGCCGGCATAGACCATGTCCGGATGGAAGGCCGAGAACACGATCGTCGGAAACAGCTTGGTGCGCGGGTCGCGCCGGCGCAGGACCGCGATGTCGCCGCCGGGGAGCAGCCCGGCCGGGAACAGCTGCGAGAACACGTGGTCGGAGGCGGCGAGCGTCGACACCAGCCCGTCGATGTCGCCGTGGTCGCGCCCGAGCGTCCCCATCGGCAGGAAGCGCACCGGGCTGTTGGGCGCCAGCAGCCGCATCGCCTGGGCCACGCCGCGCGCCTGGCAGTTGCCGAGCACCGCGATGCGCGGGCCGCGCCGACCCGCATCGGCAGCGGGCTTGGCGCGCCACGGTGTCGCCCAGGATGGCGGCGACAACGAGAACGCGCCGCGGGCGCGCCTAGGCAGATCGGACAGGGCCACGTTACGCGCCGGGTGCATCGGGTGGGGCGAAGAAGCTCGGGGCGCGTCGCCGAGGCGGTTGCGCCGGAGGTCGGAGGAAGGGTCTACAGATGACGTCCAACCCCTATAGCGGTCTACCGGCCGAGCGTTTCTGGCGCAAGGTCGTGACCAACGTCGCCCCCTTCGCCGTCGATCCGCGGCCGCGCGCGCCCTTCGCGATCGGCCAGGCCGACAAGGTCGCCACCGGCGGATCGTGCTTCGCCCAGCGCGTCGCCGAGGCGCTTCGGGCGGAAGGTTTCAACTACTACGTGACGGAAGCCGCCCCCGAGGGCACCGCGCCGGCGGAGGCCGACGCGCGCCAGTTCGGCACCTTCTCGGCCCGGTACGGCAACCTCTATTACACGCGCCAGTTCGTACAGCTGTTCGATCGGGCCTACGGCCGGTTCGAGCCCGAGCTGAAGGCGTGGCTGCGCGAGGACGGCCGCTACGTCGACCCGTTCCGCCCCACCGTCGAGCCCGCCGGCTTCGCGGACGAGGCCGCGGTGGTCGCCGCGCGCGACGCGCATCTGGCCGAGGTGCGCCGCCTGTTCGAGACCCTCGACGTGTTCGTGCTGACGCTGGGCCTGACCGAGGGCTGGCGCTGGCGCGCCGACGGCGCCGCCCTGCCGCTCGCGCCCGGCGTCGCCGGCGGCAGCTACGATCCGGCGCTCTACGAATGCGTCAACGCCGGCGCGGCCGAGGTGCTCGCCGACCTGCAGGGCTTCCTCGAGCGGCTCTGGAGCGTGAACCCGACCGCCCGCATCATCCTCACGGTCTCGCCGGTGCCGATGATCGCCACCTACATGGACCGGCACGTGATGGAGTCGAACAGCTACTCGAAGTCGGTGCTGCGCGTGGCGGCCGGCGAGGCCTGCGCCTCCGGCGACCCGCGGGCGGTGTACTTCCCGGCCTACGACATCGTCACCAGCAACGTGAATGCCGGCCGCTACTACAACGACGACCTGCGCACCATCAACGACGCCGGCGTGCGCCACGTGATGCGCTCGTTCCTCGCCACCTTCGCCGCCGACCGCACCGCCCCGGCCCCGGTGCAGGCCGCCCACGACTTCGCCGCCGAATACGAGGGCACGGCGGGCGTGATCTGCGACGAGGAGCAGATCGAGCGCAGCGTGGCGTAAGGGGACGACGCGACCCGTCCCTTCCCTCCCCCGCAGAGGGGGAGGGAAGCGCGCGTCGCGGATAGCCCCTACTGCAGGTGCTTCGTGTAGACCTCGCCCGCCGCCGCCTTGATCGCCGCGCCGCAGTCGCGCCCGATCCGCTCGGCGTCGGCGACCGGGCCCGAGCGCGAGGCGGCCCAGTGGCGGCTGCCGTCGGGGAGGAAGAGCAGGCCGTCGAGGCTGAGCGTGTCGCCCTCGATCCGCGCCAGCGCCGCGATCGGCGTGCGGCAGGATCCGTCGAGCTCGGCCAGGAGCGCGCGCTCGGCGCCGATCGCCGTGGTGGTGCGGGCGCAGGCGAGCGGCGCCAGCAGCGCGTGGATCTCGGCATCGCCCGCGCGGGCCTCGATGCCGAGCGCCCCCTGCGCGACCGCCGGCAGCATCTCCTCGACCGAGAGCACCGAGCGGGCCATGCCCTCCAGCCCGAGGCGCTCGAGGCCGGCGAGCGCCAGCAGCGTCGCATCGCACTCGCCGGCCTCGAGCTTGCGCATCCGGGTGTTGGCGTTGCCGCGGAGCGGCACGATGCGCAGGTCGGGGCGCCGCATCAGCACCTGCGCCGCGCGCCGGAGCGACGAGGTGCCGACCCGCGCGCCCGCGGGCAATTCCGAGAGCCCGGCGGCCCGCGGCGACAGGAAGGCGTCGCGCGGGTCGTCGCGGGCGAGGATGCAGGCGATGACCAGCCCCTCGGGCAGCCAGGTCTCGACGTCCTTCATCGAGTGGACCGCCACGTCGACCTCGTCGGAAAACAGCGCCTGCTCCAGCTCCTTGGTGAACAGCCCCTTGCCGCCGATCTCGGAGAGCGGCCGGTCCAGGATCTTGTCGGCCACCGTGGTGACGACGACGAGCTCGGTCTCCAGGCCCGGGTTGGCCGCCACGATCCGGTCGCGGACCATGCCGGTCTGGGCCAGCGCCATCGGGCTGCCGCGGGTGCCGATGCGGAGGGGACGCTGGATCATGTGCTTCTTGTCTCGCCCGAGCTTTGCGCGAGCATCGTCGGCGGCGGCGGGCGACGCAAGCGCTCGATCCGCTCCGACCCCGTCATTCCGGGGCTGCGAAGCAGAGCCCGGAATCCAGAGCCGCCGACAATGCCCATGACTTTCGCGTCGGCGTGTCCGGACTCCGGGCTCGCCTGCGGCGCCCCGGAATGACGGTGGAGGGGCCCGTCGGCGTCGCGCGCGTCCTCAGAACGCCTTCAGCACCCGTTCCGTGTGCTCCACGGCCGGCGGGCTCGCGAAGCAGGGGGAGACCAGGGCGCGGTAATCCTGCCACGGCTGCGAGCCGGTGAAGTCCCGGGTGTGGGCCTCGAGCGTGTCCCACTCGATCAGCAGGCGGTAGCGCTGCGGATGCTCGACCGAGCGCCGCACGTCGAAGCTGCGGCAGCCGGCGGCGACCCGGAAGATCTCCGCGGCCTCGGCGATGCCGGCCTCGAACGCCGCCTCCATCCCGGGCTTGATCTCGACCTGCGCGATTTCGAGGATCATCGGTGTCGTGTCCTTTGCGGCGGGAGGCCTACTGGAGCGGGCGGCCGAGCTTGCGTGCCAGGATCCGCTGCGGGCTCTTGTCCGGGTCGGCCTGGGCGGAGACCGGCAGGTAGGCGGTCTGCTCCAGCATGTAGCGGCCGCCCATGGCGCCGTGCATCACGAGGTCGGAGAAGGTGACCCAGGTCTGGCCCGGCAGGAACTCCACGTCGGCCTGGGGCGCGCCGGCCTGGTAGTCGGCGTCCTGCTTGAGCGCGTCGTGCAGGTGCAGCATCAGGTGGTCGTATTCCGAGCGCCGCGCCTTGGTGATGCGCAGGGCGGCGAGCAGCCGCGCCGAGAGGGCCGAGTAGCCCGGGAGCTTCGGCAGGAACTTGTCGGCCATCGAGCCGAAATCCTCGCCCACCCGCCACAGGCGCGGCTGGCCGCTCGGGTTGATGTTGCGGAACACCCGCAGGATGCGCTTCTCGCCGATCGGGTTGGAGGGGAAGGCGTCGACGTGCAGCCGGGTGTCGTCGCGGCGCCAGCTCATCTTGCGCCGGTCGACGTCGAAGGGCCGGTACGACGTGCCGGCGAGGCTGATCCCGCTCGCGTATTCCGGTAGGTGGCGCGCGATCAGGTCCTTGGAGAACGCCCGGTAGCGCACCAGCAGCTGGCGCAGCGCCTCCTGCTCCTCCGGCGTGCCGGCGGCGCCCCGGAGGGTCGCGGCCTCGCCCCGGATGTTGACGTTCTTGGCCTTGCCGTCGGCGAAGGGGCGCTCGGTGAAGCGCCGCTCGAAGTCGCTGAACGGGAAGTCGAGATCGGGGAACATCAGCACCGCGCCGCCTTCCAGGGCCGCGGCGAGCGAGCCGTTCGAGGCGGGCCCCGAGGCGGGAACGGTGAGGATCGGGCTGATCATGCGGGTCGCGTGTCCTGTCGCGGGGCCGGCGTCGCGGGTCCGCGGGTTTAGCCGAGGCTCGGGGCGAGGGCCAGCGCGGCGGTTTTACCGGTGGATGACGGCGCCGGCATCCTGTCATCCCGGGATGCCGCAGTCGCGACGCCTTGCGCAACCGATGCGAAGGCGGCACGTTCTCCCCCTGTTCCGGGCGGTCTCGCCCGCACAAGGATCATTCGCCGATGGCGACGTTGAAGGAATTCGAGGAGTCGCTGCGCGAGCACGGCATGAACATGGCGCTCGCCCTGCTGGAGCGCCTGCGCGAGCGCGACCGTGCGATCCGCACCGTGAAGCCCGCTCGGCGCCTGACCGGCCAGAAGATGACGCCGGAGCTGGCCCACGCCATCCTCGACCTGCACGCCTCCACCGGCATGACGCAGCAGGAGATCGCCTTCAAGGTCGGCGTGAACCAGGGCCGGGTCAACGAGGTGATCAAGCGCGGCAAGTGGCTCGACGGCGATCCGCACGCCCCCGAGGCCGTGGCCCGCGACAAGGCCCTGGCCCGCCTGCGCGGCGAGCCGACGGCGCGCAAGGCCCCCGCGGCGAAGCGCGCCGCGGGAAAGAGCACCCCGGCCAAGGCGAAGACCGTCCCGGCGCCCCGGCGCAACCAGGGGCAATTGGCCTTCGGCGATCTCTGAGGCGCCGGGCGCAGGCATCGGCTTCGTCCGAGAGCCTGCAACCGGCTTCGGGACGATGACTTAATCCGTCAGGTCCGGGCTGAGGTCCTTCGGCCGCACGAACCGCTCCAGGCGGCCGTCGCCGTCGATCGCGCCCCAGCTTTCCGCATCGAATTCGATCACCGCCAGCGCCGCCGTGGGAAAGCCCTGCGCGAGGCGGCTTCGCGCCGCGCGCGGGCCGGCGCCGACCAGCCGGTCGGCCAGCGCCTCCATGCCGGGATTGTGGCCGATCAGGATCAGCGTCTCGGCGGAATCGGGGGCGGCGCGGACCGCCTCGAGCAGCGATGCCGGGGGCGCCTCGTAGATCGTCTCGACGATCTGCGCGGGAACCGCGCCGAGCGAGGCGGCCACCGCCTCCCAGGTTTCCCGCGTGCGCTTTGCGGGCGAGACCAGGGCGAGGTCGGGATGCAGGCCCTCGCTCGCGAGGTAGGCGCCCATCCGCGGCGCGGCCTCGCGCCCGCGGGCGTCGAGGGGCCGGTCGATGTCGGGGACGCCCGCCGGCCGGTCCGACTTGGCGTGGCGCAGGAGCAGCAGGCGGCGCATCAGGCGAACCCGACGATCGGATGCGGGGTGTAGAGCGACTCCAGCGCCGCGATCTCGTCGTCCGTGAGCACGAGGTCGAGGGCCGCGACCGCATCGGTCAGGTGGCCGGGCTTCGCGGCGCCGATGATCGGCGCGGCGACCTCGGGCTTGGCCGCGATCCAGGCCAGGGCCACCTGCGCGCGCGGCACGCCGCGGGCCTCGGCGATCTCGGCGACCTTGGCGATGATCGCCCGGTCGGCGTCGGCCGCCGCGTCGTAGAGGCCCTTGCCGACGGCGTCGCTGTCCTGGCGCGCGCTGGTGGCGTCGGCGTCGCGGGTCAGCCGCCCGCGGGCGAGCGGGCTCCACGGCAGCACGGCGATCCCCTGGTCGCGGCAGAGCGGCAGCATCTCGCGCTCCTCCTCGCGATGCAGCAGGTTGACGTGGTTCTGCATGGTCGCGAACCGGGTCCAGCCGTGGAGATCGGCGGTGTAGAGCGCCTTCGAGAACTGCCACGCATACATCGACGAGGCGCCGAGATACCGCGCCTTGCCGGCCTTCACCACGTCGTGCAGCGCCTCCAGCGTCACCTCGATCGGGGTCCCGTAGTCCCAGCGGTGGATCTGGAACAGGTCGACGTGGTCCATGCCGAGCCGCTTCAGGCTGGCGTCGATCGCCGCGAAGATCGCCTTTCGCGACAGCCCGCCGGCATTGGGCCGGTCCGTCAGCGGGTAGTAGCACTTGGTCGCGACGACGAGGCTGTCGCGGTCGCCGTAATCGCGCAGCGCGCGGCCGACGATCTCCTCGCTGGTGCCGTCGGAATAGTAGTTGGCCGTGTCGAAGAAGTTGATGCCGAGGTCGAGCGCCTGGTGGATCAGCGGGCGGCTCTCGTCCTCCGGCAGCGTCCAGGGATGGGGGCCGCGCTCGGGGATGCCGTAGGTCATGCAGCCGAGGCAGAGGGCGGACACGTCGAGGCCGGTGCGGCCGAGTTTCTTCATCTTCATGCGGCGGCTCTTGGTTCTCTCGATCTGACGGCCGCGTTTTGGCCAAGGTGGCAGGCGGCGTTCCGCTGCCCCCAATTCATCGCCTCATCCTGAGGTGCCCGCGCGAGCGGGCCTCGAAGGAGCCCTCCGGAGGTCGCGCGGTCCCTGGAACCCTCCTTCGAGGCCTCCGCTTCGCTGCCGGCCCCCCAGGATGAGGGGGTGGAGGGGAAGAGCGGAAGGCTCAGCCCCCCCGCCCCTCGCGCCGCATCATGAAGGCCAGCTTCTCGAACAGGCTGACGTCCTGCTCGTTCTTGAGCAGCGCGCCGTGCAGCGGCGGGATCAGCTTGCGGGCGTTGGTCTCGCGCAGGGTCTCGGGGTCGACGTCCTCCGAGACCAGGAGCTTGAGCCAGTCGAGCAGCTCGGAGGTCGAGGGCTTCTTCTTCAGGCCCGGCACCTCGCGGGTCTCGAGGAACACCCGCAGCGCCTCCTCGACGAGGCGATGCTTGATGCCGGGATAGTGCACCTCGACGATTCGCCCCAGCGTCTGCGCGTCCGGGAACTTGATGTAGTGGAAGAAGCACCGGCGCAGGAACGCGTCCGGCAGCTCCTTCTCGTTGTTCGAGGTGATGATCACCACCGGGCGGCGGGCCGCCTTCACCGTCTCGCCGGTCTCGTAGACGAAGAACTCCATGCGATCGAGCTCGGTCAGCAGGTCGTTCGGGAACTCGATGTCGGCCTTGTCGATCTCGTCGATCAGCAGCACCGGGCGCGCGTCGGCCGTGAAGGCCTCCCACAGCTTGCCGCGGCGGATGTAGTGGGAAATCTCCGAGACGCGGGGATCGCCGAGCTGCGAGTCGCGCAGCCGCGAGACGGCGTCGTACTCGTACAGGCCCTGCTGCGCCTTGGTGGTCGACTTGACGTTCCAGGTGAGCAGGTCGGCGCCGAGCCCCTTGGCGATCTCCTCGGCCAGCACCGTCTTGCCGGTGCCGGGCTCGCCCTTCACCAGCAGCGGCCGCTCCAGCACGATGGCGGCGTTGACGGCCGCCGTGAGGTCGGGCGTCGCGACGTAGGACTCGGTTCCGGTGAAGCGCATCGGGCTGTTTCGTCCTGGCGGGCCGGCACGGCCGACCCGTCCGACATAGGGCGCAAAGCCGGTCGCGGGCAACGCCCCAGGGACGCGGCCCGCTCATCCCGAGTCTCGTGGGTCGGGACCCATGAGGTCCGGCGGGCCGCCGCCCCGCCGTCGCGGGGAGCCGGACCGCGACGCGTCGAACGCGTCGCGGTCCGGTCTTCGCCCGGCCTAGCGGTCGGCCTTGGCGCCGGCGGTGGTCAGCTCGATGTAGCGCAGGGTCGTCGGGCGCACGAGCTCGCGCACCTTGGCGGCCATGCCCTCCTCCTCCTTTAGCGATTGCTGGAAGGCCGCGGCATGGCCCTGCTGGCCCGCCGCCTCGCCGATCGCCAGCAGCGAGGTGTAGGCGGCGATCTCGAAGTTCTCGAAGGCGTGGTTGGCGTAGGCGTTCTTCAGGATCTCGTCCTGGGCCGGGGCGTGCCCGAGCGCCATCATGTTGCCGACGAAGCCGAGAAAGCCCTCCTTGAGCGCCGAGGGGCTCTCGGAGAGGCCGTGCAGCGCCTCCTCCAGGCGGGTGCGCTGGCCGTGGGTCTCGTCGATGTGGCGGCGGAGCGCCGCCTCCATCTCGGGATAGTTCTGCAGCCGTTCGACCTGACGCTCCATGATCTGGAGCGCCTGCATCTCCAGGGCATGCGTGTTCTTCAGCGCCGTGACGTAGATGTCGCGCGTGTCGAGGGCCATGTTCGGATCTCCTGATCGGCGGCCGGAGCCCGGCCGCGCCTATGGGAGAGACCCGGCGCCCGCCGGCCAAGTTTCCCGGGAGTCGCGCACGCGCTCAATGTGACGCAGCGCGGCAGATCTCCCGCGTGCGTCTCGCACGTGTGTGGCGCACGCCTTCCCTCCCCCGCACCCAAGCTGGGCTCCCCCCACCTCGGGCACACGGGGTGCGGATCTCGGGCGGGCCCGAGATCCGTCGGGGGGAGGGAAACGGCGGCGCTTCTCAGGCGAGCAGGGTGTCGGACGGCTCGCTGTCGGAGGGGCGGTCGTCCTCGGAGCTTTCCGGGGCGGTCTCGATCACCGGCTCGACCGCGGCGGCGACCGGCTCCGAGCGGATCGTCACGGTGTCGCCCTCGATGGAGAAGCGCACGTTCATGGCGGCGGCGCGGGCGACGAGGCCGGCATAGTAGGGCAGGATGCCGTGGGCATCGACGACGCCGTTCTCGGGCGTGCCGGCGATCAGCGCCTCGACATGGGGCGGGATGCGGGCATGCGAGCCCTTGGCGACCAGCACCAGGGTCGGCGCCTCGCCGTCGCCGGTCACCGTCACGTCGAGCAGGCCGCCGCGCGGGATCGCGCCGGTGGCGATCATCACGAGGTTGAGGAGCAGCTTGACCTTGTTCTTCGGGTAGAGCGCCACCGGCGCGCTCCAGCTGAGCTGGGTCTTCTCGTCGGAGAACATGCCGCGCGAGACCTTCTCCGCGTCGGCGAGGTCGATCGAGGCGCCGGCCGAGCCCGCCGCGCCGAAGGCGATCCGGGCGAATTGCAGGCGGGCGGAGGCGTGGCGCGCGCTCTTGCGGATCAGGTCGAGGGCGAACTCGCGCATCGACTCGTCCTGGTCGTCCTCCAGCACCTCGAGCCCGTTCACGATCGCGCCCACGGGGCTGATCACGTCGTGGCAGACGCGGGAGCACAGCAGCGCGGAGAGGTCGAGGGCGTCGAGGGTCACGGCATTCATGGCACGCTCCGGGCGTTTTCTTCGGACTTGGTCTTCGGACTTGGTCGTCCGGCTTGGCGACGCGGAACTCGGCCGCGGGCTTGGCGACGCGGAACTCGGCCGCGGGGCGGCCCTGCCCGCACGGATAGACGCCACATCCGCCTTTGCAAAGGGTTACGGGGGAGGCGCGACGCGGCAAGCCGATCGCCGGCCGGCCCTCGGACCGGAGCGGCAGGCGCCCGGCTCGGTCCGCCGCCCCGCGCGCGCCCTCAGGTCCGGTAGAACAGCACCCGCCCGTCCGCCCGCATCTGAAGCAGGGCGTCGAACTCGCGCACGTTGCGGGTCAGCACGGCGAACCCGTGCTTCATCGCCTGCACGAACAGCACGCAGTCGTGGAGGGCCTTCATCCGCTCGTCGCGGCCGTAGCCCTGAACCCGCGCGAGGATGCCCGCATACACGGCGGCCTGGGCGAGGATGTCGGCATCCGGCCCGAACAGGCGATGCGCCGGCATGGCATCGATCGCCGCTTCGATCGCCGCGACGGCGCCCTCGGTCCGGGCGTCGCCCGGATCCAGCACGCCGACCGCATGCATCAGCTCCTGGACGGCGACAGTGCGGTGGTTCACCAGCCGGATCGCGAGCAGGTCCGCGACGATCGCGGGCGCCCTGCCCTGCATCTGGTCGATGTAGACGCAGGTATCGAGGAGAAGGGCGTTCCCGGCCGATGCCTCGGTCCCGAGAAACGGAAGACGGTCGTCGGGTCGGCGTCCCAGGGTCCTGACCGGAGCCTGCCTCCGAACCCGCTCGGCGGACCGGAAGTCGAACGCCACGCGCTAGAATCCGAGGTCCAGCCCGGGATCGACCGTGCCTCTCAACGCTCGAAACACGTCGGCGAAATCGTCTTCGATCGCCAGGTTGGCCAGGGCGAACTCCACCAGCTCGGTGTCCGACCGGATGCCGGTGCGGGCTTTCGCGCGCTCGATCAGTTCCGGCGACACGCGCCCGGAAATCCGCCCGCCTTTTTTCGCGATCAGGCCGCTCTCCTGCGCCCGCGCCAGCACGGCCTGAACCTTCGCCTTGGACGAGGCCGCCGCCACGATCGCCATAGGATCGGGCGACACGCGGTGCAATCGGGCGCCCGATCCGCTCGGTCCTCCGCGTGGAGGCTCGTCGCGAAGGCGGTCTGCGCCCGTCCCATGCGCCCGGCTCGGCGAGCGCGCCCGCAGGCCCGGCAAACCTCTGGAGGCGTGCGACGCGCACGACCGGCACCGGGATGCCGGCGCGCCTATTCCAGCCGCACCACGACGCTGTCGCTCGCGCCGGTCGCGTCGAGGACCGAGATGCGGGCGAAGCCGGCGCCGTCGGGGACCCATTCGGACTGTCGGCGGGGGGAATCGGCCACCGGGCGGCCGCCGACCATCCAGGTCAGCGGCGGTACGCCGCCCAGCGCCTTCAGGGCGAGGCGCTCCTGCTGCGCCGCCTCGCCCGGGTGATCCTGAAGCCCGAGATCGATCCGGGCGCCGTCGGGCGGGTAGGCGATCTTCAGGGGCGCGGTATCGGCGGCGGCCAGGGTCTTGGGGGCGTCGCGGCGGATGTGGCGGAGCGGCGGCGGCAGGCAGGCCGACGTGGTGACCAGCGCGTCGCGCGGCTGCGCCACCGGCTCCGGCTCGCCGCCGAAGCGCGCGAACGCGTCGAACAGGATAGGCGCGGCGACCGCGCGCCCGACGAGGCCCGGCACCGCGGCGCCGTCCGGCCGCCCGACCCAGACCGCGATCGTCACCCGCCGGTCGAACCCGGCCGCCCAGGCGTCGCGATAGCCGAACGAGGTGCCGGTCTTGTAGGCGATGCGGCCGGGCAGCGCGTTCTCGGGGGGCGGTGCGCCGCGCAGGATGTCGGCGACGTACCAGGCCGCCACCGGCTCGGCGACGCGGCGCGCGGAGTCGGGCGGCGCCGGCCGGTCGGCGCGGCGGATCAGGTCGGGCATCGCGCCGCCGCGGGCGAGGCCGGCATAGAGCCGGGCGAGGTCGGTCAGCGTGATCCCGAGGCCGCCCAGCGCCACGGGTAGGCCCGGCGCGGCGTCGCGCGGCAGCAGGATCGCGGCGCCGGCGGCCCTGAGGCGGGCGATGAAGCGGGCCGGGCCGACCGCCTCCATCAACGCGACGGCGGGCACGTTGAGCGAGAGCTGCAGGGCGCGGCGGGCGGTGACGGTGCCTTGATACGTGAGGTCGAAGTTCTCGGGCGCGTAGGCGGCCGCGTACCGGGCCGGGCGGTCGTCGAGCAGCGTCTCGGGATGGGCGAGCCCGCTCTCGAAGGCCTGCGCGTAGATGAAGGGCTTGAGCGCCGAGCCCGGCGAGCGCACCGCCAGCGTCATGTCGATGGCGCCGCGGCGCGCGGCGTCGCGGTAGCCGGCGCTGCCGACCTGGGCGAGCACCGCGCCGGTGCGGTTGTCGATCGCCAGGATCGCCGCCGACAGGCCAGGCCCCGCGGCCTGCGCGCGCTCCGTCGCCAGCTGCTCGAGGCTCGCCTGGAGCCGGCCGTCGAGGGTCAGGCGCAGCACGCTCGCCGACGGGTCGGCGGCGACCGCCGCCTCCGCCGCGTGCGCCGCCGCCATCGGGAACGGGCGTCGCAGGTCCGGCACCGGCTCGGCCTTGGCGGCGGCGGCCTCGCTGCGCGTGATCGCGCCGCGGGCGGCGACGATGTCGAGCACCCGGTCCCGCGCCCGGCGGGCGTTGGCGGGAAAGCGGTCCGGCCGGCGGGTCTCGGGCGCCTGCGGCAGGGCGACGAGGAGGGCGGCTTCGGCGAACGAGAGCCGGGCCGGCTCGCGGCCGAAATAGGCGAGCGCCGCCGCCCGCACGCCCTCGACCGGGCCGCCATAGGGCGCGAGCGCGAGGTAGAGGTCGAGCACGCCGGCCTTGCCGAAGCGCCGCTCGAGCGCGACCGCGCGGACCATCTGCCGGAGCTTTGCGGCGAGCGAGCGTTCGGCGCGCGGCTCGACCAGGCGGGCGACCTGCATCGACAGGGTCGAGCCGCCGGAGACGATCCGTCCGTGCGCCAGCCATTGCCACGCGGCGCGCAGCGTCGCCGCCGGGTCGATGCCGGGATGGTCGGCGAAGCGCCGGTCCTCGTAGGCCGTGAGCATCGCGAGATAGCGCGGGTCGACGGACGCCGCCGTCACCGGCAGCCGCCAGCGCCCGTCCGGCGTCGCGAACGGGCGCAGCAGGGTCCCGCGGGCGTCGACCACGATGGTGGAGCGCAGGTCCGCCTGCGCCAGGTCGAGGGGCGGCAGCGCGGCGGCGAAGCGCCAGAGGGCGAGAAGGGGGATGGCGACGAGAATCGCGATGATGATGACAAACCCCCGCCACGTCCCTCCCCCCTCGGCGGGGGAGGGTGGCCCCTGCGTGAGCAGGGGTCGGGAGAGGGGAGCGACCTTTCCGGATACGGCGCTCCCCTGTCCCCCCCTGCCACGCAGGGTCCCCTCCCCCGCAGAGGGGGGAGGGACGCGCGGGCAGCCGCCCATCCCTACTTCGAAGCCCCGATCTCGACCGAGCCGAACGCGGTGCGGCCGAAGCGTTCGGGGCGGTACATGTCCTCGATGGTCGCGCCGGGATGGACGTAGGTGCCGGGCGAGACCGCGCGGACGGTGTAGGCGGCGGTGAAGAAGGCCGACTGCTCGGGCGAGCGGTCGTAGGCGGCCACGAAGCGGTCGTCGCGGAACTCGGTGTGGACCGGCTGCACGTCGGACTTCGCGAAGGCGAGGCCGGTGAGCGCGTCGGCGTCGAGGAGCTTCGGGTTGTCGATCTCGAGGCCCGCAGGCAGGCGGTCGACCAGCAGCAGGCGGCCGGCGCTGGCCTTGGCCTCCGTCACCTTCAGCACCACCACGAGGCGGTCGTTCTGGCGGATGCCGCGGGCGGGGTCGACGACGCTGCCGTCGAGGCGGTGATAGCTCCGCTCGATGGCGTAGCCGCGCGCGTCGGCCGGCTCGGGCGACACGGGATTGCCCGAGACGCCGACCACCACCTGCACCGGCGCCCGGCCGGTGTTGGCGATCGCCACCGGCCGCTCCAGCGCCGCCGCCCGGTAGCTCCGCGCCAGCGGGCCGGCCTGGGGCGCGCCGTCGACGGTGAAGGACAGCGCGTCGGCTTCCTGCGTCAGGCCCTGGGCCGCCAGCACCATCCAGGTGTTCTCCTGCGTGCTGGTGACCCGCCCGGAGGCGCGCTCCTCGACAAGCACCGCGGAGACCGGGGTCAGCGCGGCCTGCGAGAAACCGGTCTCGGCGGCGAGCGCCAGCAGGCCGGCGCCGTCGCGCAGGCGCGAGCCGTAATCGGCGCGGTAGCTCTGCCTGTCGCGCTCGGACCGGAGCGCCGTCAGCGCGGACTCCATCGCCTTGGCGGCGCGGCCGCGGTCGCCGAGGAGCGCCAGGGCCGCCGCGATCTGCGCCCGCCCGAGGGGGGTGGCGAAGTCGGCGAGCTTGGTGTCGGCGAGGTAGCGCAGGTCCCCCATCACCGGGCGGCCGTTCCGGGCCAGCACGTAGGCCGCGTAGGCGAGGTCGGTGCCGCCGTCGCGCACCTCCGTGGCGTTGGCGACCGCGTTGCGCAGGCGGTCGAGGGCTTGGCCGAACGCCACCTGCGGCACGGCGAAGCCGCGCTCGCGGGCCCGCGTCAGGAAGTCGGTGACGTAGGCCGACAGCCAGAGGTCGTTCGACCCCTGCGCCGACCACAGCCCGAAATCGCCGCTCGCATCCTGGCGCGACAGCACCCGCTCGATCGCCTCGCGGATGCGGGCGTCGACGGTGTCGTCGATGGCCAGCCTGTCCTTGGCCGCGAGCGCGTTGACGTAGAGCAGCGGCATCGCCCGGCTCACCACCTGCTCGGAGCAGCCGTAGGGGTAGCGGTCCAGCGCCAGCAGCAGCGCCGGCACGTCGATGCCCGGCAGCGCGCCGGCCGCCACCGAGACGGTGCCGGTGCCGGGCAGGATGTCGGCGAGCAGGTCCCCGGAGAGCTGCAGGCTCGCGCCGGGCGCCAGCGTGCGCATCTCGCGCCGCACCAGCGCGCCGGTGCCGGGCGAGACGGGAAGCGTGAAGCGCTGGCCGACGCCCGCGGCGAGGCCCGGGCCGGAGAGCGTCAGGTCGAGGCTCGCGGTGCCGGGCCCGGCCGCGGTGATCGGCACCACGAGCTGCCCCTTGGCGCCCGCCTCCAGCCGCATCGTCGTGCGCACCGCCTGCGCCCCGACCAGCACCGGCCCCGACAGGTCGAGGTCGAGGGTGTAGTCGCCGCCCTGCCCCTCGACGTTGTCGAGCGCGAGGAAGACGCGGGAGCGGTCGCCGGCATTGAGGAAGCGCGGCAGCGTGCCGGTGACGACCACGGGATCGCGCACGATCACGTCGGCCGAGGCCTGGCCGACGCGGCTGCCGCTCCAGGCGGTGACCATCACCCGCGCGGTGCCGTTGAAGGCCGGCACCGGGAAGGTGACGCTGGCGCTGCCGTCGGGGGCCACCGTCACCACCCCGGAATAGAGCGCGAGCGGCGCCTGGGTCGGCGGCGCGTCGGCCAGCTCCCCGCCGGCGCCGTCGCCGCCGGAGCGGATCGCGCCCAGCGTCCCCTGCATCCCGTCGATCAGGTACCCGTAGAGGTCGCGGATCTCGGGTCCGAGCGCCTTCTGGCCGAGGAAGTAGGCGACCGGGTTCGGCGCCTCGTAGCGGGTGAGGTTGAGGATGCCGACGTCGACCATCGCCACGGTGACGCGGGCCGCCTCGCCGGCCTTGAGCCCCGCGAGCCGGATCGGCAGGGTCAGGTCCTGGCGCGGGCGCGTCTTCTCCGGGGCCTCGACCGAGACCGTCAGCGCCCGCTCGGCCCGGTCGACCGAGAACCACGCCAGCCCCAGCGCCCGGCCCGGCAGGCGCTTGGCGGCCTGGTCGAGCGGCCGGTAGGCGGTAGCGACGAGGTAGGCGCCGGCGCCCCATTCGGCCTTGACCGGGATCGACACCGTGGCGCCGCCCTCCGGCACGTCCACGTCGAGCACCGCCTGCAGCCGGTCGCCGACCACCGTGACGGTGGCGCGGCCCTTGAAGCGCGGGTTCAGCCGCGCCTGCAGGGTGTCGCCGGCGGTGTAGGCCGCCTTGTCGAGGGTGAGGTCGAGGAGGTCGGGCACCTCGGCCGTCTCCGAGCCGCCCCAGCCGACGCTGAAGCTGACGGAGGCCGCAGCCCCCGGCCGGCCCGGCGCGCTGACCTCGAGGCGGTACTTCCCGAAGCCGAGCGCCTGGGCCACCTTGGCCGGCGCGTCGGCCTTCAGGTCGAGGGTGCCGTCGGCGACCCGGCGCACGGACTTCACCGGCTCGAACGACCAGCGGCCGTCGGCGCGGTACCATTGGTAGGTCTGCTCCAGCCGCGACAGCGTCCAGGTCGCGCCGGCCTGCGCCAGGCGCGTGCCGTCGGGCGCGGCCATCACCACGTCGAAGCCGGCGGTGCCGCCGACGGGCAGGTCGTCGCCAAAGCCCTTGCGGATCGCCAGCACCGGGCCCTCGGGCAGGATCGGCAGGGTGAGGCTGCGCGACAGCGCCCGCCCGCCGGGCTCGCCGACCGCGAGCGTGATCTTGGCCTCGACCGGGCGCGGCGCGGCCAGCGCCTGCACCGGCACCGCGACCACGGCCTCGCCCTTGGCGTCGGTGGCGGCGCGCGCCTCGATCTCCTGGGTCGAGGCCTCGATCGCCTCGTCGTCGAGGCCGACCGAGAAGCCGTCCAGGCCCTTGATGCCGCTCGCGGCCGCCGCCTGCACGGTGACGCTGCCCGAGACGTCGAGGCCCGAGCCCGGCGCGCCGTAGAGGTAGCGCGCCGCCACAGCGACCCGGGCGGCCTCGCCCCGGCGCAGGCTCGGCTGCTCGGGCTTCAGCGTCACCTCGAGCCGCTCGGGGACGTAGTCCTCGAGCAGGAACGAGGCCTCGCCGACGGCGGGCGCCTTCGGATCGGTGAAGGCCTGGATCCGCCAGGTGCCGTGCATCGCGCCCGAGAGCAGCGGCAGCGGCAGCGCCCGCCCGCCGAGGCCCTGGTCGGCCACCGAGACGCGGCGGTACTCGACGCCGTCGGGGCGCTTGACCACCAGGGTCAGCGGCAGGCTCGGCACCGCCTTGCCCTGCCCGTCGCGGAGGAGCGCGGTGATCTGCACGGTCTCGCCGGAGCGGTAGACCCCGCGCTCGGGGAAGACGTAGGCCTCGATCGAGCCGGCGTCGGCCCGGCCCTTCACGCCGCGGTCGGTGAGGTCGAAGGCGGCGAGGTCGAGGTCGAGGAAGCCGTAATCGTCGCCGACCTGCGCCACCACCAGGCTCGGGGCGACGCCGCCCTCGCCGTGGGCGAGCCCCGGATCGAAGGCGGCGTGGCCGCTCGCGTCGGTCCGGCGCGCGGCCAGCACCTCGTTGTTGCGGGCGATCAGGCGGATCTCGGCGTTCGCGACCACCGTCGCGCTGGCGAGCGAGCGCGCGAAGACGTGGACGCCGTCGCGGCCCTTGAAGGCGGTGAGCCCGAGATCGGAGACCACGAACCACTGCGTCGCCTTGGCCTCGTAGCCGCCATCCTCGCCCGCCGCGGTCGCGGCGGTGCCCGAGGCCTGCGCCAGCATCACGTAGAGGCCGGGCTCGAGCCGGCCCACCGCCTGGAGCACCGGGAAGGCGGTGACCGATTCCTGGTTGACCTCGGCCTTGGCCGTGTCGAGCGTGCCCTTCCAGACCTGGACGCCCTTCTGCGCGGCGATGGTCCGGGCGGTGGCGCCGTTGAGCTGGCCGAGGAACTCCTCCGACCGCAGCGACGGCAGCAGGCCGCGGTCGCCGATGCGCAGCACCTCGACGTCGACCTTCGGCGCGTTGACCGAGACCAGCGGCACCCCCGCCTGCCCGGTGCGGGGCAGGACGTAGTTGCGGCCGGTGAAGCGCACCTGGGGGGCGCGGTCGCGGACGTAGACCTCGTAGTCGGCCGACTTCAGCAGGCTCTCGCCCACCGCGGAGGGCAGGCCCTGGCGCACGACGAAGGCGTAGGAGCCGCCGTGCTTCAGCCCGTCGACGCAGACCTGGGAGCCTTCGGCCGTGACCGCGGCGTTGGTCGCGCCCGACACCGCGACGAAGGGGGCGAAGTCGGCCTTGGCCGCCAGCGGCTCGGAGAAGGTGAAGCACACCCGCGGGGCGGCGGCGTCGGCGTCGACCTTGTAGTCGAGGATGCGGAAGCCGTGCTCGGCGCGCATCGTCTCGTAGGCCTCGCGCACGGGCGCCACGTCGTTCAGGGCCAGGCTCGCCCCGTAGGCTTCGAGCGCCGGGCGCCACTCCGCCCGGCCGCCCTGGATCTCGGCGAGCAGCGCCAGGGCCTCGGCCGCCTCGGGCGCGCTCCGCGCGCGCTGGTAGGCCTGGTAGGCGGCGGCCGGGGCCCGGCCGCGCAGGCGCGCGCGGCCCTCGTAATCCTTGTTCTCGTCGTCGCCGGCGACCGCGTCGGCCGCCCGCGCGTAGCCGAGCCAGGCCTGGACGTCGGACGGGTCGGCCGCCACCGCGGCGGCGAAGGGCGGCAGCGCCTCGGCGGCCTTCTCGTCGGCGAGCAGCGCCTCGGCGGCGCGGCGGGATTGCCCGGGCCCCTTGAGCGCGCCGGCGGCCTCGCCCTTCAGCGACGTTTCGAGCCGCACGGCCGCGCTCGCCAGCCCCTCGCGCACGAAGGTCCTTGCGATCGCCGGTGCGGGCCGGGCCGCGGGCGCCGGCCTGGGGACGGCACGGGCGGCGGGCGCCGGCGCCTGCGCGAAGGACGGCGTCGTCGACGGCGCCGCGATCAGGAGCCCGGCCAGCAGGCCGATCCGACGCCCGAACCCCGATCCTAGCATGATCGTCCTCGCCCTGTCGCGCCGGTCGGCCCCTCGGGGCCGAGCCGGCGATTCGCGTGGCGCAAATGCCGGGCGGACCGTAGCACCCGCCCCGCCGGCCGCAATCAGCGCGGGGCCGCCGTCGGCCCCGTCCCGCCGAAAATCGGGTCCGCGGCGGCGGCGTCGACGATGACCGCCGCATCCTCCCGCAGCAGGAAGCCCTGGGCCTCGGCCTCCCGGGCCGCCTCGCGCACCCGGTTCACGTAGTCGGCCTGGCTCCGGTAGCGCTCGGCCAGCGACGGCGGCCCGCCCTCGGTCGCCCGTCGCGGGAAGGGCCGGTAGGCGCCGACGAGCGAGCAGGTGAAGGTGGACAGCGGCGCGTTCTGCAGGCCGTGGACGCCGAGCGGCGCCACGATGTCGGGCAGGCGCACGCCGCCGACGGGATTGCCGTCGGCGTCGCGCCGCGGCACCTGGACGACCGCCCCCTGCAGGGTCCTGGGCGCCTGCAGCACGCTCGCGTCGCCGGTGGCCGGCACCAGCGGCATCAGCCGGGTCCCGGGCGGGGCGAGGTTTTGCGCGACCCAGCCGTCGAGGCGCTGGAGCGTGGCCCGGGCCACGGGAGCCCAGTCGAGGCGGCCCGGCGGCAGGCTGCAGGCCTCGGCCCGGACCACGGTGACGTGCGAGGCGCCGGCGACGTCGTACATCCGGACGTTGGCCGGCAGCGCGAGGTCTTCGGTGCCGGTGGCGCCGGTGCGGCCGAGCGAGGCGCGCAGCGACGCGTAATCCGTGGTCGAATTCAGGAGCATCGCCTTCGGCGCCACCTCGCCCCGCGCCTCGGCCGCGGCGACGATCGCGCCGATGGTCAGCGGCCCGTCGTGGACGCCGGGAAACTCCGGATCGGCAAAATTCGGCGCGCCGTCGGCGCTCGATCCCGGCCCGGTGCCCGATCGCAGGATCGGCAGCAGCCCCGCGCCCGAGACGAAGACGTGCATCCCGTCGAAGACGCGCCGGCCGTCGGCGCGGTTGAAGCCGTGCAGCAGGAAGGTCTTCAGGAAGCGCCCGTCCTGCGACTTGCCGGTGGCGAGCGTCCGGCTCACGCTGCCGGCGAGCGGGTTCGGCGTGCCCGCGGCATCGGCCGCCGCGTGGGCGAGGAAGTCGGCCGTATCGCGCACGATGGCGAAGCCGATCCCCTCGACGAAGCGCCGCTGTCCCTCGCCGTCGGTGAAGGACGGCAGGTCGGCGCCCTGGCCGAGCTCCCAGTACACCTCGGCGACCCGGTAGCCGCGATCCTCCAGGAAGCCGGTGCCGGCATCGAGGTTGCCCGACGCCATCGGCAGCGCCCGCGGGCTGTTGTAGAGCGCGTGGGCGTAGGCCTTGCCGCGATTGGGCACGTCGACCAGCAGCGCGCCGTTGCCGGCGGCCGCATCGACCGGCAGGAACAGGATCACCCGCGCCGCGTACTCGACCCTGCCGGCGGCGTTGCGCGTCGCCCTGTCGAGATCGGGAATGCCGGCCTCGCCGGGCGCCAGATCGCCGACGACGCGCCCCTCCCAGCGCGCATAGGCCCCCGCCGCGAACGTGCCGTAGGGCTGCTTGGACGCGATCTCCAGGCGGACGACCCTGGCCTCGGCCGCGCCCGCGCCGAGGGCGAGGAGGAGGGCTGCGGCGTGGAGGATGCGTGGCATGGGAACCCCTCGTTTCGGCAGAGCCTGACGCCGTCGCAGCGTGCCGGCCCGGGGGACGATCCGGGGGCGGATGGAACCGCGCTCGGCGCTCGATCCCGACATGGAACGCCCGATGCGCGCGGCCGTCACTTCCGCAGCGGCACGCCCTTCGTGGTGAAACGCGGCGCGCCCGGATGGCGCCCGGGTCGCGGCTGGCCGCCCGCCTTGCCCAGGCCCGTTCCCGGCGGCTGCGAGAGCGGGACGAGCTGGTCCGGCCGCGGCCCGATGAGATCCGCGCGGCCCATCGCCCGCAGCGCCTCGCGCAGCAGGGGCCAGTTCTCGGGGTCGTGGTAGCGCAGGAACGCCTTGTGCAACCGGCGCTGGCGCATCCCCTTGATCGCGTCGACCGGCTCGCTGCCGCCGCGCCGCACGCCCTGCAACGGATTGATCTCGGTGTGGTACATCGTCGTGGCGGTCGCCATCGGCGAGGGCAGGAACGTCTGCACCTGATCGGCGCGGTAGTCGTTCTTCTTGAGCCAGACGGCGAGGTTCATCATGTCCTGGTCGGTCGTGCCCGGATGGGCCGCGATGAAGTACGGGATCAGGTAGTATTTCTTGCCGGCCTTCTCGGCGGCGGCGTCGAACATCTCCTTGAAGCGGTCGTAGGTGCCGATCCCCGGCTTCATCATCAGGTCGAGGGGGCCGCGCTCGGTGTGCTCGGGGGCGATCTTCAGCCGGCCGCCGACGTGATGGGTCACGAGCTCCTCGACGTATTCGGGGCTCCGGACCGCGAGGTCGTAGCGCACGCCGGAGGCCACCATCACCTTCTTGACGCCCTTGACCTCGCGGACCTTGCGATAGAGCCGGATCAGGTCGTCGTGCGAGGTGTTCAGGTTCGGGCAGATGTCCGGGAAGACGCAGGACGGCAGCCGGCACGCCGCCTCGATCTTCGGGTCCTTGCAGGCCATCCGGTACATGTTCGCCGTCGGCCCGCCGACATCCGAGATCACGCCGGTGAAGCCCGGGGTCTTGTCGCGGATCCGCTCGATCTCGCGCAGGATCGAGCCTTCCGAGCGGTTCTGGATGACGCGGCCCTCGTGCTCGGTGATCGAGCAGAAGGTGCAGCCGCCGAAGCAGCCGCGCATGATCGTCACGGAGAACTTGATCATGTCCCAGGCGGGGATCTTCGCGTCGCCGTAGGCGGGATGCGGGGCGCGGGCGTAGGGCAGGTCGTAGACCGCATCCATCTCCTCGCTGGAGAGCGGGATCGGCGGCGGGTTCAGCCACAGGTCGCGGTCGCCGTGGCGCTGGACGAGGGGGCGGGCGTTGCCGGGGTTGGCCTCCCGGTGCAGCACCCGCGAGGCGCGGGCATAGGCCTCCTTGTCGTCCTTGACCTCGTCGTAGGCGGGGAGCCGGATCACGGTCTCGCCGGGGCGGCGCATCGCGGCCTCGTCGGCCGAATCGAGGTCGTCGGCGGGCAGCTCGGCGTAGTGCGCGGGCACGCGGCGGAACAGGGCGACGCCCCGGACCGAGTCGAGCTCGTGCGCCGCCGCGCCGGCCGCGAGGCGGTTCGCCACCTCGACCACGGCGCGCTCGGCATTGCCGTAGAGCAGCAGGTCGGCCTTCGCATCCGCGAGGATCGAGCGGCGCACCTTGTCGGACCAGTAATCGTAATGGGCGATGCGGCGGAGCGAGGCCTCGATGCCGCCGAGGATGATCGGCACGTCCTTGTACGCCTCGCGGCAGCGCTGCGTGTAGACGATGGTCGAGCGGTCCGGGCGCCGGCCGCCCTCCCCGCCCGCGGTGTAGGCGTCGTCGTGGCGCAGGCGACGGTCCGCCGTGTAGCGGTTCACCATCGAGTCGAGATTGCCGCCGGTGACGCCGAAGAACAGCGCCGGCCGGCCCAGGGCCTTGAACGGCTCCGCCGATTGCCAGTCGGGCTGCGCGATGATGCCGACCCGGAATCCCTGCGCCTCGAGCAGCCGGCCGATGATGGCCATGCCGAAGCTGGGATGGTCGACATAGGCGTCGCCCGTCACCAGGACGATGTCGCAGGATTCCCACCCGAGCGCGTCCATCTCGGCGCGGCTCATGGGCAGGAACGGCGCCGCCGCCTTGGAAGACGGCCGCTTGCAGGCGAGGGGAGCCGGGGATCGACTCGCGGAAGCTTGGAGGAGGTCCATGGGGCCCGTGCATAGACCGCCGGGGCCGCGACCTCAACGAACGGCGCGGCGGGTCATCACGGACCAGCCCGGCCCCTACCCCTCCTCGCCCGGCATCGCCGTCGGCCAGTCGACGATCCGGTCCGGGAGCTCGTCGTCGGAGAACTCCTCCTCGTTGCCGGCCATCCGGCCGCGGATCGAGATGCCGGCGTCGTGGACGCTGTTGCGCGAGCCCGAGATCAGCGGGTGCCAGTCGAACAGCGGCTCGCCGTCGCGGACCAGGCGGTAGGCGCAGGTGGGCGGCAGCCACGGGATCGTGCGCACCGCCTCCGGCGTGAGGCGGACGCAGTCCGGCACGCGGACCTGGCGCTTGGCGTAGTCGCGGCAGCGGCAATGGTGGCCGTCGAGCAGCGTGCAGCCGACGTCGGTGTGGTGGACCTCGCCGGTGTCGTCGTCCTCGAGCTTGAGCAGGCAGCAGCGGCCGCAGCCGTCGCACAGGCTCTCCCACTCGGCCGGCGTCATCGCATCGAGGGATTTCTCCCGCCAGAACGGCAGGGCGGCACCCGCGGGGGCGGGCTTGGGGTTCCCCATCGGGAACACCTCTCGTGTCTCAAGGGCTGAAGCGCTCTCCTGTGCCGCATGGGCGCCGGCCGCGCAACCTCGCCCCGGGGCCGCCCCAATCCCGCATCAAGGTTGACGCGACCTTTCTCGGGCGCCCGCCGGACCCATCGCCGCGAGGGCCGCGTTCCATCTCGCGAAAGGCCCCGCGGCTTGGTAGAGAGGGGCACGGCCCCGTCGTCCGCGGGTCCGTCGAGGCGTCTCTAGGAGCCGGAACCCCGTCGTGCGCCTGCCGAACGTCTCTCGTCTTCTCACCCGCATCAGGCACGCGTCGCTGGCCTTCGACGCGTGGGTCAATGCGGGCCTCTACGACAGCGGCGTCTCCGGCGGCGCGGCCTACGGCCGCTTCCAGGAGCGGATGAAGGTCTTCGCCTTCCGCGGCTGGAAGCGGGTCGCGCTCGACCTGACGAGCGAAGCCACGACGCTCGGCACCGGGGCTGCGATCCTGATGCTGGCGATGGCGCAGCCCGCCTTCAACCTCACCAGCGACAACTGGCTGAAGCAGCAGGACCTCGCGGTCACCTTCCTCGACCGCTACGGCACCGAGGTCGGGCGGCGCGGGATCAAGCACGACGACTCGCTCAAGCTCGACGAATTCCCCGACATCATGATCAAGGCCCTGGTCTCGACCGAGGACCGGCGCTTCTACGAGCACTGGGGCATCGACCCGATCGGCACGATGCGGGCGCTGGTCAACAACTCGCGCGGCGGCGGCAACACCCAGGGCGGCTCGTCGATCACGCAGCAGCTCGCCAAGAACCTGTTCCTCACCAACGAGCGCTCGCTGGAGCGCAAGATCAACGAGGCCTTCCTGGCCCTGTGGCTCGAGAGCCACCTGACCAAGAACGAGATCCTGAAGCTCTACCTCGACCGTGCCTACATGGGCGGCGGCACCTTCGGCGCGGTGGCGGCGGCGGACTACTATTTCGGCAAGCCGCTGAAGGACATCAGCCTGGCCGAGGCCGCGATGCTGGCCGGCCTGTTCAAGGCGCCGAGCAAGTACGCGCCGAGCGTCAACCTTCCGGCGGCCCGCGCGCGCGCCGTCGACGTGCTGCACAACATGGTCGAGGCCGGCTTCGTCACCGAGGGGCAGATCCAGACGGCGCTGCGCAACCCGGCGACGCCGGTGACGCGCACCCGCGACATCACCGCCGACTACTACCTCGACTGGGCCTTCGGCGAGATCAAGGCCATGGCCGACGCGGGCAAGTTCAAGAGCGACCGGGTGCTGACGGTGAAGACGCCGCTCGACCTCGGCATCCAGAAGCGCGCCGACCAGGTGGTGGCCGACATCCTGCGCAAGTCCGGCGAGGCCTACGACGTCGACGAGGCGGCGATGGTGATCCTCGATCCCGACGGCGCCCTGCGCGCGATGGTCGGCGGCGCCGATTACGGCGAGAGCCAGTTCAACCGCGCCACCGACGCGCTGCGCCAGCCCGGCTCGTCGTTCAAGCCCTACGTCTACGCGGCGGCGCTGAGCTCGGGCCTGTTCCGGCCGGACACGGTGGTCGTCGACAGCCCCGTCTGCCTCGGCAACTGGTGCCCGCAGAATTACGGCCGCTCCTATTCCGGGCGCCAGCCGATGTGGCTCGCGGTGGCCAAATCGATCAACACGATCCCGATCAAGGTCTCGATCGCCATCGGCAAGGGCCTCGGGATCAAGGGCGACTTCCCGGCGGCGAAGGCGGGCCGCGCCAAGATCATCGACACGGCCCACCGCATGGGCATCACCACCCCGCTGGTCGATTCCGTCTCGCTGCCGATCGGCTCGGCCGAGGTCACGGTGATCGACCAGGCCGCGGCCTACGCGGTGTTCGCCAACGGCGGGCGCAAGGCGAAGCCCTACGCGGCCTCCGAGGTGAAGAACTCCAGCGGCGAGGTGATCTACCGGCACGACGACGAGAAGCCCGAGCAGGTGCTCTCGACCCAGGTCGTGGCCGACATGAACTACATGCTGAACAAGGTGGTCGAGGAGGGCACCGGCCGCCGCGCGCAGCTCGAGGGCATGAAAGTCGCGGGCAAGTCCGGCACCACGAACGCCTACCGCGACGCGTGGTTCGTCGGCTACACCGGCAACTACGTCGCCGCGGTCTGGTTCGGCAACGACGACCACACCTCGACCAACAAGATGACCGGCGGCTCGCTCCCCGCCTCCGCCTGGCACGACGTGCTCGAGGTCGCCCACCAGGGCATCGAGCTCAAGCCCCTGCCGGGGCTCAAGGCCCCGAACGCCGCCGCCGCCCAGGCCGCCGCCGCCGCCCCGACCGATCCGGCCGCGACCAGCTACGGCAAGCTCTCGCGCCGGAGCTTCGAGGTGATCGGCGGCCTCAACGGCCTGTTCCGCACCGTCGAGCGGGCCCGGCCCGATGCGGGCGAGGCCAAGCCCGCCGCCGGCGAGCCGCGCCCGGGCGCGAGCCTGGCGCCGGCCGCCACGACCCGCGACGTCGCCGAAGGCACCCGCTCCGTCGGCGGCCGCTTCGAGACCCGGTGACGGCCATGGCGTCGGGCATCGATCCGGCCGCGACGGCGGTCGCGCCGCAGGCCGCGGACGCGCGGCGCGAGCCGAGCCCGCGGCAAGGCGCGGACAGGGGCGCGGACAGGGGCACCGGCACGGCCGCCGGCCGCCTGCGGAAGCTCGCCTCCGGCGCCTCGCCGGCCGCGCTCGCCCTCTACGCGCTCGCGCTCGGCGCCGGCCTCGGGCTTGCCAGCGCCGACTGGGCGACGCGGGGCGGCTACCCGTTCGGCGGCGTCACGGTGGGGGCCTGGACCGCGTGGCCGCGGGCCGGCTCGACCGCGGCCGACCCCTATACCCGCGCCGTCAACGCCCGCCGGGGCGAGGTGCCGCTCGCCGTCGGCGAGGGTCTGCTGCTCACCGCCGCGGTCGACGATGCCGGGCGGGCGCTCGATGCGACCTGCACCTACCGCATCGCCGGCGTCACCCCGCCGGCCCGCGCCTGGACGCTGACGGTGGCCGGCCGCGGCGCGCCCGAGCCCGGCCGCCAGCCGGTGCGCGAGGGCTTCACCGCCACCGAGATCCTGCGCGAGGCCGACGGGCGCTTCGCGATCCTCCTCGGCCCCGAGGTCGAGCCCGGCAACTGGCTGCCGAGCCCGCGCGCCAGCGGGCCGATCCGGCTGGCGCTGCGCCTCTACGACACCCCCGTGGCCGCCAGCGCCGGGACGCTCGACCGCGACGCCGTCCCGGCCATCACCCGGACGGGATGCGCCTCGTGAACCTGCGCGTCATCTACGCCACCGCCTGCGGGCTGGCGCTCGCCGGCATCGTCCACGTGGCGACGGTGCTCGCGATTCCCGCCCTGTCGGAGACCGACGCCCTCACCCGCGCCCGCTCCAGCGAGAGCCTGGAGCACCCGCAGCGGGTCTACACGCTGGCGACCCACGGCGAGGCGGCGCCGGCCGAGGCGTGGCTGCCGATCCCCGACCCGTCGGTCGCGGTCGGCGTCTGCGCCTACGACCTGGACGACGGCCCGATGCGGGTCTCGGCCCGCACCGGCGCGATGATGCTGTCGCTGGCGGTGCACGGGCGGAAGGGCGCCTTCTACGCGGTGACCGACCAGGCGGCGGTGCGCGGCGCCCTCGACCTCGTGGTGCTGACCCGGGCGCAGTACGACGCGGCGCTCGCCAGCGACGACGAGAACGAGCCGAGCCGCGACGTGCGCATCGTCGCCCCGAGCGACCAGGGATTCGTCGTGGTCCGCGTCATCGCCGCCCTGCCGAGCCAGCGGCAGGCCGCCAACGACGCGGTGCAGGCGGTCTCCTGCACCACCGACAGCCCGGACGAGCCGGATCCCGACCCGGCGCCGGCCAGCGCGTCGCCGGCGAGCCCGCCGCCCGCAAGTCCCTCGCCGACAAGCCCGCCACCGGCCGGCCGCGCCAAGCCGAACGGCTGACGTGGAGCCGAACGGCCGACGTCACGCCGTCGGCGCCGGCCGCTTCCGCGCGAAGTAGGCCCGGCGCTCGGCCTCCGACCGGTTCACGGCGGCGCGGACCTGCAGCAGGTCCTTGCGCGTGACGAGCCCGAGCAGCGCGCCGGTCTCCGCATCGGTCACCGGCAGGCGGCCCTGGCCGGTCGTCAGCATCAGGTCGACGGCGTGCACCGCGACGTCGCCCGGATGGACGACGGCCAGCGACCCATCCGAGACCCGCTCGCTCAGCCGCTCGCCCGCGCGGTTCCCCTCCGCCCGCCACAGCAGCGCGTCGCCGCGGGTGACGAGGCCGACGGGGCGGTGCGCGCCGTCCACCACCGGGTAGGCGTCGTGGCGCCCCGCCTCCACCGCCGCGACCGCCTCGGCGAGCGTCAGGCCGGCGTCGAGCGTCTCGACCGCGGGCACCATCACCGCGGCGACGCGGGTGAGCTCGTAGGGGTCGATGCCGTATTCGCGGGTGATGTGCTGGCCGCGCCGCGCGATCTTCTCCGTCAGGATCGAGCGCTTGAGCAGCAGCACCGTCACCCCGTAGGCAGCCGCCGACGCCGCCAGCAGCGCCGGCAGCGCGTGGACGTCGCCGGTCAGCTCGACGGCGAACAGCGTGCCGGTGAGCGGCGCCCGCATCGTGCCGCCGAGCATCGCCGCCATGCCGAGCAGGGCCCAGAACCCGGGCTCGCCCGGCAGCACCGACCCGACGAGCCAGCCCATCGCCCCGCCGAGGATCAGCAGCGGCGCGAGCACGCCGCCCGAGGTGCCGGACGAGAGCGCGACGAGCCAGATCGCCGCCTTGACCAGCAGGATCAGCAGGACGGCCCGGACCAGCATGTGCCCGCCGAGCAGGTCGGCGATGACGTCGTAGCCGACGCCGAGGGCGCGCGGCTCGACCAGCCCGCCGAGGCCGACGGCGAGGCCGCCGAGCGCCGGCCACCACATCCAGTGGATCGGCAGGCGCTCGAACGCGTCCTCGATCGCGTAGAGCAGCGTCGTCAGCACGCCCGAGAGCAGCCCCGCGACGACGCCGACGGCGACGCAGGCGGCGAGCCCCCACCACGGCAGCACCGGGTCGGCGGCGAAGGGGAAGAGCGGGCCGGACCCGAACAGCGCCGGCCGCAGCATCGTGGCGGTGACGGCGGCGGCCACCACCGGGATGAAGCTGCGCGGGCGCCACTCGAACAGCAGCAGCTCCACCGCGAGCAGCACCGCGGCGACCGGCGTGCCGAAGATCGCGGTCATGCCGGCGGCGGCGCCGGCGACGAGGAGCGTCTTCCGCTCGGCGGCGCTCAAGTGGAAGAACTGCGCGAACAGCGAGCCGATGGCGCCGCCGGTCATGATGATCGGCCCCTCGGCGCCGAACGGGCCGCCGGTGCCGATCGAGATCGCGGACGAGACCGGCTTCAGCACGGCGACCTTCGGCGACATGCGGCTGCCGCCGATCAGGATCGCCTCGATCGCCTCGGGAATGCCGTGGCCGCGGATCTTCTCGGAGCCGAACCGCGCCATCAGGCCGATGACCAGGCCGCCGAGCGGCGGCACGCAGACCATCCAGAGCGACGGCGTCGCCCGCGCCAGCGAGGTCGCCGTCGCGTCGACCCGGCCGAACCAGACGAGGTTCGTCACGAAGGCGATCAGCGCGAGCAGGGCCCACGCCGCGACCGTGCTGCCGAGGCCGATGATCACGGCCATGGCGCAGAGGCGGACGAGGCGTCGGTCGGTCCGGAAATCGCCGAGAACCCGACGCCCGGCGGGCGCGGCTGGCTGGGTGGCCTGCATGCGGTCGAACCTCCTGTAGGATGCGGTGACGCCCGATATATATCGTATTACGATATATTAAACCCCTGACCGGAGATGCCCGATGGATTCGGATGCGGGGCCCGTCCTCTCGCGGGAGGCCTATGCCGCGATCGCGCGCTTCCGGCTGGAGCTGCGGCGCTTCCTCGCCTTCAGCGAGGCGGCGGCCGGCAAGGTCGGCCTGCCGGCGCAGCAGCATCAGGCGCTGCTGGCGATCGCCGGGCATGACGGGCCGCCCACCGTCGGGTTCGTGGCCGAGCAGCTGCTGATCGCGCCGCAGACCGCGGCGGAGCTGGTCGCGCGCATGGTCGACAAGGGCTTCCTGACCAAGGCCGCTGAGGCCCGGGACCGGCGCCGCATGGCGCTGACGCTGACGCCGAAGGCGATGGCGGTGCTGCAGCAGCTGACGACGGCCCATCTCGCCGAGCTGCAGACGCTGGAGCCGGCGCTGGCCACCGCCCTGGCCACGGCCCTCGACCGCGTGCACGGCCGGCCCGACGCCGGGTGCCCTTGAGGAGCGCCGGGCTTGCGGAACCGGGGCGCTCCGGTCTGAATGCCGGGCGGAGCGGCCGCGGGCCGGCGGCGCGGGAGGACGACCTCGATGATCGAGCTGATCCCGCGGGCGCACCTGTTCGACAACCCGCTGCGGACCGCCTACCGGATCAGCCGCGACGGGACGCGGCTGGCCTGGCTCGCGCCGGTCGAGGGCGTGCTGAACCTCTGGGTCGGGCCGGCCGGCGACCCGGCTTCCGGCGCGCCGGTGACCGCGGACCGCCACCGCGGCATCCGCGACTACGAATGGGCCTATGACGGGCGCCACCTGCTCTACCTGCAGGACACGGACGGCGACGAGAACCACCGACCCGCTGGCCTACGCGGTCGACCGCGCGCGCCGGCGCTGGCACGTCGCCGACCGGATCCGGGTGCCGCTGCTGATCGCGCAGGGCGCGAACGATCCGCGGGTGCGGCAGGCGGAATCCGACCAGATGGTCGCGGCGCTCGTCGCCAAGCGCATCCCGGTCACCTACCTGCTGTTCCCCGACGAGGGCCACGGCTTCGCCCGGCCGGAGAACAGCCTCGCCTTCCACGCCCGGGCCGAAGCCTTCCTCGGCCGCCACCTCGGCGGCCGCGTCGAGCCGATCCACCGGCACGAGGCCGAGGGACGCGCGATGCGGATCCTGCGCGACGATCCGCCGGCCTAAGAACGGTCGCCTGCGCCGCGACGCGATCCCCTCACGAAAGCGTGTGGCGATCCGCGGCCGAATTGTATGGATTTTGTATTCAAACCGGCAACCTTCCGACCGGTACGTTCGTACCGATGGCATGGTCAACGACAACGTGCATTCCCTGCAAGCGATCGCCGACGCCCTCGGGCTACCCGTGGAAGCCTTCGCGGCCGGAGCGCAAGGGGCCGGAGAGCGAGAGGCCGGAGCACAGTCGGCCGGCGAGCTCGGCGAGCTGGCGTCCCTGCTGCAGCTCTGGCTCTCGATCCGCGATCCCCAGGCCCGGCGCCGCGTCCTCAACGCGATGCGCGGCGAAGCGGAACGCCCGGGCAGCGGCGGCTGAGCCGGCGCGGGCGGCCGCCGCGCGGACCTTCAGGCGGGCGGGAGGGCGTCGAGCGCGCGGGACAGGTCGGCCAGGAGGTCGTCCTCCGCCTCGAGCCCGATCGACAGCCGCAGCAGCCCGCCGGTGATGCCGGCGATCGCGCGCGCCTCGGGATCCATCGCCGCATGGGTCATGGTCTCGGCGTGCGAGATCAGGCTCTCGACCCCGCCGAGGGACTCGGCCAGCGTGAACACCCGCAGCACCGCCACGAACCGCCGCACCGCCTCGCGCCCGCCCGCGAGCTCGAAGCTCAGCATGGCGCCGAAGCCGCTCTGCTGCGCCTTGGCGAGGGCGTGGCCCGGATGGGTCTCAAGGCCGGGATAGTACACCGCGGCGACGGTCGGGTGGCCGGCCAGGAACGCCGCGAGACGCCCGGCGGTCTTCTGCTGCTGCTCGATCCGCACGAACAGGGTGCGCACGCCCCGCAGCGTGAGGTAGGCGTCGAACGGCGAGCCGGTGACGCCGATGGTGTTGGCCCAGGCGGCGAGCTCGTCGCCGACCTTGGCGTCGGCCGCGACCACCGCGCCCCCGACCACGTCGGAATGCCCGTTGAGGAACTTGGTGGTCGCGTGCACGACGAGGTCGGCCCCGAGCGCCAGGGGCCGCTGCAGGGCCGGCGACAGGAAGGTGTTGTCGACCACCGAGAGCGCGCCGGCCTCGCGGGCGAGCCCGGTGACGCGGCGGACGTCGACGACGCGCATCAGCGGGTTGCTCGGCGTCTCGATCAGCACGACCTTGGGCCTTCTCGCGAAGGCCGCGGCCAAAGCCGCCGGGTCGTTCTGGTCGACGAAGGCGACCGTGTAGTGCCCGCGCGCGCTGCGCAGGCTGAGCAGGCGGTGCGTGCCGCCGTAGCAATCGTGCGGGGCGATCAGGAGGTCGCCCGGCCGCAGGCTCGACAGCGCCAGGTCGAGGGCCGCCATGCCGCTCGACACCACGACCGCGCGGGCGCCGCCCTCGAGCTTGGCGATGGTGTCGGCGAGCTGGTCGCGCGTCGGGTTGCCCAGCCGCGAGTAGTCGTACGGCCCCGGCTTCTCGAAGGCCGGGAACTTGTAGGTCGTCGAGAGATGGATCGGGGCGATGACGGCGCCGTACGCGGTGTCCTCGGCCACGCCGTTGGTGGCCGCGATCGTGCGCGCTGCTTTCGGTTCGGTCATCGCTTCCCCTCCTCCCGGGAATCGGTCCGCGGTGCGATCCGACGGCCCTGCCGAGGCGTTCTTTATAGAGGACGAAACGATCTTACAACGGAACGTGGCGTCGCGTGCCGCCTTTCAGTCCTTCACGACCAGCGGGCGCACCGGCGGCAACGCCGCGGCCCCATCCTCGCCGGGCACGAGGCCGCAGCGGAAGGCGGCCTCGCGCGGGAGCAGCGGGTCGAGCAGCGCGCGGCGGGCGGCGAGCACGCCGATGCTGCGCTCCGCCCCCACGGCCTCCGGGCCGGGCAGCGCGACGACGAGGTGCTCGACCGCGTAGCGGTAGCGCGCGGTGCGCTCGGCCAGTTCGAGCCGGACCCAGGCGATCAGGCATCGGTTCTCGGCCACCCGCATGGCGGCGTTGCGCACGTCGACATCGTCGAGCGCCCTGGCGAAGGGAAGGCTGCGCAGCCGCAGGGCGTCGGCGTCGATCACCCGCGCGGCGATCGCGACGAAGGGCGGGATCAGCCGGGCGTCGGCGGTCGCGTCCTCGGACAGCCGGCGGTAGCGCGAGACCGGCGAGCGGGCGGGCTCGGCGACGAGGACGTCGTGATAGGCGGCGACGTCCCCCGGGCGCCACGAGGGCGGCAGCACGCGGGCGCGGGTGAGGTTGGCGAGCACGTCGACGAACGCGGCCTCGGGGGCCGCCGGCATCAGGAAGCGCCAGGCGCGCGCGCGCAGCGTCTGCTCCTCGTCGGTCAGCGGGAAGGCGGAGGCCGGCTCCTCGCGCTCGCGGGCGGCCAGCGTCCCGGTGGTCTCGACCAGGCTGTTCCAGGCGCCGGCCTTCGGGCGGCCGAAATCGCCCTCCTGGGCGCAGGCGGCCAGCAGCGCGGTGAGGAGCGCGGCGGTGAGCGCGCAGGTCGCGACCGGGCTCGCGCGGCGCCGGGCGCCGGCGATCGGAATCGGCACGCGCCGGGCCTGACTCGGCCGGGGCTGACTCGGCCGGCCCTGACTTGGCATGGTCCGCCTCGTTCGGGTGTCGATGGGGTGGGACGCGGGGATCGTCGGGCCGGCGGGTCGCCCGCCGGGGGCCGGATCAGGAGGCGAGGCGCTCGTAGCGCACGCCGAGGAACAGCAGGATCTCGCCGCGGCGCTCGCCGGCCTCGGGACGCCGGGGGGGCCGGGGCGCGGCGGGGAACGGCACCACGCGGCCGGCCGGCACGCGCGGCGCGACGTCGTCGACGGCCGGCGGGTCGGAACGGAGGGCGGCGGGTCGGGAGACGGTCATGGGGGGCACCTGTCGGCTGATCCGGGCATCGCGCCCGGGCCCCGGGGCGGGGCGTCGGCAAGGGCGACGGCGTGTCGATGGCCGGCAGATCAGCACGCCATGGTTAACGCATCGTTTCCTCGAGACGCGCTCGCAAGAACGGCGTGCGGAGCCTCGTCGCGCGGCGCGTGCCGGCCCCGGCACGCCGTTGGCCTGCCCCTTGCAGGATCGGATCCGCCCATGGCGGGCGTTTCCTCCCAACGACTGGGCCCTGCTCGCGACCCGGGCGGGGCCTTTCTTCTGCGCCGGGCCGATCCGTGCCGGCGGACGCCGTCGCCCGGGGGATCGCGGCCGATGCTGCGTTGCGGTGGCGGAGCGGCCGAAGCGGAACCGTCGCACGGTCAGGGCGCTTGCCTAGCGACCGTCGGGCCCGATATGCCGTGCCATTCGCGGATGCGCCCCTCGCGGACCCGCCGCCCGGGATTCCATGACCGACAAGCAAGGACCACGCTGGATGCGACTGGACACGTTTCGACACGCCCGTGGCGCAAGGCTGCCCCGGATGCTCCGCCCCGTGGCGCTGGCGGCCCTCCCGCTCGCCCTGCTGGCGCTCGCCGGCAGCCCGGCGCAGGCCCAGCGCGAGGACCAGGGGCTGCAGCTCGGCTGCGCCAACGACTATTTCCGCCTCTGCGCGGGCGTCGACCCGAACAGCCCGGCGGCCGAGGCCTGCATGACGCGCAACCGCAAGCGCCTCTCGCCCGAGTGCCGCAACGCCATCGGCGACTACGACAAGCGCACCGGCGGCAAGTCGATGCCGGAGGATTGAGCGGTCCGGGCGCGTCCGCGACGCGCCCGAAGCGACGATGGGGACGACGAGCGGCCGGCTCGGTCCGGGGGGATGCGGCGATTCCCCAGGGAGCCGGCCGCGTCATGAGTGGAGCCCGACGACATGGCTTTGACCGTTGCGGTCCAGATGGACCCGATCCAGGCGATCCGCATCGCCGGCGACACCACCTTCGCCCTGCTGCTCGAGGCGCAGGCGCGCGGCCACCGGCTGATCTACTACACCCCCGACCGGCTCTCGATGCAGGGCCGCCGCGTCACCGCGCGGGTGCAGGCGCTGACCGTGCAGGACGTGGAGGGCGCGCACGCGACGCTCGGCGAGATCGAGCGGATCGACCTGTCGGAGGCCGACGTGGTGCTGATGCGCCAGGACCCGCCCTTCGACATGGCCTACATCACCGCGACCCACATGCTGGAGAAGATCCACCCGCAGACGCTGGTGGTGAACAACCCGGCCGAAGTCCGCAACGCGCCGGAGAAGCTCTTCGTCCTCGACTTCCCCGACCTGATGCCGCCGACGCTGATCTCCCGCGACAAGGCGGAGATCGAGGACTTTCGCCGCGAGCACGGCACCGTGGCGATGAAGCCGCTGCACGGCCACGGCGGCGCGGCGGTGTTCCGCGTCTCCGAGACCGACCCGAACTTCGGCTCGATGTTCGACCTGTTCTCGGTCACCTTCCGCGAGGCGTGGGTGGTGCAGCGCTTCCTCGAGAAGATCACCGAGGGCGACAAGCGCATCATCCTGGTCGACGGCGAGCCGATGGGCGCGATCAACCGCGTGCCGGCCCTGAACGACATCCGCTCCAACATGGTCCGCGGCGGCGCCGCCCGGCCCTCGGACCTGACCGAGCGGGAGCGCGAGATCTGCGCCACGATCGGCCCGGAGCTGCGCCGCCGCGGCCTGATCCTCGTCGGCATCGACGTGATCGACGGGCACCTCACCGAGATCAACGTCACCTCCCCGACCGGCATCCGCGCGATCAAGCGCCTGGGCGGCCCGGACCTCGCCGTGAGCGTGTGGGACGCGATTGAGGCGCGGGTGGGCGCGCAGGTCTGAAGCCTTTTCGAGCGAGGTGGATGCCGGCTCGCGTGAAGACAGTGCGACATCACAACAAGGGAGAGCATTGTCCGTGACCTGGTGATCACGGACAATGTTCTAGGGCGCGTCCCTCGCCTTTGCGGTCAGGCGGTGCGCTTGATCGCGCGCCGCTCGGCCGAGGGCGCCTGCGTCCCGTCGTGGACGGCGCGATTCCGATCAGAGCGAGGGTCGCGTTGGGTGTGCGTCGCCAGCCCGGCTGCGAGCGCCGCGTTCATTCGCGTCTGCCAGCCCGGCCCGCCCGCCTTGTAGGCGTCCAGCACCTCCGCCGGCACGCGCAGGGAGACCGGGACGCTGCGCCGCTCGACCTTCGGCCGGCCGGCCCTCTTGGTGAAGGCCTCGGCCATCGCGGGCGGCATCCCTTCGACGCCGGGCCTGGCGCGCGCCAGCTCCGCATCGGTCAGGGGCGGCGTGTCGGACACGGCATCCCAATCCGCCTGGGTATAGGCGTCGTTCGGGACGTAGCTCGGGGCAGGATCACGCTTGCTCATAGGACGCTCGCTCCTTCCGGCCGGCACGCCGCACGCTGATCACGTCGATCACCTCGGAGCCGAGCGGCGAAACGATCGCCACGACGACCGTTTCCCCGTGCCACGTCCCGATCAGCTTGAAGCGGGCGCGTCCGGTGCGGCTCGGCTTGGCGGCGATGTTCAGGAAGCGGTCGAAACTGAAGGCCTCCTCGAACGCAGCGAGATCGAAGCCGTGCTTGACGATGTTCGCCTGTCGCTTCGGCTCGTCGAAGGCGAACCTCATGGTTCCGGTCTACACCGAAACCCGACGTCCGCAAGCCTATTTCGGTATATACAGCCCGACGGTGGCGGCACGTGATCCCATCCGTCCTGGCCGATCTCACGTCTCCGATTTCGGCGTCGCGTTCAACTCGGCCCAATCGAACTCCTCCTCCAGCACGAAGTAGGCGTCGTCGCCGATCGCGCCCTCGCGCCGCAGGCGCATGACCGTGTCGCGGGCGGCGCCGATGGCGCGGCGGCGCAGGCCGTCGGTGGGCAGCGATTCCGGGGCGCGGCCCTCGTCGTGGTCCTCGGCCGCCGCGAGCGCGCCGCGAAGCTCCTCGCGCAGGGCCTCGGTGCCGGCGTCGTCCTCGGCCCCCTCGAGGCTGTCGAGCGCCGCGCGGTAGGCTTCGGCCCGGGCGCGGCCCACCTCGCGGCCGACCGGGTCGTCGTCCTCGAGGCCGAGCCGGGCGAGCAGCGGGTTCAGGGTCAGGCCCTGGACCACGAGGGTGCCGAGCACCGTGCCGAAGGCGGCGAACACGATGAGGTCGCGCTGGGGGAAGCCCTGCGGCAGGGCGAGCGCCGTGGCGATGGTGAGGATGCCGCGCATCCCCGCCCACGACACCGCGATCGCGCCGCGGAAGGCGTGGCGGCCGGGCTCGGCGAAGGCGAGGCCGGGCAGGGCGGAGGCCGGCAGCACCCAGGCGATCCGCACCAGCACCACCGTGGCGAAGACCGCGCCGGCGAGCGCGAGCGCGCCGAGCTGGTCGGCGCCGGCGAGGCGCTGGAGGATCGGGCCGATCTGGATGCCGATCAGCACGAAGGCCAGCACGTTGAGCACGAACACGGCGGTGTTCCAGACCGCGTAGGAGATGATGCGGGTGCGCGGCGCGGTGATGCCGGGGGTGCCGCGCGCCACGGTGATCGCGAAGGCGACCAGCGTCAGCACCCCCGACATCTCCAGGCGCTCGGCCGCGATCCAGATGCCGAAGGCGGCCACGAACTGCAGCACGATGGTGCTGGCCGCATCCTGCACCCGCCGCATCCCGGCGACGAAGGCGAACCCCGCGAGCGGCCCGACGACCAGGCTCGCGACCACGCCGACGAGGAAGGTCGGGCCGACCTCGGAGGCGTGGAAGGCGCCGCTCGCGGCGGCCGCGACGCCGAGCCGGTAGATCAGCAGCGAGCCGGCATCGTTGAGCAGGCTCTCGCCGCGCAGGATGGTGGTGAGGCGGTGCGGCAGCGAGACGTGGCGCAGCACCGAGAGCGCGGCCACCGCGTCGGGCGGCGCGACGATCGCGCCGAGCACGATGCAGGCGGCGAGCGGCATGCCCGGCACCAGCAGCTTGGCGACGACGGCGACGGCGATCGTCGTCACCGCCACCGCGCCGAAGGCGAGGCCGGCGATCGGGCGCCAGTTCACCCGCAGGTCGCGCAGCGAGGTGGCGTAGCCGGCATCCATCAGCACGGGGGCGAGGAACAGCGCCAGCGCCAGCTCGGGGTCGAGCTCGAGGTTCGGCACGCCCGGCACGAAGGCCAGCCCGACGCCGCCGAGCGCCAGGAAGGCCGGATACGGCGCCCCGATCCGCCGCGCGAAAGCGGCCAGAAGCACCGCGCCGAACAGGACGCCGACGACCCAATCGAAGATGATCATGGATCGGAGATAGGGCGCTGCGGGCGGCGCGGCGGAGCAAGCTCGGGATTTGCCGAGTTCAGGATTTGCCGAGCCGGTCGCGGATCCAGGCCTGTGCCGCGTCGAGGTCGACGAAGACGGGGGCCCGCGGGTCGTCGAGCGGCCCGAAGCCGGCCTCCAGGAACCAGCGGCCCGCCCCGTCCTCGTGCTGGTCGGACAGGCGCACCAGCACGGCGACGAGGAAGCCGTCGGAGAAGACGAGCCGGCTCTCGTGGTCGTCGCTTCCCGTGGCGACCTGCACGGGCTGCAGGAACAGGCTCATGCAGCGGCCCGCTCGCCGAGATGGAGGTAGTTGGGCTTGAATTCGGCCAGCGCCCTCAGCCGGGGCAGGTCGAGGATCCGCACCCGCTTGCCCCGGAACTCGATGAGCCCGGACCGGCGCAGCTCCTGCAGCGTGCGGTTGAGGTGCACGTTCGACAGGCCGGTGGTGTCGGCGAGATCCAGCTGCGTGAGCGGCAGGTCGTAGCTGTCGTCCTCGGCCAGCCCCACCACCTGCAGCCGGATGCGAAGCTCGCAGAACAGGTGCGCGAGCCGCTCCAGGGCCGAGCGGCAGCCGACGTTCACCAGCCATTCGCGCAGCGTCGCCTCGTCCACCAGCGTGGTCATCCGGAGCGCGCGGGCGATCCGGGGATGGCTCTCCATCACCTCGACCACCGTCCTCGGCGGGATCAGGACCACGCGGCAGGCCGACAGCGTGGTGATCGAGTGGTCCATCGCGTCCAGCAACGCCACGTCGAGGTCGCAGAGGTCGCCCGGGACCAGGTAGGCGGTGATCTGGCGGGTGCCGGTGGCGCGCACCTTGTGGCGGCAGGCGATGCCCTCCAGGATCAGGAACACGCCCTGCGGCGCGTCGCCCTCGCGGGCGAGGTCGGTCTGCGACGGGACGATCCGCGACGGGGCGCTGATCCGCTCCAGCAGCGCCTCGTCGGCCTCCGACAGGGCCGCGAAGCCCTCGAGCTTGCGCACGAGCGGGTTGCGGCCCCTCGCCGCCCGAAGCCGCCGGACCGGTGCGGTCGGCGCATCGCCGGCGGGCGCGCGGCCGACGGGCTCGACGTGGGTCGGGGGCGCATGGACCGCCCCCTCATGCGCCGGCGCCGATCCGGCGGCGGCCAAAGCCGGCTCGTCGAGGGCGGGCTGGTCGATGGCCGGCTCGTCGAGGGTCAGCGCGTCGACCAGGGCCACCACGTCCCAGGGCAGCGCCGGCTTGCGCAGCCAGGGCTCGTCCCGGACGTCGCGGGCGGCGGGGTCGTCGCGCTCGAGGCCGGAATGGACGAGGAAGGGCAGCCGGCACTGGCGCAGCCGCGCGATCAGGGCGTCGGAGGGTCCTTCCTTGAGCACCAGGTCGACGACCGCCACGCTCGGTGCCTCCCGCTCCAGTGACAGCAGCGCCTCGGCCGCCGTCGCGAACGGCCCGAGCACCCGGTAGCCCGCCCCCTCCAGGGCGTCGCTCAGATCCATGGCGACGATCGCGTCGGCTTCGGCGACCAGCACCGCCGGTTGCTGGGCCACGTCTTTCATTCGGATCTCCGGACGCGAAGGCGGCCGCCCCTTCGAGCAGCGCAGAGAGCAAGGTTTCGAATTCTAGACATACGCGAATGCCGCCCGGAAGAGGCACGGGAGCTTCAGTATGATAGCCAACACTTGGGTCTGTCTGCAATCATACAAACATCAAGGCACGAAACTTTTCGATTGACCTCGCCGCGGGCGAGCGCTCATCTGGCCCATCGCCTGCCGGAGAGACGAGGCGCGGGCGCCTGGGAGACAGCGCGTGCTCTTGCCCGATCGGGACCGAGCGATGCCGGCACCGCAGCGATCCAGCGTCCGCAACCGCTTGCTCAGGGCGCTCTCGCCCGCCGACTTCGCGTTGCTCCAGCCGGCCCTGCAGCCGGTCGCGACCGAGCTGCGACAGACCCTGATCGCGCCCGACGAGCCGATCCGGACGCTGTACTTCCCCGAGGACAGCCTCGCCTCGATCGTCAGCGGGGCCGCCGGCAGGGTCGAGATCGGCGTGATCGGGCGGGAGGGCCTGGTCGGGGCCGCGCCGGTGCTGCTCGCCGTCGACCGGTCGCCGTTCCACCACTTCGTCCAGAGCCCGGGCGGGATGCTGTCCATCGCCACCGCGGACCTGCTGGCCGCGGTCGACGAGAGCCCGACCCTGCGCGGGCTGCTGCTGCGCTTCGTCCAGATCCTGATGCTGCAGACGGCGCAGACCGCCTTCGTCAACGCGGCCTACAACATCGACGTGCGCCTCGCCCGCTGGCTGCTGATGTGCCACGACCGGCTGAAGGGCGACGACCTCGTGCTCACCCACGAGTTCCTGTCCCTGATGCTGGGCGCGCAGCGCAGCAGCACGACCCTGGCGGTCCAGGCCCTGGAGGGGCACGGCCTGATCCGCGCGCGGCGCGGCCGCATCACGATCCTGAGCCGCGAAGGGCTGGAGGCGGTCGTGGACGACGGCTACGGCCTGCCCGAGCGCGAGTACGCCCGGTTGATCGGGAGCCTGTGATGCCGCGGTACTTCTTCCATGTCCGGCACCGCGAAGGCCCGGCGGGGCTGGCGATCGACGAGGAGGGCGACGAGCTCGCCGACGTGGAGGCCGCCCGCGCGCGGGCGCTCGCCGTCGCCCGCCGGATGATCGCGCAGGACCGCCTGACGCTGATCCGCGACTGGATGGTGTGCAGCTTCGAGATCGCCGACGAGGCCGGCGAGCGCGTGCTCACGGTGCCGTTCGGCGACACCGTCCCGGACGAGGACGGCCCGGGCTGACCCGCAGGCCTCGCGGCCGCAGGCCGGCGCGCCGCCCGGGCTCAATACTGCACGGTCGCCCGCACCCCGAGCACGGTGGCGTTCTTCAGCCGGCGCCCGTCCGCGTCGGCGACGCCGCCGCTCGGGCGGATGATGTACTGCACGTCCGGCTGCACGGTGAAGCCCGGCACCACCAGCGCCTGGTAGGTCGCCTCCAGCGCGGTCTCGGCCCGCCGCCGCGGGATCGCGGTGCCGGTGAACAGGATGGTGTCGGTGTCGGCCCGGCGGGCGTCGTCGGCGTAGCGGGCATAGGCGATGCCGGCGCCGATCGTGTCGTCGTCGCGCCCCGGGATCAGGCCCTTGTAGGCCAGGCCGGCGTCGACGTAGGCCGAGATCAGGCTGGAGCGCGTCGGCGAGAGCGAGGCGCGCACGAACACCGACAGGCCCTCGTCGTCCTTCTCGGGCTCGATCAGCAGGCTCTGGTCGATCATCGCGTAGAGGCCGGCATTGCCCCGGCGCTGGCGCGGCACGCCGGACGAGGCCGGGTCGGCGAGGGACAGGCCGAGCGTGTCGCGGCGCAGGTCGTCGAAGCGGCCGAAATGCTGCCAGCCGCCGAACGTCACCGTGCCCGGCAGCGCCGTCGAGCCCTTCTCGGTGTTGTAGGAATAGGCCGCCTCGGCCACGATCAGGGCCGGGTCGTTCGTGCGGAAGTTCGTGCCGGTGCGGTTGAGGCGCTGCTCCTCCGCGTCGTCGCCGGGGCGGTTGGCGCCGGCCGGATCGCCGTCGTAGATCCCGGCCTGGAACGACAGGCCGCCGCCGGGCTCGAACTTTGCGCGGATCGCGGGCGCCGCCACCGGATAGGCCGGGCCGCCGGAGGGCAGGTTGGCGCTGGTGATCGCCGGCCAGCCGAAGCTCGAGTTCACGAACAGCGTCGCGGTCTGGCTGACGAAGAACTCGGTGTCGGCGGCCTGCTGGCCGATGCGCAGGCCGAGCTTGCCGTCGAGGAACTGCTGGTCGAACCACAGCACGTAGAGCCGGGTCGCGGGCAGCGCCCCGATCACGCTGACGTCGAGCAGGTTGCCGACGTAGTAGCGCGACAGGCCGGTTCCGTGGATGAAGTAGGCGTTGGCGTGCACGCTCGCGCCCTGCCAGCCGGCGAGCTTGTCGAGGTCGAGGTAGAGCCGCAGGTTCAGCCGGTCCTCGACCACCGCCCCCTGCCGCATCCCGCCGGTCGGGTTGCCGAGCACGTCGGTGATGTAGGTGAGGCTGTACTGGATGCCCCGCTCCTTCAGGACCGGGCGCAGGCCGAACGGATCGCCGAGCGGCCCGAGATAGGGCTCGACCGAGCGGGCATAGCCGCCCGAGGTCTGGCTCGTGGTCTCGGGCTGCGCCACCGAGGTCCGCACGTCGCCGCCGGCGCCTTCGCGGATCACCGGAATGACCGGGGGCGCCGGCGATGCTTGCTGCGCTTGCGCAAGCGTCGGGAGGCCGAGCATCGCGGCGGCGAGGCAAGGGAGCAGGCGGCTGCGCGGAAGGGGGGCTGGACGCGACACGACTGAACCCTGAAGCGTTCGTGGCCCGATCCTAGCCCCACCGAACGGGCCTGTCCCGTGCAGGTTAAGCACACCAGCCGGGTTCCGGGCCGAAGGGATGCTTCGGAGGGCCGGTGAAGCGCGGATTTCCTCGCTCTCACAGATCTGGGGCTTGCCCGAGAACTGCACGTCGTGTGCCCAAACCTGCTCGTCGTGTGTCCAAATCGGAGAGACCCGACTTGGATGCGGGAGAGGGACACGGTGATGGGACAGGTCTTTCCGGACAGGTCGCACCCCGACCTCTCCCGGACGGGAGCGGGGGCCGCGTCGGCGCTTCGCGCGATCCCTTCGTCGAGACCCGCGGCTTTGCGCCCGCGGCACGGTTTTCGTACAGCCGGCCGATCCGTCGCCAGCCGTGAGCGAGACCATGCCCGAGACACCCGTCTTCTCCCACGGCGCCGTCGCCGCCCCGCACCACCGCGCCGCGCAGGCCGGGCAGACCGTGCTGGCGCAGGGCGGCAACGCGATCGAGGCGATGACCGCGATGGCCGCGACGATCGCCGTGGTCTACCCGCACATGAACGGCATCGGCGGCGACGGGTTCTGGCTGGTGCGCGAGAAGGGCGGCCGGGTGCGCGGCATCGAGGCCTGCGGGCCGGCCGGCGCGCTCGCCACCCGGGCGCGCTACCGTGAGCGCGAGCTCGACGCCATCCCGTCCCGCGGCCCCGACGCCTGCGTCACGGTCGCGGGCGCCGTCGGCGGCTGGCGGCTGGCGCTGGAGCTGTCGCGGGCGCTCGGCGGCAGGCTGCCGCTGGAGACGCTGCTCGCCGACGCGATCCGCCACGCCCGCGAGGGCTGCCCGGTCTCGCCCTCGGAGGGGCGCTACGTGCCGAAGGAGCTCGACACCCTCCACGACGCCCCGAACTTTTCCGCGACGTTCCTCAAGGCGGGCAAGCCGTGGCCGGTGGGCGACGTGCGGAGGTTGCCGGCGCTGGCCGCGACCCTGGAGCAGCTCGCCCATGCCGGGCTCGACGACTTCTACCGCGGCGACGTCGGCCGCGAGATCGCCGCCGACCTCGAGCGCCTCGGCGCGCCGGTGACGCGGGCCGACCTCAAGGCCTACCAGCCGCGCGAGCGCGCGCCGCTCTCGATCCGCCGCCGCGACGCGACGCTCTACAACTTCCCGCCGCCGACGCAGGGCCTGGCGGCGCTGCTGATCCTCGGCATCGTCGACCGCCTCGACATCCGCCAGGCGGAGACCACGGCGCATTACCACGGGCTGATCGAGGCGACGAAGCGCGCCTTCGCGATCCGCGACCGGGTGGTGACCGACCACGACCGCCTGACCTCGGACCCGGCGACCTACCTCACGCCCGAAAGCCTCGCCCGCGAGGCGGCGCAGGTGGACATGGCGCGCGCCGCCGCGATCCCGCTGCGGAACCCCGGCGAGGGCGACACCGTGTGGATGGGCGCGATCGATGCCGACGGCCTGGCCGTGTCCTACATCCAGTCGATCTACTGGGAATACGGCTCGGGCTGCGTGCTGCCGAAGACCGGCATCCACTGGCAGAACCGCGGCACGTCGTTCTCGCTCGACGCCGACGCCGTGAACCCGCTGGAGCCGGGACGGCGCCCGTTCCACACCCTGATCCCGGCGCTCGCCTGCTTCGACGACGGCCGGGTGATGGCCTACGGCTCGATGGGCGGCGACGGCCAGCCGCAGTTCCAGGCGCAGATCTTCACCCGCTACGCCGATTACGGCCGCGGCCCCGCCGACGCGGTCGACGCCCCGCGCCTGCTCTACGGCCGCACCTGGGGCGCGGAATCGCTGACGGTGAAGGTCGAGGACCGCTTCGACCCGGCCTGCATCCGCGCCCTCGAGCGCATGGGCCACCGGATCGAGGAGCTCGGCGGCGCCTACATCGACTCGCTCGGCCACGCCGGCATGCTGGTGCGCCACGCCAGGAACGGGCGGATCGAGGCGACGCACGACCCGCGCTCGGACGGCGGCGCGCTGGGGTTGTGAGGGAACGGGCGGCCGGAGGCGCGCCGCGACGCCTTCGCGCCGGACCCGGGCGCGATCGGATGGGTCGGCCCACGGGCCGCGATCGGCCGCTCCCTCGGGGACGGCCGGACGGCCAGGATCCGGCCGCGCCGGCCGCCGTGCCCGTCCGGCGAGATCAGGCGGCCGCCGCGGCGAGGACGCAGCGGAGCTGCTCGTCCAGGTCGCGCGCGACGCCGTCGACCTCGGGGTCGCCGAACTGGCCGAAGGTGGTGGCCGGGCGGTCGTACTCGAACGCGACGCGGCCCTCGGCATCCTCGCGCAGGAGCACCCGGACCGGCGCGTACAGGGCGGCCGAAAGGACGTGCCGGGTCATCCGCGCGGCCGTCAGCGGGTTGCCGATGTCGTACTGGACGGCCTTGCGCACGAGCCCGGCGGTGCGGAGCAGCCCGCCATGGTCGCGGGCGCCGAAGATCGAGAGCGGCGCCTGGCGCTCGAGGAGGTCGCGCGCCGCGTCCACCTGTCCGTCCAGCAGCAGCTCGGCATAGGCGTGGTCGAGGCGCGGCACCGACGCCTCTAGGGCGGACCGCACCGCCTCGAAGGACTTGGGGGAGCGCAGCGTCACGTGCTCGATCGTGACCTGGGTCGCGGATATCGGGTCGTTCATGGGATCGATGCCTCGGGTCGCTCGCCTCGGGTTCTCGGGCTCGATCGCGCGCGCCGGACGCGTGGCCCGCCTCCGCTGCGGCCGACCGACCGCCGTATGGCTGAAGGAGGGCGCGGAGCGGCGTCCGCAAGACGGACAAGATATCTACGCCATCGATACTTGGGATCGATCGCATCTGTTTGATCGATAGAGTGGCCGTTCGCATCTTCGCCTCATCGAACGACGGGCAGCCCCGTCGCAGTTGAGGATCGACGGATGACCCACCGCACCATCACCCTCGCCGCCGCCCTGGCCCTGACCATCGGGACCCTCGCCGCGGCCCCCGCCTCCGAGGCGACCGCCACCGGAAACGCCGTCGCCGTGCCCGCCGTGCTCGGTGCGGGCTATCACGTGCCGGGCGTGGCGCTCGGCGCCGCCGACGTCCGCGCGCAGGGCGGCCTTCTCGTGCCGAACCTGACGCGGTGGCGGCCCGCATCCGTTGCCGAGGCGTCGGCCGAGCGCTTCCAGGCGCCGGCCGCCTTCACCGTCGCCTACCGGACCCGCGGCATCGCCACGAATGCCGCCCAGGTCCTCAAGCAGGGCGGGTTCGCGACTGCCGGCGCCGTGCGCTGGCTGCCCGATGTCCCCGCCTCGGCCGAGGTCGGCGCAAGCACCGTGACGCTCGGGGCCCTGTGAGCGGGGACCGGTCCGCGGAGCGAGCCTCAACCCTGCGAAGCCCTGGCCGATCGCGCGCATCGGCCAGGACTGCAGATCCACCCGATGCGCCGCCGCGCCGCGCGCCTTTCGCTCGACCGGGTCGACGGGTTTGCGGCCGGTCCGCCCGCGGCCGTAGATGGTCCGGCGCGGACATCGCCGATGTCCTGCCGAGGAGGCTTCGATGGCGACCGAGCAGACCACGATCCGGACACGCGACGGCGCCTGCCCGACGCATGTCGTGACGCCTGCCGGTGGCGGGCCGTGGCCGGCGGTGATCCTCTACATGGACGCCGGCGGCATCCGCCCGGCGATGCTCGACATGGCGCGGCGGCTCGCCGATGCCGGCTACGTCGTCCTCGTCCCGGATCTGTTCTACCGCTACGGCCCCTACGGGCCCTTCGTGCCGCGCGACGTCCTGGCGGCCGGCTTCCGCGCCATCCTCGGCCCGCTGATGGCGACGACCGACCCGATCAAGGCCGCGGACGATACCGGTGCCGTCCTGGCCTATCTCGACACGCGCGACGACGTCGCGGGACGCAGGGTCGGTGCGGTCGGCTTCTGCATGGGGGGCGGCATGGCGCTCGCCGCGGCGGGCACCTACCCCGACCGGTTCGCCGCCGCGGCGAGCTTCCACGGCGGCAACCTCGCCACCGATGCGCCGACGAGCCCCCACCGGCTCGCGCCCGCGCTGACGGCGGAGATCCACATCGCCGCGGCCGAGAACGACGACAGCTATCCGCCCGCGATGGCCGCGCGCCTGGAGCACGCCCTGGCGCAGGCCGGCGTGCGCTACACGGCGCGGACCTATCCCGCCGCGCATGGCTGGATGATGCCGGATTTCCCCGTCCACGATCCCGACGCCGCCGAGCAGGGCTGGCACGCGATGCGCGCCCTCTTCGGCCGCACGCTGCACGGCGGCGGATAACGGCGCGCCGCGGATCGCCCGGGGCCCTTCCGAAAAGACCGGCCGCCCTCCCCCGCCCGAGGCGCGGTCCGGCCCCTGCGCCGGGGATCGATGCCCCGCTCTCGGACGCGGGCCGCGAGCCGGGTCCCCCCCGTGTTCGGATCCCTCGGGCGCGCGGGGTCCGCCTATTGCCGCCCTATTCGTGCGGACGTCCCGGACGAACCCCGATCGATCGGCCGTCCGCGATCCTATTCGAGCCGTCGCGGGCCCGCGCGTCGAGGCGATGTGCATCACATCGGGGGCTCAGGCCCGGGCGGTGCTGATGAGGCTCCGGCCGCCGCCCCCGGAAAGTGCAGCCTTTGTGCAACGGCGGCCCAATCTAGGCACTAAGGTGCCTGAAACCGCTATTTTTTTGGGCGACGCTGTAGAATAATTCTCCAGGTTGAGACGGAAGAGGTCGGACCGCAAGACGGCGCTTGGGCCATCGCCGAACAGAACTCGCACCGGACAAGCGAGGTTCGGCACGATGGTCTCGAGGCGACGTGCCCGACATTCGAGATCCCTGGGGTAGGAACGAGAACATGATGAAGACCTGGCTTGCCGCAGGTGCGGTCGCCCTCACCGTCGGCATGAGCACCACCGTTCAGGCCGGTCCGGTCACGCAGCCCGGCGAGCAGGTCGGCCTCGCCTACGGCCCGCTGCCGCAAGGCGTCTACGCGATCAACACCTTCAGCACCGGCCGCGGCGACGCGCGCAACAGCCCGGACGTCGGCGTCAACGTGCCGATCCTGGTCTGGTCGACCGGCTACAAGGTGCTCGGCGCGACCATCATGCCGGTGATCGCGGTCCCGTCGGTGTTCGTGGGCACGAACAACCCGGCCGGCGTCGCCAACCAGGACCAGAGCTACTTCTACAACCCCTTCATCGGCAACATCTTCGCTTGGGATCTCGGCAACAAGATCAGCGCCGCCTACCTCGTCGGCGCCTATGTCGGCGTCGGCGACCGCGGCTCGCTCTGCAACGGCGCTCCCGGCGCCGCCTGCATCGCCGGCGGTGCCACCCCGGTGCTGCCGCAGGTCGCCGGCACCTCGATCCGCAACACCGGCGGCATCTCCTACACCGGCGAAGGCTGGAACCTGACCGCCGCGCTCACCCACATCCTGCAGGTGGACGACGCGCCGCGCTTCGGCGGCCAGGTCGGCGCTGCCCTCGGCCCGATCCCGAATTCCGACGGCCTCTACATCGACCTGACCGCGACCAAGACCTTCGGCAAGTTCGAGATCGGCGCCGTGGCCTACGGCTACACCGACCTGCCGGTGAACCGGAACCGGGCGATCTACGCGAACTACCAGAAGCAGGGCACGTTCGCGGCCGGCGGCCTGATCGGCTACGACTTCGGCATCTTCAAGACGCAGCTCATGGTGACCCGCACCGTCGCCGACCGCGGCGTCGGCCCGTTCGCCGACGAGACCCGCGGCTGGGTCCGCTTCATCGCGCCGCTCTACACCACCGCCGCCGCCGCGGTCGCCGCGCCCACCCCGCTCGTCCGCAAGTACTGATCGCCAAGACCGATCGCCAACGACCGATCGACCGACGATGCCGGCTCCCCGTGAGCCGGCATCGTCATGTCGGGTGGCCGCGATCGTCGCGAACCGCGTCCATCGGCCGATGCGGAGCGATCGCCGCGGACCGGTCGCCCGCGAGGCACGACGAAAAGCCCCGCGCGGCTCGAGCCGGCGGGGCTGAGTGTGAGAATCGAAGCAAAGGGGAAACGGAAGCTTCGCCTTCTCAGGATCGACAGCATATCGATCGCCGACCCGACATCAAGGTCTGATTTCATAAGTCACGGATCCTGGAACGGAATTACAGTTTTGACGATCCGTTCTGTGAGAAATACGAATCGGATATTGACCTCGCGATCCCTCGAAGGATCGGCAGCAGCCCGTCAGCATGCTCCGCTCGGCATCGGCATGGTGCCGGCATGCGCGGCACCGATCCGGCGCTCCCCGGGCCCAGCGCGCGCATCGGCGCCCCCGACCTCTGAAACGGACGGCTCCCGCACGGCCTGAAGCGGCGGCGGTCGACCGGCCCACCGGCCGGCGCCAGGCTGGCGGCCATGCAGGGTCCACAGCGACTCGGATCGCAGGGGCGGTGACGGATCGATCGGGCGCCGCTCCGGGGGCCGGCGCGACCCGGTCCGCGAGCGTGCGGGTCGAGCGTCCGCTGCCGCGGCTGATCGCGCGGCGCCGAACCTGGCTCGCTGCCGCCGTCGGCGCGGGCCCGCGGCTCCGCGACGACCGGAGCCGGCCGCGCCCCTGACCGCCGACGGCTGAAAGCCGATCCCCGCATCCGGCGCCGTTCCAGCCTTCACCATCCGGCCTTGACCTTCCCACCGTTGGAAGCCCCATCTCGGCTCCATGCTGAACGCAGACGCCGACACGCTCACCCCGACCACGACCGACCCGCACGCGCCGGCCGACACCCGCACCGTCGCCCTGCCCGTCTCGGGCATGACCTGCGCGTCCTGCGCGGGCCGCATCGAGACGGCGTTGCGGGCGGTGCCGGGCGTGGCGAGCGCCTCCGTGAACCTCGCCACCGAGCGGGCCAGCGTCACCGTCGCGGCCGGGGTGCCGACCGCGGCCCTCGCGCAGGCGGTGACGGATGCCGGCTACGACGTCGCGGCCGAGACCGTCGATCTCGCGGTCACGGGCATGACCTGCGCGTCCTGCGCCGGGCGGGTGGAGACGGCGTTGCGGGCCGTGCCCGGCGTCTCCGCGGCCGCGGTCAACCTCGCCACCGAGCGGGCGCGGGTGACGGTCGCGGCCGGCACCGTCACCGCCGACGCGCTCGTTGCGGCGATCGAGGCGGCTGGCTACGAGGCGGCCCCGGCGGCACCCGCGGGCGGGGCCGAGGCCGCGGACGTCCAGCGGGACGCCGCCGCGCGCCGCGACGGGCTCCACCTCCTCGTCGCAGGCCTGCTCGCGGCGCCGCTGGTCGCGCCGATGCTGCTGATGCCGTTCGGGATCGCGTGGATGCCGCCCGGCTGGCTGCAGCTGGCGCTCGCCACCCCGATCCAGCTTTGGCTCGGCGCCCGATTCTACCGGGCCGGCTGGCGCGCGCTGCGGGCCGGCGCCGGCAACATGGACCTGCTCGTCGCGCTCGGCACCTCGGCGGCCTACGGCCTCAGTCTGGTCGAGCTGGTCCGGGCCGAGGCGCACGGCCACGCGGCGCCGCACCTGTATTTCGAGGCCTCGGCGGTGGTGATCACCCTGGTGCTGCTCGGCAAGCGCCTGGAAAGCCGCGCCAAGCGGCGCACCACGTCGGCGATCCGCGCGCTGACGGCGTTGCGCCCCGAGCGTGCGCGCCTGCGCCGGCCGGACGGCAGCGAGGCCGAGATCGACGTCGCGGCGCTCCGGGTCGGCGACATGGTCGTGGTCCGCCCCGGCGAGCGGCTGCCCGCCGACGGCACCGTCCGCGCCGGCGCGAGCCAGGTCGACGAGGCGCTGATCACCGGCGAGAGCGTGCCGGTCGCCAAGGCGGTCGGCGACCGGGTCGTCGGCGGCGCGATCAACGGCGACGGCCTGCTCGTGGTCGAGGCCGTCGCGGTCGGCGCGGAGGCGACCCTGGCGCGGATCATCCGCCTGGTCGAGGACGCGCAGGCGGCCAAGGCCCCGATCCAGCGCCTGGTCGACCGGGTCAGCGCGGTGTTCGTGCCGGTGGTGCTCGGGCTGGCGCTTCTCACCTTCCTCGGCTGGTGGCTCGTGGCCGGCGCCGGCGTCGAGGCCGCGCTGATCGACGCGGTGGCGGTGCTCGTGATCGCCTGCCCCTGCGCGCTCGGCCTGGCGACGCCCACGGCGATCATGGCCGGCACCGGCGTCGCGGCGCGCCACGGCATCCTGATCAAGGACGCGGAGGCGCTGGAGGTGGCCCATGCCCTCGACACGGTCGCCTTCGACAAGACCGGCACGCTGACGGAGGGACGCCCGACGGTGACCGAGCTCGAGCCCGCACCGGGCATCGCGCGGGCCGACCTCCTGCGCCGCGCCGCGGCGCTGCAGGCCGGCAGCGAGCATCCCCTCGCCCACGCCGTCGCGGCGCTGGCGGCCGCCGAGGGCGTGTCGCCGCCGGCCGCGTCCGACCTGCGGGCGTTGCCCGGCCGCGGCGTCGCCGCCGTGGTGGAGGGCCGCACGCTGCGCCTCGGCAGCCGCCGGCTGATGGACGAGGACGGCGTCGACCTCACGGCGCTCGCCGCGCGGGCCGAGGCGTTGGCGCGGGACGGCCGCACCGTCTCGTGGCTCGCCGAGGCGGGTCGCGACCCGGACCAGGCGCCGCGGCTCCTCGGCCTGATCGCGTTCGGCGATGCGATGAAGCCCTCGGCGGCCGCGGCCGTGGCCGCGCTCCGTCGGCGCGGCCTGCGCATCGTGATGCTGACCGGCGACAATCGCGGCAGCGCCGCCCGGGCGGCCGAGGCGCTCGGCCTCGACGCGGTCACGGCCGAGCTTCTGCCGGAGGACAAGGCGGCGGCGATCCTGCGCCTGAAGGCCGGCGGGCGTCGGGTCGCCATGGTCGGCGACGGCGTCAACGACGCGCCGGCGCTCGCGGCCGCCGATGTCGGCATCGCCCTGAGCAGCGGGACCGACGTCGCGATGCACGCCGCCGGCGTCACGCTGATGCGCGGCGATCCCGTGCTGGTCGCCGACGCCGTCGACATCGCCCGGCGGACCTACGCCAAGATCCGGCAGAACCTGTTCTGGGCGCTGGCCTACAACGTCGTCGGCATTCCGCTCGCGGCCGCCGGCCTGCTCAGCCCGATGGTCGCCGGCGCCGCGATGGCGTTCTCCAGCGTCAGCGTCGTCGGCAACGCGCTGCTGCTGCGCCGCTGGCGCCCGGCCGCGGAGGCGCGGCGATGATGACCATCGGCGAGGCCGCACGGGCCTCCGGCGTCTCGGCCAAGATGATCCGCTACTACGAGAGCACCGGCCTGATCGACCGGGCGGCGCGATCGGAAGCCGGCTACCGGCACTACACCGAAGCGGAGATCCACACGTTGCGCTTCATCCGCCGGGCGCGCGACCTCGGCTTCACCGTGGAGCAGATCGGCGTGCTGCTGGCGCTGTGGCGCGACCGGGGCCGGGCCAGCGCCGACGTGAAGCGCATCGCGCTCGAGCACGTCGACGCGCTGGAGCGGAAGGCGGCCGAGCTCCACGCGATGAGCCGGACGCTGACCGCGCTCGCCGCACGCTGCCACGGCGACGACCGCCCGGACTGCCCGATCATGGAGGATCTGGCGGAGGCCGGACCTGTTCCGGAAGGCGCACCGGGCGGCCCCGCCCGGTTCGGGCTCGGTCGGTCGGCGCATCGGCGCGATGAGGGATGACGAGGCGGACGCCGCATCGGGAGCCGCTGCCGAAGGCGATACCCGAACGGCAAACAGCCGGCCTGCGTGGTGCGCGGGCCGGCTGTTTGCGGTTTTGTGAGGTGTATGTGGTGTGTTTGGTTGCGGGGACAGGATTTGAACCTGTGACCTTCAGGTTATGAGCCTGACGAGCTACCGGGCTGCTCCACCC
>NZ_JAKSYR010000175.1:0-5093 GCF_022829705.1 Methylobacterium sp. E-025
GCCATGAGATCCTGCGGGGAACTGCGCAAGGGCGGAGTAAGGACGATGGTACCTCGGCGCGTATCACACACGCTTGCTACCAGACGTAGGAAGCCACCGCCGATACCTGACCGCTGGGGTAGAATTGCAGGCTATCGCGCATGAGCGTTAATGATATTTCACAAGCCTGGCAGTTACATTTAAAAATATCGCACTGATAAAATGGTCGAACGCTAAGATTGTTGCGCGTCGAACCTGAACGATCGAGATCGCTTGGGCGCGCCGGTCGATAGTTGCCGGCCACCATGAGATCACGCGGTGGCACGTCGGCTCACAGGCACTCTTTGAGCCCTTCTCTCCCTTTTCTGGTCGGTGGCTTTGTCGCCCTGAGGCCCGACGCGAAAGTGGCCGGTCGTGAGGTGCTGTCGAGCGGGTTGATGACCTGCGGGCGATCCTCGAGCGCCGCCGGATGTTTCATCTGCTTCGGCGTCGCGCCGAGGCTGGCGCCTTGATGCTCGTCAGCCTGCCGGCAACAGCTTCACACTCAGAGTTCTACCCGGTGACTTTCTGGATGCTCGTTCGGATCGTCGGTGCACCGAAGCTCACATGGCTGCCGGAAGACCCGAGCTTTTTGCTCGGGCCGTCAGGCGCCATACGAGGAAACCGCCAATGAATTAGATCCGCTCGATTTCCAGGTAACCGATCGTACTCGCCGCATCCTCACTATACCGCTTGCTTCGGATCGCCGCCGGCGCGATTTCGTCCGTAAAGTCTTGGATTTCGGCAGAGGTGCGGTAGAGCAAATACCAATCCATAAAGACCTCCATGTAGGCCTCCTCCCTGACGCCCCAGAGAAAATTAGGGATTACAAGCCGGCCCCCTCCATTAAGATGATCGAACAAAACCCTCGTGAGGCGTGCCGCGACCCTGGCATCAAGATAATCGTACAGGCCGGCAGCATAGATGAGATCAAAACGACCCAGGTCGGTTCTACCGGCCAGGATTTGCCGGACAGTTGCCTGTTGTACCTCGATGGCGTGTGAGACCGAGCCGCGGTATTCGCCCGCGACGGCTAGGCTCTCCGCATCCTGGTCAAGCGCGAGCAGTCTTCCGACTCGCCCTTCGTTCAGGGCAATGCTCAGTTCCACCTCACGAAGATGCCCACAGGCTAGCGACAAAATTGTGGGTGACCGGCGGCGTGCGGCCGCTTCATCGATCTTCGCAGCGAGGATGGACCGGCGTTCTCGAACCGCTTCGCAGGCCGTTACGTTGACGGTGAATGCCATCACGGTGCGTCCGGCTTCTGTAGCAGCTTCTTGCGCCGCTCTTGCCGCCGGATGGCGATAGACGAAGTCGATCAACCCGGCATCGCCGGCATAGCCGCGCGGCCTTTGATACGAATGTCGGGTGAAGGGACACTCATGCATCAAACTCGCAACAGCATGGGTTCGTGCCGCGGGAAGGACAGCCTCACGCCAAGTCCGAGGGCTGAATGTTTCCTTAAGTAGTCCTAGAAGATCAATGATCGTATCTGTCATCAAGGTATAATTACCGGGCAAAGCCATATTGCTAACTTCGCTCAGAGCTCGGTGTACATCGCTAGATACGACCGGGTATGATGATTGAGGAATCGTATATAGCGGTCGAGTCTCATCCGACTGCTGTAGATCGTATTTTAAAGAACTGAAATTACTAAGCAGATCACGTTCACGAAACAGCGCAGCTCCGCCGTTTGACATATCTTTATCGCCCTTAAGCGCCAATGCTCGGGGAGTCCGACGGCGCAGGGGCATCGTTAATGAAACGTTACCGACAGTCCATAAATGAGCTGCGTGGAAATTTCTTACAGCCACCTTTTCTTAACGATGTGACCGGATTGCATCTAATTACACGAGCACGTCGCTGTCACCGCGTTCGGTCAGCGGATCATTTCTCGCCCAGTTCGATTTCTTGATCCGCCCACGTAGGTGATGCGTCGTATCAGGCGACGGTCGAAAATGGGCGAATGCCTTTGCCCGCAGGAGGGCAGCGCACGAGCGTTGATGCGCATGTTCGATCCATTAGGGTTTTGGGAAATCGCTGCTGGTAGCACCTGTTGAATGGGGGCACCTGAACGATGACGGGCGAAACGCTAGATCTTCTCGATCGCGAGCTTCGAAAACGTTGGTTCGAGCGCCGATCGCCCGAGCTCGATGTGGCCTTCGAGGTTCAACATGCGAAGGCCCTGCGCATCGAGCTACGCAAGGCTTGTCAGCTTGTCGGCCTACTGTACATTTCGTTTGGAGTAATGGATGCATTTTTGATCCATGATATGCTTCCTTACATTTTGCCAGTTCGCATAACTATAGGTGCGATTTACGTATTAGCTATTTGGCTTCAAGCACAACACGGCGTAGGAACCCGTATTCTTGAATTTCAATGCGCAATTGGCGTCTTCTTTGGCTTCGCCGCATGGTTGTTCCTTGCCGCGCAAAGCGTAGAAACGATGGCAACGCTGTATTATGCCGGGTATGGATTAATATTCATGTTGGTTGCCAACTTGTTTTTCAATCTGACCTTCAGATTTGCGCTGCTGTCATCGGGTTTGATCGCTGCGACTTTCCTTATTTGGGCAACTGGATCCGTTAGAGACACGACTTACACGGTATGCTTTGGTTCGCTATATATATTTAGCTTTTTGCTTACGGTATTTTTGAACTTTAAGTACAATCGAGAGCGCTACCGCGTTTATATCAATGCACTTCGGGCGGATATTCGACAGCAGGAGATTTTGAAACGGGGCGAAGAGCTGATTCGTCTGTCGACGACGGATGACCTTACCGGCCTAGGAAATCGCAGAATCATAGATGGTGCATTACGCAAGCTCTGGCAAGATAGCAAGGCGTCAGGGAAGTCGTTCGGCGTCATCCTGATCGACGTTGATTACTTCAAGTCATATAATGATTGCTACGGGCATCAGCAGGGCGATCGCTGTTTGGCAAGGGTCAGTCAAGCTATGCTAAGCGTAGCCAAACCCTTTGGCTTCACCCTTGGACGCTTTGGCGGTGAGGAGTTCGCTGCGCTCTTTCAAGCCGTTTCTGTGGAGCAAGTTGCGGCGTTCGCCGAGGAAACTCGACGGGCGGTCGAGAGCCTCCAGATCGTCCATGCGGCGCGCCGCGACCATTTTTCGGGCATCACCGTCAGCGTCGGTGCGGCCTTCTCCGGTGATGTTGCCGCTGACAAGCCCGAGCGAATGGTCACTGCGGCCGACGTCGCGCTCTATGTAGCGAAGGGAGACGGACGGAACTGCGTCCGGACCTTCGATCGTCGTATGCTCGAGTCCGACGCGGGTGATACGCTTACTGCCGAGATGCTCCGTACGGCCATTGCTGACCAGCGCATCTCGGCTGTCTTCCAGCCGATCGTCGACGTCACGTCTGGCTTGGTGTGGGGCGCCGAGGCGTTGATGCGCTTAAAAGATCCACAGGGTCGGTCCGTCTCCCCGGAGACGTTCATTCCCGTGGCCGAGCGGACAGGTGTCATTATGGAGCTCGGAGAATGGATGCTACATGAGGCTTGCGATCTCCTCGCTACTGAACCGGCACTGCCCGTCATCAGCGTCAACGTGTCCTCGCGGCAAATCGAGGATCCCAACTTCGTTGACGTCGTTGAGGCGATCGTCAGGGCCGCAGCGATCGACCCCTCCCGTCTTGCTCTGGAGATCACCGAGGGAGGGCAGATCAGCGGAAATCCCCAGGTCGTTCAGCTGATGGACCGGTTGTCAGCAATCGGGATCCGCGTTTGGCTCGACGATTTTGGAACCGGGTTTGCTGGCCTGACCTGTTTAAGTGAACTGCGCTTCGACATGGTCAAGATCGATCGATTCTTTGTCCAGAGTAGCGATACGCCGCGTGGTGCAAAGTTGCTAAAAAACATCATAGACTTGGTTAGCAGCTGCGCACAAAAAACAATTGTAGAGGGTGTTGAGGACGCGTACCAGATTGAGCTTGTCGCATCCTTCGGTGTTGAGCTGTTTCAAGGCTACCACCTTGGGCGCCCGATGCCGAGGCACGAACTGGTTCAGCGGCTCGCGGACCAACCTGCGGTGGCGTGATCGCGTCCTATAAAGGTGAAGATGTGGCTTCGTCATCCAAACCGGCAGTGCGAGCTTCACTCCACATTGCTTCAATGGACTATGCCTTCGCATGGGGTCAGCAGACACGCACGCTCTTCTCTCAAATGGTTGGAACGGAACCAGTTATCGAGCGCCGACGCTCCCGCTGGTCCGCCGAGCCTTCAGGATCGCTGCGTTGATGCCGTCCGCGATCCCTTGTGCTGCACGATCGCGAATTCATCCATCGTTTAAAGGGGACGGCATAGCGACAAGGTTCAACCCGATGTCGACTTTCGGCATCCCGGCGAACACCCGCTCTCCCGGAGCCGAAGGTGCCAGGCGGCCGACGAATGACCGCTTTCGGTGAGCCCAAACGGCGATCCTAACGGCTGAGTTGGGTCGCTAGCGGGAAGGCCGCTCAGGGTGGAGAGCAGTCCGGCTGCTTTCGGTGGCGTGCTGTGCTTATGCAGACATAGGCACACACCGGGGTCGGCATGTCGGCCGACAAGGTCGCCGACCTGGTCCAACTCGACCGACGCACGACCACGAACGGGACCGCTGGCAAGCGGGGCAGCGGCCTCGGCCTCCAGCTCTGCCGAAATCTCGTGGAGCGTCAGGGACGCACCCTAACCGTCGAAGGCGTGCCCAGCCGCGGCACGACGTTCGGCTTCATCCTGCCGAGGCCGCGGTGGTCGGGAGGAAGCGCCCCGCACTGCTCGGGACCTGAACCCGCATGGCGTCCCGATGGCGAAGTCGCGCGGCGTTTGGGAGCTGCCGTGCAGCATCACCACGAGGGGCACGGGCCGCCCGTCGTAAACGGACGGGACGTAAAGGCGGTAGGCCCGGCTCCCGGCGAGGTTCCCGAACCGACGCTCAAGCGCCGGTGGTGCTCTCAGTGGGGCGATCCCCGCAATTACAGTCATCAGGATACTCTCCTCGAGGAGAGCCGTCGGCGTCGCCGAGGCGCGACGAAGCAATCCGCCGATGATCCATCGGGCTCATCGATGGCGGCCTTCACGGC
>NZ_JAKSYR010000161.1:0-117265 GCF_022829705.1 Methylobacterium sp. E-025
GATCAAGGCGAACTTCCCGACCCGGATCAGCTTCCAGGTGACGAGCAAGATCGACTCGCGCACGATCCTGGGCGAGATGGGCGCCGAGCAGCTCTTGGGCCAGGGCGACATGCTGTTCATGGCCGGCGGCGGGCGCACGACTCGGGTGCACGGGCCGTTCTGCTCGGATTCGGAGGTCGAGAGCGTGGTCGCCCACCTCAAGCGCCAGGGCCGCCCGGCCTACCTTGAGGCGGTCACCGCCGACGACGGGTCCGACGAGGCGCCGAAATCGGCCGGCAGGGGCAAGGGCAAGGCCGAGGCGGTCGAGGCCGAGACCGAGGAGGCCGACCTTCCGGTCTTCGACGTCGGCGCTTTCGTGGCGGCGTCGGGCGGCGAGGCCGGCGACCTCTACGAGCAGGCGATCCAGGTGGTCTTACGCGACCGCAAGGCGTCGACCAGCTACATCCAGCGCCGCCTGCAGATCGGCTACAACCGCGCTGCGTCGATCATGGAGCGGATGGAGATCGAGGGCATCGTCGGGCAGGCCAACCACGCCGGCAAGCGCGAGATCCTGGTCGAGGGCGCGCCCCACGCCGCCAGCATGTACGACGACGAGTGACGACGAGGCGCCGGCCGGAAACGCGGCCGGCGTCGCATCTTCGCCACAGGGCGCCGCTCTAACGGCATCCGACGACACGGCCCGGCGCCCCGAGGGGGCATCACGGCGCGACGGGCGTTTCGCACGCCTTCGCGCTTGAAGCCGACCATCGCTTGCGGGACGCCGCACCCGCCCAGGAGACGCCTGACCATGCTCGGCCGCCGCACCCGACTTGCCGGATCGCTCCTCGCGGTCGCGGCCTGGATCGCCCCGGTGGCGCCGGCCGACGCTCAGGTCAGCAGCTTCCTCGACGGCCTGTTCGGCCGCAAGGAGCAGCCCGCCCCCGCGCCCGAGCCCGAGGCGGCCCCCGCCGCCCCGGCCGCGGCACCCGCGAAGAAGACGGTCGCCAAGCCTGCGGCCAAGGATGCGAGCAAGGATTCGGTGAAGGACGCGAAGTCGCGCTCGGCCGAGAAGCCCGCCGCCAAGCCGGTCGCCGCCAAGCCCGCCGCGGCGGATGCGAAGGTCGCCGCCGTCGGCGCGCCGACCCCCGCCCCGGCCGCCGCCTCCGACGAGGCGCCGGACGCCGCCACCGTGCTGGCCCAGGCCAACGCCTACTTTAACGGCATGAGCACGCTCACCGGCTCGTTCATCCAGATCGCCGCGGACGGGCGGAAGATCGGCGGCAAGCTCACCATCGCCAAGCCCGGGCGCCTGCGCTTCGACTACGACGCGCCCTCGCCGCTGGAGGTGGTGGCCGACGGCACCTCGGTGGCGGTGCGCGACCGCAAGCTCGCGACCCAGGACCTGTACTTCATCGCGCAGACCCCGCTGAAATTCCTGGTCCGCGAGAAGATCGACCTCGCCCGCGACCTCACCGTCACCGACGTCTCGAACGACCCGGGCGGCGTCCGCATCAGCCTGGAGGACCGCGCCACGCTCGGCGGGACCTCGAAGATCCAGCTGTACTTCGATGCCGACATGAAGGTGCTCGGCCAGTGGCGGATCACCGATCCGCAGGGCTACCTCACCACCGTGCAGCTCTCGAACCTGCAGAAGGGCAAGGCCGTCGACGGCAACCTGTTCTTCATCAATTACGGGCGCCCCGAGGACAAGGCGATGCAGGAGCGGATCAAGCAGTCCCAGACCCCCTGAGGTCCGCGAAAGGCCGCCATGGTGAGGCTTCCTTAACGCTTTCCGCATCGATCCGGGGAAGGACGTCCCGAAGCGCGCCGATCGGCGTGGCCTGGCGCGCCGGTGAACCCGCCGTCAAGGCGCGCCGCCCGATCCTGCCCCCTCGATCGATTCGAGGAAGGGTTCGACATGGAAATCGCCAGGCTGCTCCACACCTTCGCAGGCCCCGTCGCCGCGTTCCTCGCGGTGGTGCCGGGCCTTCGCCGCCCGGCCGGCCCGCCGCCGCCGGTGCTGGACGGGCCGACGATGACGAACGTCGACTTCCCGGCCGTCCGGCCGCCGAGCGCGACGTACTGGCCCGAGCGCTCCTGCATCCTCTCGGGCCGCCCCGAGCAGACCGCGACCTACGTCTACGAGAGCCCCGACAAGCTGTTCGCCGCCGGGATCTGGACCTGCCGGCCGGGCAAGTTCCGCATCGATTTCGGCCGGGACGAGTTCATCCACCTGCTCGAAGGCGTGGTGACCGTCACCGACGCCGAGGGCCGTTCGAAGACCTATCGCGCGGGCGACGCCTTCGTCACGCCGAAGGGCTTCTCCGGCACCTGGGACGTGATCGAGCCGGTGCGGAAGCACTTCACCTATTACGGCGCGGTCGATTGAGGGCCCTCACGCCGCCTGCGGGCGCCAGCGATCGAGCTCGCTGTCGATCGCGCCTTCGGTGCCGCGCATGAACTCGGCGGCCGGCAGGCCCGGCGCCAGGGTGGCGAGGTAGCTCACCGTCACGGTGCCGGCGCGCGTCGACGACCCGGTCGGCCAGTACAGCCCGGAATTGACCGCCACCGGCAGCACCGGCAGGCCGAGACGCCCGTACAGCAGCTCGACGCCGCGCTTGAACTGCAGCTTCTCGTCGATGGTGCCGCGGGTGCCCTCGGGGAAGATCAGCACCGAGCGCCCGTCGGCTACCGCGGCGCGGCTCTCGTCGATCATCGTGCGCAGGGCCTGGGTGCCGTTGGCCCGGTCGATGATGATCATCGGCGAGCGCCGCAGGAACCAGCCGACCACGGGGATCGCGACGAGCTCGCGCTTGGCGATGATCGCCACGTCGGGCACCAGGATGAGGAAGGCCAGCGTCTCCCAGGCCGACTGATGGTTGGCGACGATCAGGCAGGGCTCGGCCGGGATGCGCTCGCGCCCCTCCTCGACGTAGCGCAGGCCGCAGATCGTGCGGAGCCCGAACAGGATGCCCCGCGCCCACAGGCGCGTCGCCGCGCGGATCGGCCGGACCGGCGAGCCGGAGGCGGCCAGCACCGCGAGCGGTGCCAGGAACAAGGCCGTCCAGGCGGCCCAGTAGGCGTTGAACAGGACGGAGCGGATGCGCGGCAAGGGGCTATGTCTCTGGGTGTCGTCGAGCGGGGCCGACCGATGGTCTTTGCGCGGACATACCCCGTCGTCCGGGGCGGAGCACGCCATTTCCGCAGGCCGCCCGGTCGCAGCGTCGATCGTGCCGGCGAATCGCGCTATCCACCGGCCTCCCCCCGACAACCGCGAGCGTTTCCGTTGCGCCTCACCGTCACGTCCTGGAACATCAACTCGGTGCGCCTGCGCATCGATCTCGTGCTGCGCTTCCTCGCCGAGGCGAAGCCCGACGTGCTGTGCCTGCAGGAGACCAAGTGCCCGGACGACGCCTTCCCGCTGAAGGCCCTGCGCGGCTCGGGCTACGAGAACGTCGTCTTCGCCGGGCAGAAGGGCTACAACGGCGTCGCGATCCTGTCGCGGTTTCCGCTCGTCACCCGCGCGGTGATGAGCTTCTGCGAGCGCCAGGATGCGCGCCACATCTCGGCGGTGCTCGGGCCCGAGGCCGGCGCCGCGGCGGGCATCGCGCTGCACGACTTCTACGTGCCGGCCGGCGGCGACGTGCCCGACACCGCGCTCAACCCGAAATTCGCGCACAAGCTCGACTTCCTGCGCGACCTGCGCGCCTGGGGTGGGCGGCGCGTGAAGGGCCCCGCGATCCTCGTCGGCGACCTCAACGTCGCGCCGCTGGAGCACGACGTCTGGTCGCACAAGCAGCTGCTCGACGTGGTGAGCCACACCCCCGTCGAGACCGAGGCGCTGGAACGCTTGCGCAACGAGGCCGGCTGGGTCGACACCGCGCGCCTGCTGACGCCGCCGCCGGAGAAGATCTTCACCTGGTGGAGCTACCGCTCGCCCGACTGGTCGGCGGCCGACAAGGGTCGCCGCCTCGACCATGCCTGGGTCTCGCCCGACCTCGCCGGCACCGTGCGCAAGGTCGAGGTCGCGCGCGAGGCCCGCGGCTGGGCGCGCCCGTCCGACCACGCGCCCGTGACGTTGACGCTGGAGCTCTGACCGGAACGCGAACGGGGCCGGCGCATTGCATCTTCACACGCTCGTGAAGAAGGTTCGCCGACCCCATGCGAAAGATCCTGCTCGCCTTCCTGCTGCCGAAGGTTGTCTCGTATCTCCGCCGCCGCTACGGCGGCGCCCAGACCCCGCACCGCCGCTCGTTCTGAGCGTCCGCACCCAGCCTCATGGGTCAGGCCCCGTGAGGCTCGGTTCCAGCTCTAAGCCCGCGACGCGCCCGCCCTCACCCGGCGGGCGTTCCTGCGTCCGTAGCCCGCGTAGAGGGCGAGGCCGAGCGTCAGCCAGACCGCGAGGCGGATCCAGGTCTGGCCCGGCAGGCCCGCCATCAGCAGCAGGCAGGACAGGATGCCGAGGCTCGCCACCAGCCCGACCGCCGGGACCCGGAACGGGCGCGGCCGCTCCGGCTCGGTCCGGCGCAGGATCAGCACGGCGGTGCAGACCAGCACGAAGGCGAAGAGCGTGCCGATGCTGACCAGCTCGCCGAGTTCCTCGATCGGCACGAGGCCGGCCACGAGCGCGGTCATCAGGCCGATCGTCGCCTGGCTCAGCATGGGCGTGCGCGTCGTCGGGCTCACCCGCGCGAACAGCCGCGGCAGCAGGCCGTCGCGGGCCATCGCGTAGAAGACCCGCGCCTGGCCGTAGAGCGCGGTCAGCGTCGAGGTCGTCAGCCCGATCAGCGCGCCGAGCTTGATCGCGACGGCGAAGCCGCCGAGCCCGATCGCGTCGATCGCCTTGGCGATCGGGTCGGCGACGTTCAGCGCCCGGTAGGGCACGAGCCCGGTGAGCACCGCGGCGACCGCGACGTAGAGCACCGTGCTCACCGCCAGGGACCCGAGCAGGCCGATCGGCGCGTCGCGCTGCGGGTCGCGGGTCTCGCCGGCGGCGGTCGAGACCGTCTCGAAGCCGATGAAGGCGAAGAACACCACGCCGGCGCCGCGCAGGATGCCGCTCCAGCCGAATTCCCCGAAGGTGCCGGTGTTCTCCGGGATGAACGGGTGCCACAGCTCCGGCTTCAAGTGCGCCGCCCCGACGCCGACGAAGCCAAGGATGATCGCGACCTTCAGCGCCACCATCGCGGTGTTGACGAGCGAGGCCTCGCGGCTGCCGCGCATCAGGAGCGCCGTCAGCGCGAGCACGATCCCGGCCGCCGGCAGGTTGACGAGGCCGCCTCCGCCGGGCGCCGCGGCGAGCGCCGCCGGCAGGCGCAGGCCCGCATCCGCGAGCAGGCTCTGCGCGTAGCCCGACCAGCCCACCGCGACGGTGGCGGCGGCGAAGGCGAATTCGAGGACGAGGTCCCAGCCGATGATCCAGGCGCAGAGCTCGCCGAGCGTCGCGTAGGTGTAGGCGTAGGTCGAGCCCGGCACCGGGATCATCGCGGCCAGCTCTGCGTAGCACAGCCCGACGAAGGCGCAGGCGATCCCGCCGGCGACGAAGGATAGCGCGAGCGCCGGGCCGGCATAGTCCGCCGCCGCGGTGCCGGTGAGGACGAAGATTCCCGCCCCGATCGTCGCGCCGAGGCCGATGCAGACCAGCCCGAACGCCGACAGGCTCCGCGCCAGCGCCGGCCCGTGGTCGTCCTCATGCCCGGCGACGAGCGCGGCGACGGATTTCTTCGCGGCGAAGAAGCCTGTGGTCATGGCGTGGCGATGTCCGAGCCCGCGGAAGATGCAGCGAGGCTGCGGCAAGTGCCGCGCCAGCGATAGCCGCGCCACGGAAAGTTTTTCAGGGTCGTCCGCGACGGAGCGCTCAGGCACCGGCCGGACGCCGAATCGAGCACGGGTCCCTTCTCCCAGGGGGAAAAGGACAGGATGAGGGGCGTGAGCTTTCGGAGCGTCACGCCCCTCTCCCCGACACACTTTTCATGGGAGAGGGAGCGCGGCGTGCTTCGCAGGATCCCTCCGGCGCCGTCACGCCGCGATGGAGACCGGATCGATCGCAGGGCGGCGTCCGCGAACGCCCCGCTCAGCGGCGCTCGTACAGCAGCCGCGCGCGGATCGTGCCCGGGATCGCGCGGATCTCGGCGAGCAGGGTCTCGGCGTCGGCGTTGGTGGCGTCGGTCTCGAGCACCACGTAACCGACCTCGCCGTCGGTCTGGTAGAACTGCCCGGCGATGTTGATGCCCGCGCTCGAGAACACTGCGTTGAGGCGGTTGAGCATGCCGGGCAGGTTCTGCTGCACGTGGATGAAGCGCGCGCCGGTCGGGCGCGGCGGGAGCTGCACCTGCGGGAAGTTCACCGCGCCGATGGTCGAGCCGATGTCGGAGTAATCCACCAGCTTGCGCGCGACCTCCGAGCCGATGCGCTCCTGCGCCTCCTCGGTCGAGCCGCCGACGTGGGGTGTGAGGATCACGTTCTCCAGGCCCTGGAGCGGCGAGACGAAGCGCTCCTGGTTCGAGCCGGGCTCGACCGGGAAGACGTCGACGGCGGCGCCGGCGAGGTGCCCGTCGCGCAGGGCCCGTGCGAGCGCGTCGAGGTCGACGACGGTGCCGCGGGCGTTGTTGATCAGGTACGCGCCCGGCTTCATCTCGCGGATCTCGGCCTCGCCGATCATGTTGGCGGTGGCGTCGGTCTCGGGCACGTGCAGCGAGACCACGTCGCTCTGGGCGAGCAGCTCGGCGAGCGAGGCGGTCGGCTCGGTGTTGCCGTGGCGGAGCTTGTCGGTGTGGTCGTAGAACACGACCCGCATGCCCATGGCCTCGGCCAGCGTCGAGAGCTGCGTGCCGATGTTGCCGTAGCCGACGATGCCGAGCGTCTTGCCGCGCACCTCGACCGAGCCGGCCGCCGACTTGTCCCACTGGCCGGCATGCGCCCCGACCGAGCGCGGCACGATCCGGCGCAGGAGCATCACGATCTCGCCGATGACGAGCTCGGCGACCGAGCGGGTGTTCGAGAACGGCGCGTTGAACACCGGCACGCCGCGCCGCCGCGCCGCGTCGAGGTCGACCTGGTTGGTGCCCACCGAGAAGCAGCCGACCGCGAGCAGGCGGTCGGCGGCGTCGAGGGCCGCCGCGTCGAGCTGCGTGCGCGAGCGGATGCCGAGGATGTGGATGCCCTTCAGGGCCTCGTGCAGCGCATCGCGGTCGAGCGCCTTCGGCAGGCGGACGAGGTTGGTGTAGCCGGCCGCGCGCATCAGCCCGACGGCGCTGTCGTTGATGCCTTCGAGCAGCAGCACCCGGATCCTGTCCTTCGGCAGCGACAGCTTCTCGGGCAGGGCCAGGGTTTCGAGCAGCGGGAGCGGTTCGGAGTTCATGGTGCGATCGGCCGTTCGACGAGGGCGCCTCCGGGCGCCGAAGGCCGGCAGCGATAGGAGCGGTGATTTCGCGATGCAACGACGCGGGCGGATGGCTGGGATGCATCGGCTTTCCGGTGCGACCGTTCCGTCATGCGAAATGGCCGCCGCTCACCCGCGCGGGCGGGCGGCCCGCGCGGCGCCGAGTTCGGCGATCTGCCGGGTCTGCGCGCGGATCAGATCCTCCAGCTGCTCGGTCCGGATGCGGTCGAGCTTGTCGTGCAGGGACACGATCTCGATCTCGGCGCGCAGGTTGACCTCGTAGTCGAGGCCGGCGGCGATGCGGTCGCGCTCCGCCTGCCGGTTCTGCGACATCAGGATCACCGGCGCCTGCAACGCCGCGACCATCGACAGGATCAAGTTGAGGAAGATGTAGGGATAGGCGTCGAAGCCGCCCCCCGACCCTGCGAGCACGACGGTGTTCAGGACCACCCAGCCGACGAGCAGGCCGGTGAAGGCGATGATGAACCCCCACGAGCCGCCGAGCCTGGCGACCCGATCGGCGAGGCGTTCGCCGAAATCCGGGCCCGCGCGCGACGTCGCGGCGGCGCCCGCGTCGCGGGCATGGACGCGCCCGGCGATGTGCGCGAGGACGCGCCGGTCGTGCGGCGACAGGCAGCCCAAGCCCTGATCCAGGAGCTGCCGGGCGAGCCGGGCGACCGCCTCGTCTCCGTCGGCGGACATGCCGGTGCCCCTCTCCCGCTACGTCGCCATGCCCTTCACGAGGCGTTCGATGGCGTCGAGGGCATCGCCGATGCGTGCGGTCTGGGCCAGGATCTTCCCGGCTTCGACCTTGGCGTTCGCATCCGTCTGCCACCAGATGCCGCCGTCGATGTTCCTGATCATCGTCGTGAGGCGGTCGTTCTGGACACCCATCGCCTCGATCGCAGTCTGACAGATCATGATGTCGCCCCCTGATGTTCAGCGAACATATCCCAAACGGGCGGGCAGCAGCGAAGAATTCGCATCGCGGCCCGGGAGACGCCCGGTGGCCGGGACTGGCGCCGCGAACCGTTTCGTGTATGGTCCGCGCGGCCTCGGCCCGGCGACGGGCGGGGCCGAAACCGCTTGGACCAACGACCCTGCTGGACGACATCCCGGCATCGGCCAAGGCTCGAGCATGCCTCAGGCGCCGTCCTCCCGATCCGGAGGGGCGGCCGCACGGCGCTTCTGAAAACCTCACCTGAAAGGCACTGCGATGTCGATCTCGGCAGAGCGCAAGACCGCGCTCATCAAGGAATACGCGACCGTCGCCAAGGACACCGGCTCGCCGGAGGTCCAGGTGGCGATCCTCACCGAGCGGATCACCAACCTCACCAGCCACTTCAAGACCCACGGCAAGGACAACCATTCCCGCCGCGGCCTCCTGAAGATGGTCTCGCAGCGCCGCTCGCTGCTCGACTACGTGAAGCGTCGCGACGAGGCCCGCTACCGCAGCCTCATCGAGCGCCTCGGCATCCGCCGCTAATCCAGCCCACGCGGTTCCGAGCCCGGCTCGGGACCGCTTTTTTCAAGATCTCGGGTGGCCGGAACGGGTCCGGCCCCGCGAGCAACGGGCGACTTCGAGGCGCGAACACCAGGGACAGGATCGCAGGGCACTCCTCCGGCCGGAGTGCCCCGCCGTCTTGCCCCTGGCCGCGCCGGGTTCGCCCGCCGCATGATGGCAAGGACGACAAGAATGTTCGACGTACAACGTGAAGAGCTGATGTGGGGCGACCGCCGCCTCGTTCTGGAGACCGGCAAGGTCGCCCGCCAGGCCGACGGCTCGGTGATGGCCACCTACGGCGAGACCTCGGTTCTCGCCACCGTCGTCTCCTCCAAGGAGCCGAAGGTCGGGATCGACTTCCTGCCGCTGACCGTGAACTACCAGGAGCGCGCCTACGCCGCCGGCCGCATCCCCGGCGGCTACTTCAAGCGCGAGGGCCGGCCGTCCGAGAAGGAGACGCTGGTCTCCCGCCTGATCGACCGCCCGATCCGCCCGCTCTTCGTCGAGGGCTGGCGCAACGACACCCAGGTCGTCGTGACCGTGCTCACCCACGACCTCGAGAACGATCCCGACATCCTGGCTATGGTCGCGGCCTCGGCGGCGCTCACCCTGTCCGGCGTGCCGTTCATGGGCCCGATCGGCGCCGCCCGCGTCGGCTACGCCAACGGCCAGTACGTGCTCAACCCGCCGGTCCCGGAGATGGACGGCGCGGTGCTCGACCTCGTCGTCGCCGGCACCACCGACGCGGTGCTGATGGTCGAGTCGGAGGCCAAGGAGCTGTCCGAGGAGATCATGCTCGGCGCCGTGATGTTCGGCCACAAGCACTTCCAGCCGGTGATCGAGGCGATCGTGCGCCTGGCCGAGAAGGCCGCCAAGGAGCCGCGCGCCTTCTCGCCGCCGGAGAATGCCGACGTCGAGGCCGCCGTGCTCGGCGTCTGCGAGTCCGAGCTGCGCGACGCCTACAAGATCACCGTCAAGCAGGAGCGCTACAAGGCCGTCGACGCCGTGAAGGCGAAGGTGGTCGCGGCTCTGTGCCCGGCCGAGGGCGAGCAGAAGTTCGCCCCCGAGAAGGTCAAGGCCGCGTTCAAGGAGGCCCAGTCGAAGGTGGTCCGCTGGAACATCCTCGACACCGGCTCGCGCATCGACGGCCGCGACGTGAAGACCGTCCGCCCGATCGAGAGCCAGGTCGGCGTGCTGCCGCGCGCCCACGGCTCGTCGCTGTTCACCCGCGGCGAGACCCAGGCGCTCGTGGTCGCGACGCTGGGCACCGGCGAGGACGAGCAGTACATCGACGCGCTGCAGGGGACCTACAAGGAGACCTTCCTGCTGCACTACAACTTCCCCCCCTATTCGGTGGGCGAGACCGGCCGCATGGGCTCCCCCGGCCGGCGCGAGATCGGCCACGGCAAGCTCGCCTGGCGCGCGATCCACCCGGTGCTGCCGCCGGCCCACGAGTTCCCGTACACGATCCGCGTCGTGTCCGAGATCACCGAGTCGAACGGCTCGTCCTCGATGGCCTCGGTCTGCGGCGGCTCGCTGTCGCTGATGGATGCGGGCGTCCCGCTGCGCCGTCCCGTCGCCGGCATCGCCATGGGCCTCATCCTCGAGGGCGAGCGCTACGCGGTGCTCTCCGACATCCTCGGTGACGAGGACCACCTCGGCGACATGGACTTCAAGGTGGCCGGCACGGACGAGGGCATCACCTCGCTCCAGATGGACATCAAGATCGCCGGCATCACCGAGGAGATCATGCAGGTCGCCCTCGCCCAGGCGAAGGACGGCCGCGCCCACATCCTCGTGGAGATGGCCAAGGCGCTCACCGCCGCCCGCCCCGAGCTCGGCGAGTACGCGCCGCGCATCGAGACCATGCAGATCCCCACCGACAAGATCCGGGAAGTGATCGGCACCGGCGGCAAGGTGATCCGCGAGATCGTCGAGAAGACCGGCGCCAAGATCAACATCGACGATTCCGGCACCGTGAAGATCGCCTCGGCCGACGGCAAGGCGATCAAGGCGGCCTACAACTGGATCCGCTCGATCGTCGCGGAAGCCGAGCCGGGCATGATCTACGAGGGCACCGTCGTGAAGACGATGGAGTTCGGCGCCTTCGTGAATTTCTTCGGCGCCAAGGACGGCCTCGTCCACATCTCGGAGCTCGCCGCCCAGCGGGTCGCCAAGGTGACGGACGTCGTCAGCGAGGGCCAGAAGGTCAAGGTGAAGTTCCTCGGCCAGGACGATCGCGGCAAGATCCGCCTCTCGATGAAGGTCGTCGACCAGGAGACCGGCGAGGACCTCACCGAGAAGCTCAAGGCCGAGCGCGCCGAGCGCGGCGAGCCCGAGCGCGAGGAGCGGGTCCCGCGCGAGCGGAGCGAGCGCAGCAGCCGCGGCGAGCGTCGCCAGTCGAACGACTGATCGTCCGGACCTGCGGTCCTGACGGCGAAGACGGCGCGGTCCCCTCGGGGCCGCGCCTTTTTCGTGGGCGGTTCCGGCGCGGCGGCAAGGAACGCCGGCCTTCGGAGGGCGTTCGATCCGCGACCCCAACAGGAGCGCACACGACCCCATGGCCAACGACATGATCCACGACATCTTCAGCGGCGAGCCGAACCTCAGCACCACCGAGCGCGCGGTCTCGGTGGCGCTCGGCCTCGGCATCGCGGCGGCGGCCGCGCAGCCGCGACCGAACAAGTGGCTGAGCCTCGCGGCCCTCGTGGTCGGCGTCGGCCTCGCATTGCGCGGCGCCACCGGCCATTGCGCAATCAAGGCGGCCTCCGACCACATCTGAGCATCGGACCAGTCGCAACGAAGAAGGGGGCGCCTCGCGGCGCCCCCTTTTCTACGTCGTCGTCCGTGTCGGCGAGCGCGACCTCAGAGCGTGGTGGTGCGGCCGCGGCTGGCGATGAAGCCGTAGATCGCGAGGACGACGATCGCGCCGACCACGGCGCCGATGAAGCCCGCGCCCTGGTTCGGGCCGTACCAGCCGAGCGCCTGGCCGAGGAAGGTGGCGACGAAGGCGCCGACGATGCCGAGGATGGTAGTCAGGATGAAGCCCGACGGCTCGTTCGAGCCGGGCATGATGAACTTGGCGACGATGCCGGCGAGGAAACCGATGACGATGGTCCAGAGAATACCCATGACGAACCCCTTGGCGACGTGACGCCTGACGATGTGACGCCGCTTTCAGATGACGCGACGCTGGAACGGTGTTGAAACGCACGGTGGCAGCGGGGGTTGCGACGGATTGGCCGTCGCCGGATCTTTTTCCGCACTGCAATGGGCCAAGGCCGCCGGCCCGGCGCCCCTTTACCTCGCCCGCGCCCGGCGGCAGAAGCGATCCGAAGATCAGCTGGGGGACAGGACATGACGATCGAACGCTTCGAGCCGGGCGCGCGGATGGCGCAAGGCGTGGCCTACGGCGACACGGTGTATCTCGCCGGCCAGGTCGCCGCCGACACGGTCGGCACCGGCGTCACCGCGCAGACGCAGGCCATCCTCGGCCAGATCGAGCGGCTGCTGGCGGCTGCCGGCAGCGACAAGGAGCGGATCCTGATGGCGACGATCTACCTGGCCGACATGGGCACCTTCGCCGAGATGAACGCCGCCTGGGACGCCTGGGTGTCGAAGGACAACCCGCCCGGCCGCGCCACGGTCGAGGCCAAGCTCCCCGGGCCGGAATACCTCGTCGAGATCGTCGTCGTCGCCGCGCGGTCGGGCGCATGAGGGCCGCCGCCCTTGCCCGCGCGATCCTCCTCGCGGGCCTCACGCTCGCGAGCGGGCCGGCGCTGGCGGCGGGGCCGGAGCGGGTCGTCAACATCTACAACTGGTCGGACTACATCGATCCGAAAGTGCTCGAGGCCTTCACCCGCGAGACCGGGATCAAGGTGGTCTACGACACCTACGACAACAACGAGATCCTCGAGACCAAGCTGCTCGCCGGCAAGTCCGGCTACGACGTGGTGGTGCCGTCGGGGCCGTTCCTGCAGCGGCTGATCCGGGCCGGCGCGTTCCTGCCCCTCGACAAGGCCAAGCTGACGAACCTCGGCAACGTCTGGCCGGAGATCGCCGGGCGCCTCGCGGCCTACGATCCGGGCAACGCCTACGCCGTCGACTACATGTGGGGCACCACCGGGCTCGGGCTCAACCTCGGGCTGGTGCGCGAGCGTCTCGGCGCCGGCGCCGCGCTCAACACCTGGAACCTCGTCCTCAACCCGGCCTCGGCGAACAAGCTCAAGGATTGCGGGATCATGATGCTCGACTCGCCCGAGGACCTGATCCCGAGCATGCTGCCGACCTTCGGCCTGAAGAGCGACTCCAAGCGCTGGGACGACATCACCCAGGTCGCCGACGCGCTCTTCAAGGTGCGCGGGACGGTGCGGAAGTTCCACTCGTCGGAATACATCCAGTCGCTCGCCAACGGCGATCTCTGCGTCGCGGTCGGCTATTCCGGCGACGTGCTCCAGGCGAAGAAGCGGGCCGACGAGGCGAAGAACGGCGTCGAGATCGCCTACCTCATCCCGAAGGAGGGCACGCTGATGTGGTTCGACGCCTTCGCGATCCCGAAGGACGCCCCCCATGCGGCGGAGGCGCTGAGCTTCATCGACTACATGCTGCGCCCCGAGGTTGCGGCGGCCAACACCAACTTCGTGTCCTATGCCAGCGGCAACCTGCCCGCGAAGAAGCTCGTGAAGCCGGACATCCTGGCCAATCCCGGCATCTATCCCGACGACGCGACGATGCAGCGGCTCTCGGTCAACACCGCCTGGGACGACCGTACCCAACGCTTCGTCACCCGGGCCTGGACGCGGGTGCGCACCGGCAAGTGAGCCGTCAAGTGAGCCGTCGCCGCGGGGAGCGCGCACGAAAAAGCCCGGCGCGATGGCCGGGCTTCGATCGTCGCGGGCGACCGTGATCAGTCCTTGAGGTCGGCCGGCACCTTGCCGCCGTTCTCCTCGAGCTTCTTGATCACCTGCTTGTGCAGCCAGACGTTCATCGTGGCCGAATCGTCCTTGTCGCCGGTGTAGTGCAGCTCGTCGGCGAGCTGCTTGCGGGCGGTCAGGCTTGAATCGAGATCGAGGAGCTTCATCAGGTCCACGATCGAGGTGCGCCAGTTCAGCGTCTGGGAATTCTTCTGGGCCATGCCGTTGAGCACCGCCTCCACGTCCACGGGCTCGCCCGAGGCGGACGGCGTTGCGTCGGCCGTGGTGGTCGAGGCCGGGCTGCTGGCGCCGCCGGCATCCGGGGTCGAGGGGGCCGCCGAGGAGGAGGCGCCTCCGAACGGATGCAGGATCTTGCTGACGATGCTGCCGAGTAGGCTCATGAGATCATTCCCTCGATCGATGCCGCGGAAAAGCGCCGCAGTCGCGTGACAACGGGAGCCGGACCGGCCTGTTCCGGCCGCGCCGCAACGTCAGCGGAAGAGCGGCAGGGCGGCTCCGAGCAGGGCGAGGCCGGCGAGCAGGCAGAGCCCGCTCCATCGTTCCAGCATCGGCGCCCGATCCGGGTCGCGCGTCGACATGCGGGCAAGGCCAACGCCGCAGGTCAGGCAAGCGAAGCTGAGCATCGCGACGATCATCCCCAAGGCAGACTTCTCTGGTGGAAAGGATGGATGCCTTATACAGAAATGAATGGCAATAAAATTCGACTCTGTGGATATCTCTCAGACACACTTTCTATGAGTACAGAACCGTTTTCCAGCATCTGAAAGTTGCATTGGAATACCTAGCCGATTTTGCGCGGCTTCATCCTTCGTAACCATGTGGTCGCAATCGAAGTGCTTGCCACGCGCGAGCGAGGGCGGATGGCGTTTTCGGCGCGCCGATTTGCACTTTCGCCGGCCTGTGGCATGGGAGCGGCCGAAGCCGCTCCGCTCCCGAGCCCGGAAATCCCGAGCCCATGCGTCAGTTCCCCAATCGCCGGACGATCCTCGCTGCGGGCCTGCTCGCGTTCGGGGCGGACGCCCTCGGGGCGGGCTCCGCGACGGCGCAGACCGCGCCGGTGCCCGTCCGCATCGGCGTGATCCCGGTGATCGGCGCGGCGCCGATCTTCGTCGCCAACGGAGAGGGCTGGCTCGAGGCCGCCGGGCTCAAGCCGAGATTCACCACCTTCGAGTCCGGGCCGAACATGATCCAGGCGCTGGCCTCCGGCACCATCGACGTCTACGTCGCGGGCATCGCGCCGCTGGCGGTGGCGCGCACCAAGAACATCGACGTGCGCGTGGTCGCCGCGACCGCGGTCGAGGAGATGGTGTTCGTCGCCGGCCCCAAGCTCGCGCCCTACTTCGCGGCGACCGCCGACAAGGCGGAGGCCTTCCGCCGCTACCGGGAGAAGGAGGGCCGCGCCGCACGCCTCGCGACCCAGCCGCCGGGCTCGGTGCCGAACACCACGCTGCAGCACTGGCTCTGGCAGGTGGCCAAGACCGACAAGACGAACGCCGAGGTCGTCGCCATGGGCATCGACGCGACGCAGCAGGCGCTGCTCGCCGGCGCCGTCGACGGCGCCTCGATCCGCGAGCCGGCGCTGACGATCGTTCAGCAGCGCAACCCGGCGATCGCCCTGATCGCCACCGGCGCCGAGATGTTCCCCGACCAGCCCGGCACCGTGGTCGCCGTCTCGGGCGCCTTCGCCGATAGGAACCCGGCCGCGGTGCAGGGCCTCGTCGACGCGCTGGTGAAGGCGACCGACCTGCTCAAGACCGATCCGGCCCGCGCCGCGCCGCCGGTCGAGAAGGCGCTCGGCAAGGGCATCACCGATCTCGCCACGATCCGGAAGGCGTTGTCCTCGCCGGCGGCGAAGTTCACCGCCGACCCGCGGGCGATCGTCGAGGCGACGCGGAAGATGCAGGCCTATCAGGTGAGCATCGGCACCCTCGACAAGGACGTGCCGATCGACGGCCTGTTCGTGCCGGGCTTCTACGAGAAGGCGATCGCGCGCTGACCGTCCTCCGCGCGATCCTGCTGTCGGCCCTCGGGCTCGCCGCCTTCCTCCTAGTCTGGGAGGGGGCGCCCCGGCTCGGGCTGATCAACCCGGCCTTCCTGCCGCCGCCGAGCACGATCCCGGCCGCGTTCCTGCGCGAGATCGAGCTCGGGGTGTGGTTCGAGGCGGTAGCGTCGAGCCTGAGCCACTACCTCGTCGGCCTCGCCGTCGGCGCGGGCGCCGGGATCGCGTTCGGCCTCGTCGGCGGTATGTCGCGGACGTTCGAGGCCGCGACCGCCTGGGTTGTGCGTCTGCTGCGGCCGATCCCGGGCCTCGCCTGGGTGCCGTTCGCCATCATCTGGTTCGGCGTCGAGCCGTCGGCGGCCGTGTTCATCATCGCCATCGGCGTGTTCTGGATCGTCTTCTTCGCGACGCAGGGCGCCGTGCGCGGCGTCGACCGCGACCTGGTTGAGGTGGCACAGGCCTTCGGCTTCCGCTCGGCCCCCGCACGTCTGACCAAAATCCTGCTGCCGGCGGCGACGCCGGGCATCCTCGTCGGCCTGCGCACGGCGCTCGGCCAGGCCTGGATGGCGGTGGTCGCGGCCGAGATCTTCGGCGTGCCGGGCGTCGGGCAGCGGATGATGCAGGCCTCGAGCCTGCTCTCCACCGACATCGTGGTCGTCTACATGCTCACCATGGCCGGGCTCTACGGATTGTTCGATTCGGCGTTCGTCGCCCTGCAGGGCTGGCTCCTGCGCTGGCGGACCTGAGCGCATGGCGACCCAGGCCGACACCGCCATGCGCGACCCGATCATCGCCTTCCGGGCCTTGAGCCTCGCCTACGCGCGCGGGGGCACGCGCAACGTCATCCTGTCGGACCTCGATCTCACCGTCGCGCGCGGCGAGTTCCTGGTGATCGTCGGCGAATCCGGCGTCGGCAAGTCGACGCTCTTGCGGGTGCTGATCGGCCTCGCCGTGCCGAGCTCGGGCACGGTCGAGCTGGCGACGCGGCCCGGCTGCCGCACGCCGATGGCCCTGGTGTTCCAGGATGCACGCCTGCTGCCGTGGCGGCGGGTCGTCGACAACGTCGCCTTCGGCCTGGAGAACAGCGGCCTGTCGCGTTCCCAGCGTCGGGCCAAGGCCGCCGAGATGCTGGCCCTCGTCGGGCTCGACGATCTCGCCCAGCGCTGGCCGCACCAGCTCTCGGGCGGGCAGCGCCAGCGCGTCGCCATCGCCCGTGCGCTCGCGGTCGACCCGGACGTGCTGCTCATGGACGAGCCGTTCTCGGCCCTCGACAGCTTCACCCGCGAGGGTCTCCAGAATGAGGTGCAGCGCATCCAGGCCGCCACCGGCAAGACGGTGCTGTTCGTGACCCACGACATCGACGAGGCGGTGACGCTGGCCGACCGGGTGGTGGTGCTGGCCGGCAAGCCCGGCCGCGTGTCGGCGGAGGTGCGGATCGACCTGCCCCGTCCGCGCAAGCGGCGCGATGGCGCATTGCTCGAAGCGGCACGGCGCCTGCGGAGCGAGCTCTCCCGCGATTCGGCTGAACTCTGACGCCGCGATCAGTTGCCGGAATACGCCCGCAGCATGCCGACGATGCGGTTCCGGATCTCGGGATCGCGCACCCGCAGGAACGCCGTCATCAGCAGATCGCACTCGGCCGCCGAGGGCGTCGCGGCGCTGGAGGCTTGCACCTCGTCGCGGAAGAAATCCTGGACCGGGATCGCGAGCACGGCGGCGATCTTGCCCAGGACCTGCAGGCCGTTCGACGGATGCGGGCCGTCCTGCAGGCGGCGCGTGGTTCCCAGGTTGGTCATCGGTTTCGCCCGCCCAGATTTCCGGCTTCTGTTCGCATAGTCACATGCGAGCGCGAACGGGCCATCGGTCGAAACCGTGTTCACGAAATTCGTTGTGCACGCAACGACAAGTTTCGATGCTGCGTAGAAAATACGAAATGGCGTGAATGCCGGCGCGGCCTCGCTCCGAAGCTGCCCTGGATCAGCCGAACACCGCGGAGACCGCCAAACCGGCCAACGCGATCACACCGAGCAGGCGGCGCCAGGGGTTCACACCGCGCAGGATCTCATCCGCCGCCCACCAGGCGAGCGCCGCGCCGGACGCGATCCGAAGCCACATCCCGACGTCGTTCTGCCCGCCGTCAGCCTTCGGCGCGAGCAGCCATCGCGCGGCAGACAATCCGAGGAACAACCAGAGCGGCAGATTGGGCCATTGTCCAATCACGATCGCGCCGGTGTTCCGGTCGCGGAACGTCCAATCGACGGCACGGCGCAGGGCCGACATCCGGGGGTCAGACCTTGTCGCTGCCCTCGGCCTGACGGATGGGCGCGCAGATCTGCGGGCTCACCTTGTCCAGGTGGACGCAGGCGTTGTCGCGATACCAAGTGCGCAGGCCGGGCTGGGTCGGCGCGATGTACATCGCGACGAGGACGAAGCCGGCGGCGAGCACGATGAGGGTGAGGAGGAGGTTGCGCATCACGGGGCTCCGATCGGGACGGGCTGCCGCCAAGCGACCGGACGTCCATGAAAAAGGCCCGCCTGCCGGGAAAGGCGCGGGCCGAGCGGTCGTCGCGGCACCTCAACGTGGAGGCAGGTTCCGCGCACCCAACGAGCGGGATGCGGCTCGGGTTCCGGCGAGCCGCCGCGGCGGGAACATGGTTGACGGCGCCCTGACGAATGTCGAAGGCCTTAACGAGGCGTGAAGCACGTCTCCGAGAAGTTCGGGACGGCCGGTTAAGAAAGCTTGAAACGATTCGCTTGGAATCGCGCGACGGAGGAGGGTGAGGAGGTCGGGCTGGTCCCGGTCTTCAGCGTTCAAGCACGTGCGGGCGGCGGCCATGACCGAGACGATCGACGACCTCAAGTTCCTGATGATGCTCGCCTTCGTGGTCTTCGGCGGCTTTGGTCTCGACGCCCTGCTGCGCTGAGGCGAGCGCGGAGCGCGCGCCGTCAACGCACCGACGCGCCGAACGCGCTTCGAAGGGCGAGCAGCGCGTCGGAGGGATCGATCGGCTCGGGCGGCCGCATCGTCGAGCCGAGCCGGATGGCAGGCGCCGGGCGGGCGGTGGCAGCCGGTCGAGGCTTCGGCAGCGGCACATCCGGGACCTGCCCGGACCGCAGGAAGCGGGCGAGCTCGGCGGCCTTGGCACGTTGCTCCCGGTGAAGGCGAAACAGCGCCACGACGATCCCGATGGCTCCGGCGCCTTCCAGACAGGCGGCGATCACGTAACCGGGGGCCATGGTCGTTGCTCCTTCGAACTCGGCCGGGGCGCATGGTTGAGCCCGCCGCCGTTCAGGGCCCGGTTCTCGAAGGTTATGGTTACCGGGGTGTTAACCGCCCCGGCCGCGGCGCCCAACTCGGGGTTTCGTGATCGCGACCGCACGCTCCGCCGGGTTCGGGCCCGGCGGACGCAAATCGCCCTGCGTCCGAATCCGATCGATCGCCGTCGATCAGGCCGCGCGGATGGCCGACAGGAACGCCTCGACCTCGCGCTGCACGTTCACCGATTGCGTGGCCAGTTCGTTGGCCGCCATCGTCACCTGCTGGGCGGCGGTCCCGGTCTCCCCGGCCGAGGCCAGCACCTGCGCCACGTTCCGCGAGACGTCCTGCGTCCCGTGCGCCGCCTCGACGGCGTTGCGGGAAATCTCGTCGGTCGCGGCCGTCTGCTCGACGACGGTGGACGCGATGGTGCCGGTGATCGCGTTGACCGACACGATGGTCTGCCCGACCTGCCGGATGGTCGCGGCCGCTTGGCTGCTGGCGTTCTGGATCGCCAGGATCTGGCCGCCGATCTCGTCCGTCGCCCGCGCGGTCTGACCGGCCAGCGCCTTGACCTCGGCGGCGACCACCGCGAAGCCGCGGCCCGCCTCCCCGGCCCGCGCCGCCTCGATCGTGGCGTTCAAGGCCAGCAGGTTGGTCTGCCCGGCGATCGCGGTGATGGTGGCCACGGCCTCGCCGATCCGCTCCGCCGCCTCCGACAGCGTCGCCATCGCGGCGTCGGTGGCGCGCGCCTCGCGGGATGCGGTGGCGGCGACCGCGTTCGATTCCTGCACCTGGCGCTCGATCTCCCGAAGCGAGGCGACCATCTCCTCGGCTGCGGCGGCGACCGTCTGGACGTTCGCCGAGGTCTCCTCCGCCGCCGCACTGGATGCCAGGGCCTGGTTGCTGGTGGCGTCGGCCACCTGGGTCATCGAGCGGGCGGTCGCGTCGAGCTCGGTCGCGGCCGAGGTGACGATGCCGATCGCGCCCGCGATCGTCCGGTCGAAATCGACCACGAGCTGGTCGACCCGGTCGGCCCGGCGCTGCCGGGCGGATTGCTCCGCGACCTTCTGGGCTTCCAGGGCGAGGCGCTCGATCCCGTTCTGGCGGAAGACGTCGACCGCCCGGGCCATCTCGCCGATCTCGTCGCGGCGCGCGATCCCCGGAATGTCCACGGCGGTCGCGCCGCAGGCGAGCCGGCTCATCGTGTCGGTGAGCCCGTAGATCGGGCGGGTGACCTGCCGCCCGATGAGGAAGGCGGCGCTGCCGACCAGCAGCGCGATGCCGCCGAGGCCGAGCGACAGCTTGATCACGAGGGCCTTGAGGTGGACCAGCGTGTCGTCGGCGTAGACGCCCGAGCCGATGATCCAGCCCCACGGCTCGAAGCGCTTCACGAACGAGATCTTGTCGACGGGCTGCTCGGCCCCGGGTTTCGGCCACATGTAGGACACGAAGCCGGCCCCCCGTCTCCGTGCCACGTCGGCCATCTCGACGAACAAGGCCTTGCCCACCGGATCCTTCAGCGCGGCGAGATCCGTGCCGTCGAGGGCCGGCTTGATCGGATGCATCACCATCCGCACCTGGTCGTCGATGATGTAGAAGTATTCGTTCGCGCCGTATCGCAGGTTCCGTACGACCTCAAGCGACGACCGCTTGGCGGCCGCTTCGATCATCCGGCCGGACCGCGCCTCCCCCTCGAAATGCTCGAGCACGCCGGCGGCGACCTCGACCAGCTGCTGCGTCTTGACCGCCCGGCTGTTCGTCACCTCGTCGCGGAGTTCGATGACCGAGAGGGCGATGAGGCTGATCAGCCCCAGCACGCAGATCACCGTGATCGCGTGGATCTTCGTACCGATCGACAAGCTCATGATTCACCGCGGCACGAAGACGAATCCCTATTCGTAGGAGTGATGTCCGCATCCGGTTAAGGGACGGTGAATTCGAACCTAGGATGCGCGAAGCCGCGGCGTCGCGAAAGCGAAGCCCGGTTCCGTGCATGCGCGTTCGAAAGCCGGCGATCGGGGATGGGGACCGATCGCGCCTCCGCCCGACACCACGCGTCGGTGGAATTCGACACCGGATCGGGCGACACCGGCGTCGTCAGATGCAGGGCCTGCAGGGCGACGCCTTTCCCGATCGCGGCGTCCACCGCGACGTCGCGGAGAATGCCCGCCGCGTCGTGACCGACGCCGAGACCGCGGCATGGGCGCCCCCTGACAAGCCGTTCACGACGCTTATCGTCACTTTCGCGGCCGTGGGTGGCTGCCGCTGCGCGGCCGTTGCCAGGCACCGAAGCGCGGCCGACCGAAAGGCGCACGAGGCGATAGGGTTCCGCACAGGCCGAATGCATCTGCGCCGACCAGCGCCGGGCGCTCGCCGCCCCGTGACTTTTTCGGCCGACGTCCGGTCGATGCCGGCCGGAAAGCGATCCCGGAAACGAAAAAGGCCGCCCTCTCGGGCGGCCTTTCGCGCGAACGTCGAACCGATCACATGCGGTGGCGACGGTGATGCATCATGCGGTGGCGGCGCTGGTGGCGCATCATCGGACGCGCCATCGGACGCATGCCGGGGCGCATCGACGAGCCCATCTCTGGCGTGCCGCCCGGCGCACCCATCGCGCGCTCCATGCCGCCGCGCGGGCCGCCGGCCTGGGAGCCGGACGAGTTGTAGGGGGAGTTCCCCTGGGCGAAGGCGGTCGCGGACATGAGCGTCAGCGACGCGGCGATCAGGAACAGTTTCTTCATTGGGGAAGTCCTTGGGTCGTCTGCGGAGGCGGAGCCCCCGCCTCGAACGGCGCCGCTGCCCGATTCAGCATCGGCGTACGCTGGTGAACCGTCGCCGTCGCGTCGGGGTTCCTCCGCCGGGAAGCGTTTCCGCGGGCGCGACGATCCGATCGGCTCGCTCTACTCACGGTTGGTGATCGAACTCGGTATTCCACCCCCGTGCGGACGCGCTCCGCGCAGGCCGCCGCCGGCGCGGCTCCCCGCGTCGGACGCGACATCGATCCCGTTCCGCGACGGCATCCACCAAGCGCTGGAAATGGTCTAGGGAGGCGCAGCTTCGGACCGCGGATGCGGCCGCACGAAGGGGGACGCTCATGGATCCGGTACTGATCACCGGGGCGGCCGGGTTCATCGGGTACCACGTCGCCGAGCGCTACCTCGCGGCCGGCCGGCCGGTGATCGGCATCGACAACCTCAACGCCTATTACGACGTCGGCCTGAAGCAGGCGCGGCTCGCACGGCTCGAGGCCCATCCGAACTTCCGCTTCCTGAAGCTCGACATCGCCGAGGCCGATGCCGTCGATGCGCTGTTCGCCGAGCACCGCTTCCGGCTCGTGGTCCACCTCGCGGCGCAGGCGGGCGTGCGCTACTCGCTCGAGAACCCGCGCGCCTACGCGCGCAGCAACGTAGACGGATTCCTGAACATCCTCGAAGGTTGCCGCCATCACGGCTGCGCGCACCTCGTCTACGCCTCGTCGAGCTCGGTCTACGGCGCGCTCACCAAGATGCCGTTCTCGGTCCACGACAACGTCGACCACCCGGTCAGCCTGTACGCGGCGACCAAGAAGGCGAACGAGCTGTTCGCCCATTCCTACAGCCACCTCTACGATCTGCCGACCACGGGCCTGCGCTTCTTCACGGTCTACGGCCCCTGGTACCGGCCCGACATGGCGTTGTTCCTGTTCACCCGGGCGATCCTCGCAGGCGAGCCGATCTCGGTGTTCAACAACGGGCTGATGCAGCGCGACTTCACCTACGTCGACGACGTGGTCGACGGGGTGGTGCGGATCAGCGAGCGCATCGCCGCGCCGAACCCGGGCTGGGACGGTGCACGCCCCGACCCGGGCACGAGCGCCGCGCCCTACCGGCTCTACAATATCGGCAACAACCAGCCGGTGCAGCTGCTCCACCTGATCGACGTGCTGGAAGGCTGCCTCGGCGTGAAGGCGGTCCGGCGGATGCTGCCGATGCAGGCCGGCGACGTGCGGGCGACCTTCGCCGACGTGGACGACCTCTCCGCCGCCGTCGGCTTCGCGCCGTCGACCCCGATCGAGGCCGGCGTCGAGCGGTTCGTGCGCTGGTATCGCGCGTATTACCGGGCCTGACCTTCGGACGGCTTGATCTTCAGCTGGTCGATCACCCAGCGCCACGTCCCGTCCGCCTGCTCGCGCGCGGTCTCCGCGGAGATCGTGCCGTTGGGCAGCCGCGCGAACGTCATCGCGATCGGCCCGTTGCGCAGCGGCGGCAGCACGTCCGCGGCCGGGAAGTCCGAGCGCCGGGACAGCAGGTCGGCGTAGAAGGCGCGGATCTCCGCGTGCCCGGTGGCGACGACGCGGCCCGCGGCGAGCACCGCATCGGGCTCGTAGAGTGCGACGAGCCCCTCGACGTCGCCGGCATTGGCGCGCTGGTTGAACAGGCGGGCCAACGCCTCCGGCGCCTCGGCGCCCGCCCAGTGCATGTCCGACATCGCATCTCCTCTCGTGGTGGGCGCCGCGCTTCCGCTTCGCGGGGCCGCCGTCAGGTCAACGCCGTGCCGGTGCCGTCGTGCACCGAGACGGCGATGGGAATGCCGAGCTTCACGCTCTCCGATACCGTGCAGAACCGCTGGAACTGGTCGAGCACCCGGTCGATCCGCGGCATGTCGGCGGCTGCGGCGCCGAGCGCGATCCGCACGTCGATGCCGACGATCCGAAGGCGGTCGGCCTCGTTGCGCGCGATCCGGCAGGTGGCTTCCGCGGACACGCCCTTGCCGTCCTGGCGGAACTTCCCCAGCGCGAAGACCAGGCTGGCGCACAGGCAGTTCGCCACGCCGGCGATCAGCAGCTGTTCCGGATGGGGGCCGGTCCCGCCGCCGATCGGCTCCGCCTCGTCCACGCGCAAGGCCGGCAATGCTTTGCCGAAATCCACCGTGAAGACGTAATCGCCGACCTGGCTGATCGTGATGCTCGGCGCCGGCGTCATCGCATTGCTCCCTGTGCTGCCGAATGTTGCGATCGGCACCGGCGTTCCGTGGTTCGAGCCCGGTCGGCTGACAGATCCGCGATTTGAAACCGAAGCGAGGCGGCGCGGGCATCGCGTGCCTTGACGCGATTTCTGCTCTGGCATACCAAATACCAAATAAGGAATCGAGCCCTCGACGGATCGTCTCGGCGATTGCGAGCGTGGCCCGGCTCCGCCGCAGGGAGAGCTTCCATGCCCGGCCGAATTCCCGACCGCTGACCTCGATCCCGATCAGGGTCCGCGTCGTCGCGTGCTCCGCGGCCCGCGCGACCGACGACGACCCTCGCGGATCGACGATCGGCGGTGGACGACGGGTCCAGGATTGATGAGCGTCCTCCATGTCCCAGGCGATCGACTTCGAACAACTGGTCTCGAATGCCGGCGACGCGATCGTGGTCTCGGATCCCGAGGGGGCGATCGTGGTGTGGAACGCCGCCGCCGAGCGCATCTTCGGGTTCGCGCCGGAGGAGGCGCTCGGGCGATCGCTCGACCTGATCACCCCCGATCGCCACCGGCACCGGCACTGGGAGGGCTACCGCAAGACCATGCGCACCGGCGTCACCCGCTACGGCGCCGAGGTGCTTCGGGTGCCGGCCCTGCACAAGGACGGCCGTGCCCTGTCGATCGCCTTCACGGTCAGCATGCTGTTCGACGCCGACGAGAACGTCACCGGCATCACCGCCGTGATCCGCGACGAGACGGAACGCTGGAACGCGGAGCGCGCGATGCGGCGCCGCCTCGCCGAGCTGGAAGCCTGACGACGGCGTTCGGCGGTCCGCCGCAGGGAACAGCCGACGTCCTAGAGATCAAGGCCGGATTTCGCCAGCAAGACGGCATCCGGCCGAAAGCAACGTGACCGCGGATCGAGGCTCCGCAGAAGAGCCCGGTCTCCGCTCGCCGAACGCGGCACCGATCGACGGTCGGCGTCGCCATCCATCTACGCAAGAGAGGAAAAGCCGACGATGAGCAAGCCACTCGAGGGGATCAAGATCATCGACTTCACCCACGTCCAGGCCGGGCCGGCCTGCACGCAGCTGCTGGCTTGGTTCGGCGCCGACGTGATCAAGGTCGAGCGCCCCGGCTCCGGCGACGTCACCCGCAACCAGCTGCGCCATGTCGAGGGCGCGGATGCGCTCTACTTCACGATGCTGAACTCGAACAAGCGTTCGCTGACCCTCGACACCAAGACGCCCGAGGGCAAGCAGGTGCTGGAGAAGCTGATCGCCGAATCCGACGTGCTCGTCGAGAATTTCGGCCCCGGCGCCCTCGACCGGATGGGCTTCTCCTGGCCGCGGATCAACGAGCTCAACCCGGGCATGATCGTCGCCTCGGTGAAGGGCTTCTCCGACGGCCACCACTACGAGGACCTCAAGGTCTACGAGAACGTCGCCCAGTGCGCCGGCGGCGCCGCCTCGACCACTGGGTTCTGGGACGGGCCGCCGACGGTCAGCGCGGCCGCGCTCGGCGATTCCAACACCGGCATGCACCTCGCCATCGGAATCCTCACCGCGCTCCACCAGAAGAACAAGACCGGCAAGGGCCAGAAGGTCGCCGTGTCGATGCAGGATTCGGTGCTGAACCTCTGCCGCGTGAAGCTGCGCGACCAGCAGCGCCTCGATGCGCTCGGCTACCTCGAGGAATACCCGCAGTACCCGCACGGCACGTTCTCGGACGTGGTGCCGCGCGGCGGCAATGCCGGCGGCGGCGGCCAGCCCGGATGGGTGCTCAAGTGCAAGGGCTGGGAGACCGACCCGAACGCCTACATCTACTTCACGATCCAGGGCCATGCCTGGGCCCCGATCTGCCGGGCGATCGGCAAGGAGGAGTGGATCGACGATCCGGCCTACAAGACCGCATCCGCCCGCCAGGACAAGATCATGGACATCTTCGGCACGATCGAGGAGTGGCTTGCCGACAAGACCAAGTTCGAGGCGGTCGACATCCTGCGCAAGTTCGACATCCCCTGCGCCCCGGTGATGTCGATGAAGGAGATTTCGGTCGATCCGTCCTTGCGCGCCAGCGGCACGGTCGTCGAGGTGCCGCATCCGCATCTCGGCTCGTACCTGACGGTCGGAAGCCCGATCAAGTTCTCGGACATGACGGTCGAGATCAAGTCCTCGCCGCTGCTCGGCGAGCACACCGACGAGGTGCTGGTCGACCTCGGCTACACCCAGCAGCAGATCGAGGAGCTGCATCAGGCCCGCGCGGTCTGAGCGGTCCGACGCTCTGCGAAGCCGCTTCCGGTCCCACAGGACGCGGGGGCGGCTTCCGCCGTTTTCGCGTGAGAACGACTGGATGGGTCGCGCGAAGCACCAGACGGCCCCCTCTGCCAAGGGGAGAGGGTTGGGGTGAGGGGCGTGACCTCTCCGGAAAGCTCACGCCCCTCATCCTGTCCTTCTCCCCATGGGAGAAGGGACCCGTGCCTCGTCCCGTCGGCCGTGCGAAGACGACGGCCTCGGTGGGTGTAGGCGTGGCGCGGCGCTGAAACATGCAAAGGCTCGGATCCATGCAGGCCCTGTGGCGCCGGTTCGTTCCGGCCGCGACGCCGCTCAGCGTCCGCGAGCGCATCCGGTCGGCCCTCGGCGCGATGCTCGGCATCCTCGTCACCGGGGTGCTCGGCGCTTGGGCGCTGGGACCGACCACCGCCCTGCCCTTCCTGATCGCACCGATGGGCGCCTCGGCGGTGCTCCTGTTCGCCGTGCCGGCGAGCCCTCTGGCGCAGCCCTGGTCGATCGTGGGCGGCAACCTCGTCGCGGCCCTGGTCGGCGTCAGCGTCGCGACCTTCGTGCCCGATCCGGTCTCCGCGGCGGCGCTGGCCATCGCCGGCACTGTCGGCCTGATGATGGCGCTGCGCTGCGTCCACCCGCCGAGCGGCGCGGTCGCGCTCACCGCGGTCCTCGGCGGCCCGGCGATCCACGACCTCGGCTACGGCTTCGTGCTCTGGCCGGTCGCCGCGAACTCGCTGCTGCTGCTGGCCTCGGCGCTGCTGTTCAACAACCTGACGGGCCGGCCCTATCCGCATCACGCGGTTGCCGCCTCGCCCGGCCGGATCGGCGCCGAGCGCGCCACCGCACCGCTCGGCTTCACCTCCGCCGACCTCGACGCGGCGCTTGAGGACTTCGACCAGCTCCTCGACGTCGGCCGGAGCGACCTCGAGGCGATCCTGCGCCAGGCGCAGATCCGCTCCTACCGCCGGCGCTCGGGGCAGACCGACTGCGCCGCGATCATGACCCGCGACGTCGTCGCCATCGCGCCCGGCGCCCCGCTGATGGACGCCCTCGCCCTGCTCCGACGCCACCACATCAAGGTCCTGCCCGTCACCGACGAGAGCGCCCGCGTGGTCGGCATCGTCACGCAGACCGACCTCCTCGACAAGGCGGCCTGGGACCGGCGCGGCCCGCGACTCGGGCTCGCGCGCCGCCTGCGCCTGACCGCATCGCGCGGGCGTGCCCCCCACGGATGCGTCGAGGACATCATGACCAGCCCGGTCGTCACCCTGCGGCCGGAAAGCCCGATCGGCGAGGTGGTTCTGCAGATGTCGGGCCTCGGCCTGCATCACCTGCCGGTGGTCGGGCCGGACGACCGCCTCGTCGGGATCGTCTCGCAGGGCGACCTCGTGGCGGCGCTGCTCACCGACGCGGAACGGCCGAGGGCCGACGCGCCGGCGCCTCGCGCACTCGCCGTCGCGCCGGCCTGATCCGCCGCGACGTCAGGGCGGGCTCGGCTCGCCGAGGAAGAACGCCACTGCCTGCGCAACCACGGCCGGATCGTAGGCGTGGGGGCCGTCGTACTCGACGTAGGTGACGTCGTAGCCGGCCCGCTCCAGCTGGGCGGCGTGGCTGCGCCCGCCATGGCCGACCGCGATCTGCGCGTCCCGGGTGCCGTGCGAGACGAAGATCCGCGGCGCGCCGGCCTGGACCTGCACGCTGAGGAAGCCGGCGGACGAGGCGATGACGTGGGTGACGACGTCGCCGTTGGTCAGGCCCGATGAGAGGGCGTAGCTGCCGCCGTCCGAATGCCCCGCGAAGGCCAGCCGCGCCGGATCGAGCAGGAACCGCGAACCGACCTCGGCGAGCGCGGCTTCGAGGCGCTCGCCGTCGGGCCCGTGGCCGGCGATGACCAGGTCCCAGGTCGGGAACAGCGATTGCGGCGCCAGCAGCAGGAAGCGACGCGTCTCCGCATGCGCCTCCAGCATCGGCAGGATCTTCTCGGCGCTGCCTCCGCCGCCGTGGAACAGCACCACGAGCGGCGTCGGCCTGCGCGGGTCGATGCCATGCGGCACCCGCAGGATCGCGTCCCGCTCCGCAAACAGCCCGAGCGCGTGCCGCCCCGGCGCCAGCGGCGGCCGCGTCGGCAGCCGGTGCGCGAAGGCGATCCGGCCGATGAGGCGAGGGTCGATCATCGTGTTCTCGCCGAAGAACCCGGAAGGCCGTTGATGCCGAGCCCGTCATTCCGGGGCTGCGAAGCCGAGCCCGGAATGACGGGCTCGGCGTCGATCGACGGGTTACGAGCCCCGATCTGTTCGCCTCACTTCCGCTTCACGGTGCTCTGCGGGTTGAGGCTGCCGATGTTGCCGCTCTCCGTGCCGGCGGCGGGGTCGATGACCGCGTTGATCAGGGTCGGCCGCCCCGAATCCATCGCCGTGTTGACCGCCTCGCGCAGCGCGTCCGGCGTCGTGACGTGGACCCCGACGCCGCCGAAGGCCTCCATCATCTTGTCGTAGCGCGCGTCCTTCACGAACACGGTCGGCGCCACGTCGGCGGCGCCCGAGGGGTTCACGTCGGTGCCGCGGTAGATGCCGTTGTTGTTGAACACCACGATGCAGACCGGCAGCTCGTAACGGCAGATCGTCTCGACCTCCATGCCCGAGAAGCCGAAGGCCGAGTCGCCCTCGACCGCGAGCACCGGCTTGCCGGTCTCGACGGCCGCCGCCACGGCGAAGCCCATGCCGATGCCCATGATGCCCCAGGTGCCGACGTCGAGGCGCTTGCGCGGCTGGTACATGTCGATGACGCCGCGGGCGAGGTCGAGGGTGTTGGCGCCCTCGTTGACGAGGATCGCATCCGGCCGCTCCCTGATGATGGTGCGCAGCACGCCGAGCGCGCCGTGGAAGTCCATCGGCGTGGAGTTCTTCAGGAGGCGCTGGCCCATCTTGGCGATGTTGGCGTCCTTCTTCGCCTTGATCGTGTCGGTCCAGGCGGCGGGCGGCGCCGGCCAGCCGCCCTTCATCCCGTCGAGCAGGGCCGCGACGCAGGAGCCGATGTCGCCGACCACCGGCGCCACGATCTCGACGTTCGAGTCCATCTCGCGCGGCTCGATGTCGATCTGGATGAACTTCTTCGAGCCCGGCGCGCCCCAGGTCTTGCCCTTGCCGTGCGAGAGCAGCCAGTTCAGGCGGGCGCCGATCAGGAGCACCACGTCGGCCTCCTTGAGCACCGTCGAGCGCGCCGCGCCGGCCGACTGGGGATGGGTGTCGGGCAGGAGGCCCTTGGCCATGCTCATCGGCACGTAGGGAATGCCGCTGCTCTCGACGAGATCGCGGATCGCTGCGTCGGCCTGCGCGTAGGCGGCGCCCTTGCCCAGAATGATCAGGGGGCGCTCGGCGCCTTTCAGCACCGCGAGCGCGCGCGCGATCGCCTCCGGCGCCGGGATCTGGGCGGGAGCCGGGTCGATCACCTGCACCAGCGACTTCGCGCCGGCTTCCGCGTCCATCACCTGCGCGAACAGCTTGGCCGGCAGGTCGAGGTAGACGCCGCCGGGCCTGCCCGAGCAGGCGGCGCGGATCGCGCGCGCGACGCCGATGCCGATGTCGGCGGCGTGCAGCACGCGGAAGGCGGCCTTGCACAGGGGCTTGGCGATGGCGAGCTGGTCCATCTCCTCGTAGTCGCCCTGCTGCAGGTCGACGATCTCGCGCTCGGAGGAGCCCGAGATCAGGATCATCGGGAAGCAATTGGTGGTGGCGTTGGCGAGCGCCGTCAGGCCGTTGAGGAAGCCCGGCGCCGAGACCGTGAGGCAGATGCCCGGCTTCTTCGTCAGGAAGCCGGCGATCGCGGCCGCGTTGCCGGCATGCTGCTCGTGCCGGAACGAGATCACCCGGATGCCCTCGGCCTGGGCGAGGCGCCCGAGATCGGTGATCGGGATGCCGGGCACCCCGTAGATCGTGGTGATGCCGTTGAGCTTGAGCGCGTCGATGACGAGGTGGAAGCCGTCGGTCAGCGCCGGCTGCGTGTCGGCCTCGGCCATGTTGACGTCGGCGGTGTGCATATCGATGACTTGGGCGCGTGCGGACATCTCGGCCTCCCGAATGGATGAATGTTGGGCCGCTCCGGGGCCTCGGCCCCGGATGGCTGGTCGCAGGATCCGCGCCGCGCGCGGGTCGATCGAGCGATCGTCGAAGGGGGCGGGCCCTGAAGCGACGGACCCGCCGCCTCAGGCGATCCGGATGGGCTCGGCCTTCGGCACCGGCAGCGTGGCGTCGAGGGCGAGGTAGCGGCTCCGCATCGGCTTCAGGACGAAGATCGCCAGCGCCGCCGCGGCGAGGTTGAGGGCGACGATCATGCCGAACACCGCATACCAGCCGTACGCCGCGGCGATCAGGCTGCCGAACGGCACCAGGAACGAGGCGGTGCCCTTCGCGGTGTAGAGCAGCCCGGCATTGCTGGTGGCGAACTTCGAGCCGAACGTGTCGCCGCAGGTGGCGGGGAACAGCGAGTAGATCTCGCCGAACACGCCGAAGTAGAGGGCGGTCGCCAGCACGAACACCGCCGGGGTGGTGCCGTAGCTCAGGAGCAGCAGCACCGCGACCGCGGCGGTCGAGAAGGCGATGAACATCGTGTTCTCGCGCCCGATCTGGTCGGAGACCCAGCCGAAGAACGGCCGGCCGAACCCGTCGAAGATCCGGTCGAGCGAGATCGCCAGGGTGAGCGTCGCCATGGTCAGGCCGAGCATGCTCACCGGCACGTCGGCGACGTGGAAGTCGTGGGCGATCGGGGCGATCTGCGCCGCCGCCATCAGGCCGCCGGCCGCGACCATCACGAACATCGCGTACATCACCCAGAACACCGGGGTGCGCACGGTCTCGCTCGGGGTGCGATCAACCTGGCTCTGCGGCAGGTTGTGGCGCCTGCGCTGGATCGGCCCGGCATGCCTCGGCTTGCGCAGGAAGATCGAGAGGAACACCACCACCGCGCCCTGGATCAGGCCGAAGGTGAGGAACGCGCTCTGGTAGCCGCTCGAGGCGATCATCTTCGCGATCGGCACGACGGTGATCGCGGCGCCCGCGCCGAACCCGGCGGCGGTGGCGCCGGCGGCCAAGCCCCGGCGATCCGGGAACCACTTCAGTGCGTTGCCGACGCAGGTGCCGTAGACCGACCCGGCGCCGATGCCGCCGACCACCGCGCCGAGATACAGCACCGGCAGCGATCCCGCGTAGGCGTTGATCACCCAGGCCAGGGCGATCATCACGCCGCCGAAGGCGACGACGACCTTGGGGCCGTAATTGTCGACGAACCAAGCCTCGACCGGTACCAGCCAGGTCTCGGTGGCGACGAAGACGGTGAAGGCGAGCTGGATCGAGGCCCGGCCCCAATGGTGGTCCGCGTCGATCGGGTCGACGAACAGCGTCCAGCCGTATTGAAGGTTGGCGATCATCGCCATGCAGAGCACGCCGAAGGCGAGCTGCCACCATTTCGCCGCAGGGGCGTCCTGACGTTCCATCCCGGTCTCCTCCGCCTGCGACTCTCTGTTCGCGTGTCTGCATCATGCATCGATTCAGCAGGTATGCAATATACCAGACCTCAAGAGGCCTGCGAAACGTATTATCCTGCCGCTTTCTGTCATTCGGCCCCGACGCCGCTCAGCGCAAGGCGGTTGAAATGCCAGGCGCGATTGCGCCTTGGCGATGTAGGGGCCGCACACGGCCGGCTCGCGCGGAGACCGCTTTGCAGCCGTCTCCCGCGGACGCTCCCGCCGGCCGTCGTTCGATCGTGATCGGATCGCGCCTGCGCCGCCGCGATGCGCGCTGGCTCGACCGGGCCGCCGCGTGCGAGAGCATGCGGCGACGCCTTCCGAGATGCCGATGCCCAGCACCCTCCTTCGATTGGCCGCGTGACCGATCCCGCACCTGCGTCGCGCAAGCGCGACCCGCGCGTCGACGTCCTGCGCGGCCTCGCCCTGCTGATCATCTTCATCGACCACATCCCGAACAACGCGCCGGCGCTGATCACGCCGCACAATCTCGGCTTCTCGGATGCCGCGGAGCTGTTCGTTCTGTTTGCGGGCTACTCGGCGACGGTGGCCTATGGCGGCCTGTTCCGGCGGGCGGGCGTGCCGGAGACCCTGAAGCGGATCGCGATGCGGTGCCTGCGCATCTACGTGTTCCAGGCCGGCCTGCTGCTCGCCACCCTGCTGATCGTGCGCGCCTGGATGGACGCGACCGGCCTCGTCCCGCGCTTCGGGGTCGCGCCGCTGCTGCAGATGGGGTTGTGGTCCGGCCTGTGGCGCGGGCTCCTGCTCAACGCCCTGCCGAACTACCTCGACATCCTGCCGCTCTACATCGTGTTGCTTGCGGCGTTTCCGCTCTACTATGCCGGCATCCGCCGCAGCGTGTGGGCGGTGCTGAGCCTGTCGGGCCTGGTCTGGGTGCTGGCCAACCTCGACCCGGCCCTCAACCTGCCGAACGCGGCGGCCGACGACGGCTGGTACTTCAACCCGTTCGCCTGGCAGTTCCTGTTCGCGATCGGGATGGCGCTCGCCGTGATGGTCGCGGCCGGCGACGGACTGCTGCCGCGCCGCGCCTGGCTCACGGCGGCGTGCTGGGCCTATCTCGCCGTCTCGCTGTTCCAGGCCGTCCCCTGGGACGTCTTCGGCCTGCCCGATATGAGGCCGTTCGAAATGGCGGTGCCGGACAAGGCCCGGGTCTCGCCGCTGCGGCTCCTGCACATCCTCGCGCTGATCTACCTCCTGTTCGGCTCTCCCGTGCTCCACCGCCTCGCGACGAGCCCGCGCCTGCGGCCGCTCGAATGGTGCGGGCGCCATTCGCTCGAAGTGTTCGCGCTGGGCTGCCTCGCGGCGCTGATCGGGCGGATCAGCTACCGCACCTTCGGGCCGAGCTGGCCGCTGCAGGTGGGCGTCAACCTCGGCGGCCTCGCGGCGATGATCGCGCTGGCGTGGTTCCTCGACCGCCGGGCGCGCCTCAGCGCCGCCCCATGACCACCCGCAGCTTGTCGGCCAGATCCTCGCGGCCGTAGGGCTTGTTGAGCAGGGGCAGGTCGGCCGGCAGGCCGTCCTCGCCGAACGCGGACGCCGTGTAGCCGGAGGCGAGCAACACGCGCAGGTCCGGCCGGAGGCGACGCGCTGCGACGGAGAGCTGTACCCCGTTCATGCCGCCCGGCATCACCACGTCGGAGAACAGGATGTCGACCCGCTCCGGCCCCTGCAGGCGGGCGAGCGCTTCGGCGGCACGGGTCGCGGTCAGGGTGCGGTAGCCGAGCTCGCTCAGGCTCTCGACCGCCATGTCGAGCACCGCCGGCTCGTCCTCGACCACGAGGATCACCTCGCCGTCGGTCGCTCGGCGCAGCGGCATCGGGCCCTCGGGACGGGCCGATGCGGGCTGCTCCTTCGAATGCGGCAGGTAGATCGACACGGTCGTGCCCGTGCCGACCTCGCTTTGCAGCACGACCTGCCCGCCGCCCTGACGCGCGAACCCGTAGACCTGGCTCAGCCCGAGGCCGGTGCCCTTGCCGACTTCCTTCGTGGTGAAGAACGGCTCGAAGGCGCGCGAAGCGGTGCCGGCCTCCATGCCCAGGCCGGTGTCGCTGACCGCGACGTGGACGTAGTGCCCGGGCGCGAGTTCCGGCGGCGCGGCACCCGGTTCGCCCGTCACGGTCAGGTTCTCGGTCCGGATCAGAAGGCGGCCGCCGGACGGCATCGCATCGCGGGCGTTGACCGCGAGGTTGAGGATCGCGCTCTCGAACTGACCGGGGTCAAGCCGCACCGGATCGAGCGCGGGGTCGAGGTCGAATTCGACGGCGATGGTCTCGCCGACGGCGCGCTGCAGCAGGGTGTGGAAATCCTTCAGCAGACGGTTCGGGTTGACCGTCTCGGGCCGCAGCACCTGCCGGCGCGAGAAGGACAGCAGCTTCTCGGTCACCTCGGCACCGCGCCGCGCCGCGGTCATCGCCGAGCCGGCGAGGCGCTCCACCCGCTGCGCGTCGCCCGGGCGCCGGACGATCATGTCGAGGTTGCCGATGACGATGGTCAGCAGGTTGTTGAAGTCGTGCGCGATGCCGCCGGTGAGCTGGCCGATCGCCTCCATCTTCTGAGCCTGATACAGGCGTTCGTCCGCGTCCTGGCGGGCGGTGACGTCGACGACGATTCCGGCGAGGCCGGTCGCCCGGCCGGCCTCGTCCCGCGCCGCCCGGCCCTTGAGCTCGATCCAGCGCGTCGCGCCGTCGCCGGCGCGCAGGATGCGGCATTGCAGGTCGAGCGATCCGGTGGCGGCGACGGCGGCGAAGGCCGCCTCCGCGACGTCGCGATCCTCGCGGACGACGTGGGCGAGGGTCGTCGCGACGTCCCAGCGCGGCTGCAGGGCGTCGTATCCGAAGATCGCATCATGGCGCAGGCTCCGGCGGGAGGCGCCGGCGGCGAGGTCGAACTCCCAGTCGCCCATGTCGGCGGCGTCCAGCGCGATGGCGAGGTGGTCGCGTGCGGCCTGGAGGTCGGCGCGCTGGCGCTCGCGCGCCTCGGCGATGCGCTCGGCATGGCCGTAGAGCAGATCGACCTTGCGCAGGTAGGCACACAGGACGACGACGCCCGATATCAGCGCCTCGATCCGCCCGGCGTACCAACCGACGGTGCCGCGCGCCGCGCCCGTCTGCGTCACCAGGTTGTCGAGGAGCAGCAGGAACAGCGAGACCGCGAGCCAAAGCTGGAGCAGGCTGCGCAGGCGCGTCGTCCAGCAAAGGATCGCCAGCGAGGCCAGGGTGAGCGCGACGACCGCCGGCCCGATGACGGAGGTGGTCAGCGCCCAGTAGTCGTCGCCGATGACCGTCGTCGGCAGCCGATCGACATGGGCGACCACGAGGTAGCTCAGGCCGGCTACCGCCGCCGCGGCGCCGATCGCCGTGGCGATCCCGGCACGCGCGGATCGGTCGGGTGCGATCAGCCTCGTACGGCCGTCGCCCTCCATGATCGCGTAGGGGAGCGCGAACAGCGGCGGCCCGAGATGCCACAGGGTCCAGAGCCACGTCGTCGTCGCCGGGCTCGAGCCGAGGATGCGGTCGGCACCGAACACGTTCGGAAAGCTGAGAAGCTGAACCGCGACGATCAGCGTCACGTAGAGGCTGCCTGCCGAGAGCACCAGCAGCGGCACCGAGCGGGTGCGGCCGTACTGCGCGAAGAACAGCACGGTGGTCACCGCGGAGACGACAACGAGCGCGGACTGATAGCTCGCCACGAAGCCCGGCATCGGGGCCATCGGGCGGCCTGCGACCGGGAGCAGCGCGAAGGACAGCGCGGTGAAGGCCGCACAGGCGAGGCCGGCGAACCGGCGCTGCCCCGCCCCGGGTGCCGCTGTGGCGAGGGTCCTCAGGTCGGTGGGGCGCGGTGCGTCGTTCACGATGGTCTCCGACCGCGCGACACCAGTGGTGATGCCGAGTGGTCAAGGTTGTGACAGATTTCCACAACCTACGATACCCGCCTTGAAGCTCGGCAAAGTCGTTCGGCGTCGAACGATGCGGCGACGTCAGTGCTTCGTGCGTCGAAGAGCGAGAAGGATCTTACGCGTCGCGCGCCGCTCGGCCTGAATCTGCGCGACCAGGGTCTCGGCACTTGGGACGCCCATCGCCGTCGCCATGCGGGCCAGCGCGCCGCGCGACGGCGCCGACCCGTCCGCGCCGACCAGCCGCTGCCAATGATGCACCGTGTCGAACAGCCGATAGGCGTCGGCGAGCCGGGTTGCGGTGTCGATGGGCAGGATCCCGCGGGCGCCGGCCCGCTCCAGCACCGCGTCGGCGGTGGCGCCGACCAGATCGGGATCGGCCTGCGCGTGGCCGAGCACGAGGGCCTGGGCCAGGAACTCGAGATCGAGCAGGGCGCCCGGCGCCAGCTTCAGGTCGAGCGGCCCGCGATGGCCCTTCTCGCGGGCGACCAGCCCGCGCATGTCGCGCACCGCCGCGCACACCGCGGTCGCATCGCGCGGCCGCGCCACGGTCTCGCGGATGCGCGCCGCGATCTCGCCGCCGAGGCCGGCATCGCCCGCGATCACGCGCGCCCGGGTCAGCACCATGTGCTCCCAGATCTCGGCTTCGTCCTGGTGATAGGCGACGAAGCCCCGCACCTGCACCGCGGTCGGGCTGTGCTCGCCGCCCGGCCGCAGGCGCAGGTCGACGGCGTAGAGGCCGCCGCGCCGGGTCTGGACGGTCAGCGCCGCGTAGAGCCGCTGGGCGAGGCGGTTGTAGGCCACCACCGCGTCGATCGCCTTCGGGCCCGTGGTGGTGCGGTCCTCGGGGTCGAAATCGTAGACGACGATGAGGTCGAGGTCGGATTCCGCCGTGAGCTGGCGCGAGCCGAGGCGGCCGACGGCGAGGATCGCGCAGCGCCCCTGCGGCACCGTGCCGTATTCCGCCGCGAACCCGCGCTCGACCGCCGCGAGGCTGGCGGCGACCGCGGCTTCGGCGATCCCGGAATAGGCCTCGCCGGCCTGGGCCGCCGACAGGATGCCCGAAAGCAGCCGCGCTCCGGTGACGAAGCGCAGCTGCCGGGCCGCGTCGCGGCTGCGGTCGAGGAAGGTCTCGTGGTCCCCCGGGCTGCCGACCAGCGCCCGGTACTGCGCGGCGATCGCCCCCGCATCGGTGGTCGGCAGGACGAAGTCGGGATCGAGCACCGCGTCGAGCACGTGCGGGCCGCTCCCGACGGTCGCCGCGAGGCGCGGCGCGGTGCCGAGGATGTCGGCGAACAGCAGGCGCAGGCGTTCGTGCGCGAGCAGGATCGTCAGCAGCTCGGCCGCGTCCGGCATCCGGCCGAAGGCGTGGTCGAGGGTGTTCAGCGCCGCGTCCGGCTCCGCCGTGCCGCCGAGCGCCTGGAGCAGGCTCGGCAGCAGCTCGGTCAGGACGGCGCGCGCGCGCGCGGTGCGCACCGCAGGGCGCCGGCCGAAATGCCAGCCACGCACGGTCTCGATCGTGCGCGCCGGCTCGGCGAAGCCGAGCGCCGAAAGCGTGGCCAGCGTCGCGGGATCGTCCTCGCTGCCGCTGAAGACGAGGTCGCCGACCTCGGCCGAGAGGCTCGGCGCGGTCTCGAACAGCAGCACGTAATGGGCTTGGACACGGCCGGCATGGTGCAGGAGCGCCGCCTCGAACGCCGCACGCGTGGCGAAGCCGCAGAAGCGTGCGAAGGCGGTGAGATCGTCCGGCTCGAGCGGCAGGCGCTGCGTCTGCTCGTCGCGACGCATCTGCAGGCGATGCTCGATCGTGCGCAGGAACGCGTAGGCCGCGTGCAATTCGTCCCGTGCGGCCCCGGTGATCCAGCCGGCGTCGGTGAGGCGGCTCAGCATCGGCACCGTCCGGCTGCCGCGCAGCTCCGGGCGCCGCCCGCCGAAGACCAGCTGCTGCGTCTGGACGAAGAACTCGATCTCGCGAATGCCGCCGCGGCCGAGCTTGATGTCGTGGCCGCCGACGGCGAGGGCCTCGTGCCCGCGCACCACGTGGATCTGGCGCTTCATCGCGTGGATGTCGGCGATGGCGGCGAAGTCGAAATACTTGCGCCAGATGAACGGCGTGAGCTCGGCCAGGAAGCGCGCGCCGGCCTCGCGATCGCCGGCGATCGGCCGTGCCTTGATGAAGGCGGCCCGTTCCCAGTTCTGGCCGAGCGACTGATAGTAGTCGAAGGCGAAATCGGTGGAGAGCGCCACCGCGGTCGAGCCGGGATCGGGCCGCAGCCGGTAATCGACCCGGTGGACGTAGCCCTCGGCGGTGCGCTCCTCCAACAGCTTGGCGATGCCCTGCGCGACCTTGGCGAAGAAGGGCTTCGCCTCGACGCCGTCGGCGAGCGGCGCGCGGGCGGCGTCGAAGAACACGATCAGGTCGATGTCGCTGGAATAGTTGAGCTCGCCCCCGCCGAGCTTGCCCAGGCCGAGGACGACGAGCCCCGAACCGGCCTGCGGGTCGCCCGGGTCGGGCGGATGCAGCTTCCCCGCCCCGGCCGCCTGGAGCAGGAGCGCGTCGGCCGCGGCGCCGACGGACGCGTCGGCGAAGTCCGACAGGGCCTTCGTCACCGTCGGGAGGTCCCAGAGCCCGCCGAGATCGGCCAGCGCGACGAGCAGCGCATGCTCCGCCCGGTTCCACCGGAGCGCTCGCCCGATCGCGACGAGGTCCGGCTTCGTGCCGCCCGCGCGCCCGGCGGCGCGCTGGCGCGCCGTGATCGCCGCGTCGGACGCTTCCGGGGCCTTCTCGACCAGGGCGGCGAAGCGCTCCGGCGCCTGTGCGATCAGCCGCCACAGGAACGGGGAATGGTCGGCGATCCCGAGGAGCAGCGCCCGCAGGGGCGGCGTGAGGAACCCCGCCGGGAATGCGGCTTCGACGTCGCCGAGCCGGGCGGCGGCGGTGTCCGGATCGTGGAGCGCCGGGGCCGCCCCGAGGCGGTCGCGCAACGGGCCGAGGGCTGGCATGGGGTTCGACCCGTCCGTGGCCGGGATGGGGGAGGTTGCCGGGCGGTCCTCCGATCGGGCGACACGCTACCCGATCGCCGCGCCTTTGGGGATGCGCATGCCGCGTCTCGGCGTACCGGCAAGGGCGGCTTTCCCGGGCCGACGCCCTAATCCATCAGCGCGAGGGTGCGCAGCACCGCCATGCCGACGAGCTCGGCATCGATCTCGCCGGCCTCCGTCCGGGGCAGAACCGCGACGGCCTCGACGATGTTTCCCGAAAGCGGCCCGACCACGACCTTGAGCACGGCGCCGGCCGGCGCGTCGGGATCCTCGACCAGGGCGACGACGTGGCCGGCGGCCTCGCCGTAGACCCGAAGCGGCTGATAGGCCGCCTCGTCGGACTCCGCGTCGACGGGTTCCGGCTGGCGGCCGAAGGTGGGACGAATCACGTTGCTCATGCGTCGAGTCCCTCGCACGCGGTGGGGCCGGGCATCCGCTCCGTCGGACCGAGGTTCGGATCGCAGCTTCGGCCGGACGAGGATAACGCCGTCCGCCGGATCGCGCATCAGCGTGCTTGCCAGGACGTGTCGTCCCCGGTCGACGCGACGGCCCGGACAGAAAAAAGGCCGCCCCGAAAGGAGCGGCCCGAAGTCTAGGGAGGAAACGCCCAAGATGGGCAGCAGGACCGCGACGCCATCGCTATCCCGCAGCGCACCATAGTACGTTGCGACGCACCATGCAAGCGTCGGACGTTCCGTACCGATGACGGAGCGCAGCGTTCCCCCCGCTTCGGAACGCGGCGTCAGGAACCGCCCTGTCGATCGTCGTCGAGCTGCCGCATCAATTCGGCCAGGCGTGGATCGAGCGCTTCGTCGATCACCGGCTCGTAGAGCGCCTGGAGATGGCGCCCGAGGCGCTGGCGCGTCAGCGCGTCGAGGGTCGGCGGCGCGTCCGGCTTGGCGACGATGGTCTGGGCTTGGCGGTTCGTTTCGAGCATGAGCCTTACATTGGCGCCGGGGCGGACATGGCAACCGTCCTGCGGTCGAACCCTGTCGTCCGGCCCGGGGATGCGGCGACGACGACGCCCGGAAAGCGGAACGGCGCGGACCCTGGGGGGCCGCGCCGTTCCTGTCTCGCAAATCGAAGGGGCGTGGGCCTTAGCGGTCGCCGACGCCCGACAGCAGCTTTTCGATCTGGCCGAGGCCGCTCTCGCGGGCCTTCGCCTCGCTCGGCAGGCTCCGGTCGGAGCGCTGGGTCAGCTTGCCATTCTTGCGGATGGCCCACTGATACGAGCCGCCGTCGGCCTTCGGGGGAATGATCTCCAGGGAGTACGGATGGATGTTCGTTGATGTATCGCTCATGCGCTGATTATGCCACGGACAGGGAGCCAGACCAAGTCCGGTCTGAAACATCGGCTCGAGATGCCGCATCGGGCGATCCGCCGCGCGACGTGTCCGCCGCGCCGATGCCGCCGGCGGGCATCGGCGCGGGACGCCCGCGGGGAGCGCAAGACGTCTGCGACGACGCTCGCGAGAGCGGCCCTCAACGCCGTGGCCCGAGCCGAAGCCGGGCCTGAACGGTCGTCATCGGTGCGGCCTACTGCGCCTTCTCGTGCTCGCCGAGGCCGACGGCCCTGTAATCGTAGGTCGGGTAGAACTCGGTCCGGTAGGCGCCCCAGGCGGTATCCTCCAGCACGCGGTTGATCTCGCGGATCCGGTTCGCCGGCAGGCGCAGGACGATGACCTGGCCGATGCCCATCACGACGTTCCACGACACCACCTCGATGCCGGGCGGCGGGAAGGCCTTGTAGAACCCCTGCCGGGTGAGCTGCGCGTTCAGCTCGGCCAGCGGACGCGACTGGTCGTGCTTCAGGAAGACCGTGAGCAGGATCGCGTTGTCGGGCGTCGCCGCCGCGGAGCCGGACGGCGGCGCCGCGACGGTCTGAGCCTGGGCGCGGGGCATGCCCGCGACCGGGAGGACGATCATCGCCAGGGCCGCGAGCGATCGAATCGCAAAGGGTGGGCGTCGCATCGCATCGTCCTCCTGCGGCCTTCGTCCGACGTTCGGGGCGCCGGGTCCGAACATGAGCCGCGATGCCGAAAGCCCCGAGCCGGCCTCATGGATCCGCGAGGGCGGGCTTGGCCGGCGCGGCATTCCAGCTCGTCGCCTCGATGCGCGCCGTGCCCCAGCCGGTGCCGACGGCGATCGAGAGCGGCAGCAGCAGCCCGGCTTCCGTGATCGGGGCGAGGCGCACGCGCATGTCGTCGTTCTCCGACATCCGGCGCACGGACGAGCCCTTGGCGCGGTGGCCCGCCACCGGGATCCAGCGGATCCGGCACTCGAGCGCGGGCCCGCGGTAGGGCCCGGCGGCGACCTGGACCACCGTGCCGCGCGACAGCGCGATGTCGGCGCGGGCGGCGCCGTCGAAGACCGGGATGCGCCGATCGCACATGGCGGGGACCAGCGGGCCGGGGCCGACCAGCACCGCCAGCATGCCGATCGGATCGGTGACGTTGGTCGTGTCGGCGGCGGTGACCGGGACGCGATCGGGTTTCGGCTGCGGCTCGGGCTCGACCTCCGCCTTGCGGACGGTGCCGGCATCGAACGTCACCAGCACGCGCACCGGTGCGGTGCCGTAGCGGCTGTCGATCCGAAAGGTGCTCGGCACCGCGCCGGCCGGCGACAGGCGCCCGCTCGACCGCGCCGTGCCGTCGCCCTGGAAGAACCAGCCGGCGAGACCGGTGAGGCGCCCGGTGAGGCCGATCGCGTAGCGCTCGGGGGTGAGGTCGGCCGTGAGATCCGCGGTGCCGACGCCGAGATTGAGGAAGCTGAGGCCGTACTTCACGACGACGTGCCGAGATCCGTCCCCGCGCGGCGCCGCGGACGCCGCCGGCACGAGGGCGACCATCGCCACGAGCATCGCAGAGAACGTCGACGGCGGGGCCGACGGACGTGTTCGCTTCGGGAAACGCACGCTCCTCACCCCGTGCCCTCGCATGCCGGACATCCTCGTGTCGCCGAAGCCTAGGGCAACCCCGTCGACCGGTCGAGAAGCGGTGCCAGCCATCGAAGAGCGACTTGAGCGACCTCGCAGCGATGCCGCCGAGGCTAGGCAGGTGGTCGACCTGCCGAATCCCCCGGGTTTCGGATGAACCGCGCCTGCTTCCGTCCGTTGCCGTGCGACCTCTCATGAAATGGACGGCCCGATGACACGCTCGACGATCGCACTCGCCTCCGCGCTCGGAGTTCTCCTAAGCGGTCCCGCCTCGGCGCAGATCGTCACGGGCGGCGCCGGCAATACCGGCGTCACCGCCCCTCCCGGCACCGGCGGTGTCGTCGGCGGAGCGCGCGACCTCGGCCCGAGCCCGATCACCCGCGGCAACGAGGCCAACCCGAGCAACTCGTCCGTGCCCGGTACCACCCCGAGCGTGAACATCGGCGGGACGCCAACCAGCGGACCGCCCGGCACCGGCGGTGCGGCCGGCGGCCCGTCCCTCGGCCGGTGAGGCCGGCGACCTGCAAGGGTCGCATGGCTTCGTTGTCCGCGCCGCACGCACCGCCTATCGCTTTGGTGTTGCGGCGCACACGTCGCGGCGCGATGATCACCGTCGTTCGCCGCCATCCCGGTCGGCGAGCACCGCGCGACGCGGCCCCGGCGAGACTCCGGCGTGCCCTCCGCCCACGGTGACGGCCCCAGGCCATCTGGGGCATCTCACGTCTCGCTGCAGACCCCCATCCATGAGCACCACGCTTCGTATCGCGTTGACGACGCTCGTCGTCGGCACGGATGCCTTCGTCCTGCGTGCAGGGCCGGGCGACCGGCTCGGCGCCGCGGAGGCCGGGCGCATCGCGGCCCGCCAGTTCCAGGATGCCGACTGGCCGGCGGCCGAGACCGCCTGGGCCGCGACGGCCCTGAACGGCGCCGGCCCGTTCGCGGCAATCCTGTCCCTGGCCCTGATCGCCGCGATCTGGTGCGTCGGACGGCGCGGGGCCGGATATGCCGGGCTCGCGGTCGCGGGCTTGCTGGTCGAGGCGCAGCCCGAGCCGGCACAGGCCTACTACGACACCCGCGACTACCCGGAATTCGTCGAGGTCCTGCCGAACCAGACCGCCTTCCTCATCCCCGAGGTCGGCGAATCGAAGTCCGGCCAGGCGGCCTTCATGTCCGAGCAGTTCCTGAACGAGCGCAAGGTCGCGATGAAGCGGGTCCAAATCCCGCACACGCTGATCCGCAATCCCGGCTGGGCCTACGATTACTACGTGCCCGCCGCGCGGCTGATGCTCGTCGACCGGTCGCCGGTCTCGCGCGAATGGGTGAGCTCGACCGATCGCGGCACCTCGGCCAAGGACCAGGGCATCCGCTTCGAGACCGCAGAATCGGTGACCCTGCGCACCGGCGTCGTCGTCTCGGCCTTCGTGAAGGAGGAGGATGCGAGCAAGTTCGTCTACTGGTTCGGCGCGCGCGCCACCGGCGGCAACGCGAGCGACCCGCAGGTGAACTTCGCGAGCGTGATCCAGGGCAAGTCGCTGGCCGAGGTGGTCGACGGGAACGTCCACCGCACCGTCCAGGCGGCGATGGCCAAGGAGTTCGGCCGCCGCACCACCGACGAGGCGATCCACGGCAAGGCGGCGATCATCGAGGCCGTCGAGAAGGAGGTCCGGCGCGTCTACGAGCCGATGGGGATCACGGTGACGACGCTCGGCTACGCCGAGGGTCTGACCTTCGACAACTCCGAGATCCAGAAGGCGATCGACCTGACCTTTGTGGCGATAAAGAACGCCCAGTCGGCTCAGGCGCAGATGCAGACGCTGCCGATCCAGGAAAAGATCCTCGACCTGAAGATCCGCGAGATGGATGCGGAAAGCCGCCAGACCCTTGCCGGCCGCTGGAACGGCTCGGCCGCCAACGTCCTGCCCGCCCTGCCGAGCTGGGTCGTGCTGCCTGCCGGCTGGCTCGACGCGCTGAAGACCTGGCTCCAGCCGGGTCAGCCGGCGCCGGCCGGGCACTGACCGTCGGCCGCCGGTGCGTGGATGCGGCGCTCCGGCGGACTGTTCGCGAAGGGCGTGGATCGGTGCGGAAGGCCTAGACGTCGGCCCCTTGCGCCTCACGGATCAAGCGGTCGACCAGCGCTTCGCGCTTCCCCTGACGGATCAGGATGCGCGCGGCGGCTCGGGCGTTGGCCGCCCGCACCTCCGCATTCGGCGCGCCGTCGCGAAGCGCGCGCGCGGCGAGCTTTCGGAACCAGCGCACGTTGGCGATGACCGTCGATCGGCGGCTCAAGGGGCCGCCGACATCGAGGAGCCGTTCCGTCGTTGATGAGGACATCGTTTCGATCCCGGATCGCGGGCCCCCGCTTGTCCGTGAGTGAGACAAGAAATGGCGAACGCACCAAGTTTCGGCAAGAGCGATGCCGTCGATGATGTGCCGAATTTAGACATCGGAGCTTCGGCCGACCGGAAAGCGACTGCGGCGTCCGGTCCGGCGTCAGAATTCGGCCGTGGTCCGACAAGGCTTCCGAAGCACAGTGCGGGACCTCGCCGAGCCGGAATGACCCTCTGCGAAGGTCGTTGCGCGACGTCGGGCCAAGCGCGTTCGGGCGCGTCGGCGATACCGTTTTACGGTTTCGGACGACCCGAGCTTCAAGCGGTCGACCCGCTCGCAGGGTCGCGGCACGACGGAACGAAGCGGTGCGACCGCACTTCTCCGAGGGACTTCCCGCTGCTTGAGGTGAACGCCATGGACGACGACCGGGTCTGGTCTTTCGAGAAGAGCCTCTGGGACGGCAGTCCCGACCATTATCGCGAGCTCGTCGACGAGGAATGCCTCATGGTGCTGCCGCACCCGCCCTTCGTGCTCAGCGGCACCCAGGCGATCGAGGCCGTCGCTCATACGCCGCGATGGACCGAGGTCGCGTTCTCGAAGGGCCAGATCGCCCGGCCGCAGGAGGGCATCATCGTGGTCGCCTACCACGTCGAGGCCGCGCGCGACGACGAGGCGTATCAGGCGAACTGCACCTCGACCTATCGACGCGTGTCGCACGAGGTCTGGCGCGTGATCCAGCACCAGCAGACGCCGCCGCTCGTCCTGCCGAGCGCCGTCGAGAAGACCGGCTGATCGGGTCCGTCCCACCGAAAGCGCCGATGCCGTCACGCTGCCGGAGGCCTCGCGGCCTCGATGGGACGGCGTGGTGGCGTCGCTTCGCCGATCGGACCCTATGGCATGGCGAACCCAGCGGCTCGCGCCGATCCGCGTTCGGGACAGGTTGCGAGTTCGCGTCGTCGGGTCCAGCCGCGCCTAGCGGCCTACGGACGCCGAGCCTTGTCCTCAGCCTCCGTTCCCGGCCGGTCCATCGGGCCCGCGCCCGGCTTGGTCTCCCCGGTGACGGTGTCCTGGGGCGTGATCGCCGCGCCGTTCGGCTTCGGTTTTCCCTGCGGCATCCGCTGGGCCTGGGTGTCGGTTGTGTCGGCGGTCATGCGGGCGGTCCTTCAGATCTCGGTTTCGCGGCGGACGACCGCGGCCTCGCCGGTGCCCTTCTGGGCCAAGCCGACCTCGGCATCCTCTCCCGGCACCGGGAGCGGCTCGGAACTGGTCGCGTCGGTCAGGCCTTCCTCCGGCTTCCGGGCGGCTGGCGCACCACCCGTTTCCCCAGCGTCGGCGGGACGGCCGGCGTCGTAGGTGGTGTTCGCGAGATCTTCGGTGTTGGCGACCTGATCGGGCATGGGGGACTCTCCAGTTCGGAAGAGCAACGTCCTGCGATCGGTCGCGGTTCTCGCAAGCGCGTCGCGATGTTCCGAGCGGCGCCGGCGGCATGATCCGCGGTGCCGATCGCGTCCGAGCCGGGGAGCCTCGACGGGTCGTCCTCGGTCAGGTCACCTCGTCCGCCGCATTGGCCCGCGAGCCCGGCGCGGCAAAATCCGCAGCACCGATCCGAACGCGGTCGCTCGGCTCGGACAGGCGCTCATAAGTCTGCTTCGCGGTTCCCTCGATCACGGCACGATGCGACTCGAAGAAGTCGACCGGCCCGAGCTTGGTCGCGCCGAACTCGGCATGCATCACGTCGACCGGGATCTCGACGTGGATCACCCGCCCACCCTCGATCATGGCGAAGGCCACGATGTTCGGATCGGTGGCGGAAAGGTGCGCATCCTGATCGGAATGCTTTTCCAGGGCCATGGGACGGTGTCCGGCTCGCGCCGGCGGATCGCCGTCGCTCAAGCATATGCACCTAGCGTTCGATCACCGCCGAACCAGGGCCATGAATGCGTGGGTCCGATCCAGCATGGGACGCGCGCGGCGGGACCCGGCCCCGCCGCGCACGCCTCGAATCGCGCCCCAAGTCCTTCGATCAGAAGCCGACAATCACGCTGGCCGTCCCGATGACGGTCGCAACGAGGCCGAAAGCGAAGGCCCCGATCATCGCGTAGCTGAACAGCTTCAGTTTCATGCTTGGCATCCTTACCGGTTGTGGCGAAGCGATCCGCCGGCGGTGCAGCCGCACCGCGATCTACGTCGATCCAAAGATGGCGATCCGACCTTGGCCGTGACGTGCCGGTGCGCACGCTGCGTCGCAACACGCCGCGGTGCACCGTCGGAGCAAGGTCGGTGCCAGGATGATTGCGGGAGACGCCGCCGGCGGATCGTTGCCCGCCGTGATCCAGCGTGACCGGTTTGCAACAGCCTTCGGAAAAACCGCGAGGCCGAACCCTGCGCGCGGTAAGCCGCGGTCATGCCTTGCGGATGAGTACGCACACACGGCACGATTGAATGTTTGGCAATGTTAACAACCTATGATTTACGTGCCCAGGTTGGGAGGCAAGCATGCAACCGTCGGAATGCTGCATCTTTCGGATCGTGCTGGCGTCGGCCGTCGGGCTCGCGATCACGACTCTGCTGCTCTGGAAATACTCGCCGGTCCTGGCCATCGTATCGGCACCGGTCGGTGGGTCGATGGCGGCCATCATGGCGATGATCGTGTTCCAGGCGGCCCGGCCCTTCGTCTCGTCCGAGCCGATGGGCGTCAATCCGCACAGCGACTATTTCGCCCGGAAGATCGACTTCCTGTAGCGTCGCCCTCGCACGGAAGACGCGTCGCGGTCGACGCGAAAGGGCCCCTTCATCGGATCGCCTGCCGTGCCGCCCGGTGCCGGACGTGGCCGTGTGCGGCCGCTGACCGCTTGCCGATCCGACGCGCGCGGACGATGCGCTGCGATGCCATCGCGAACCGCTCGCTGGGCTCTGTACGGACCTGCCGAATGCCGCCGACGTTCTGCACGTCGTCGTAGGGCCCGCGGCCCGTGCGCGCCCGATAGGCGGCGCCCGCGAAATCGCCGGGCGTCGGCGGCGTGCCGGGTTGCGAGAAGCTCGTCTCCGGCCTGTAGGCCGGCCCCCACCCGATCTCGTCGTCGCCAGCCGGATCCTTGCCCGGAAAGCCGGTGACGTAGCCCGTGCTCTGCGCCGCGGCAGGCCATGCCGGCCCCAGTAGGCAGGCGACGCAGCCGAGGACGCAGATCGCCTTGTTCAATGAAAACGGCACCCGGAACCTCCTTCGTCGCGACATGCCGGGCAGGCCCGCCCATGCCACCCATGGTCGCGAGGCCAACCGTCCGTTCGCCACCCGGTTCGGAGCCTGTGGTCAGGTGCCGCGGAGGTCGCGGTCGCGAGCCTGACTTCACGCAGACGGTCGCCCCGACGGTCGCGACCGCTCAATCGGCCGGGCCGTCGCCCGTCACCGGGTGCGACCGACGTTTCGTGGTCTTGCCGGGGCTCACGCCGCGATCGCCTGCTCGACGGCATCGCAGGTCGCGCCGAGCCCGTCTTCGTGCGCGACCCGCTGCGCGGCCTCGCGGCAGGCGTGCGCCACGGTCGGGGAGGTCAGGAGCCGATCCATGACGCGCGCGCCGCGTGACGGCGTGAACCGGCGACGGCTCAGCGTCGCCCCCACGCCGAGCTTCCTCAGGCGGGCGGCTTCGTCGAAGTGATCGAACGCCACCGGAACGACGAGTTGCGGGATGCCGGCGGTGAGCGCCTGCGCCACGGTGCCGATGCCGCCGTGATGGACCAGGGCGGCACAGTGCGGCAGCAGCGCGCTGAACGGCGCGTAGGCCACGTGCCGGATCTCCGGCGTCAGGGTGTCGGAGACCTGATCGGCCTGCGGCGCCAGCAGGATGCCGCGGCGGCCCATGCGCCGACACAGAGCGGTCGCGGTGCGGAAGAACGCCCGACCCTGGCGCATTCCCGAGCCGTAGGTGAAGGCGATGGGCGGCGCGCCCGCGTCGAGGAAGGCCGCCACCTCCGGGTCGAGCCCGTCCCGGTCACCGAAGCGATCCGAGAGCGGAAAGCCGACCTGCACGGCCTGCTCGGGCCAATCGGGCTGCGGCTCGGCGAACCAGTCCGGGCAGGTGAGCACCATCCGCGTCGGGCTGTTCCACCAGTGGCGCAGCCGGCGGACCGGCGGCAGGCCGAGGGTCGCCCGAAACGCGTTCAGGCCGGGCAGCACCGCCGGGTCGACGACGTAGCGATCCCCGCCCCGCCCGAGCCAATGCCGCGTGCGCGACGGCAGGAGGTGCGCCAGCGGCAGGCCCGGAAGCACGGGGGCGTCGCGGCGGCTCTCAATCAGGAACGGCGCGACGTGGAGCGTCACCAGGGGCAGGCCGAGCTTGTCCTGCGCGACGCGGGCGCCGAGGCTGTTGGGGGAGGCCACGACGACACCGCCCTCGGCCGACCACCGTGTGCGCAGCCAGTCGAACACCGGCTCGGTCGCCGAGGACAGGGTCTGCAGAAGCGGTGCGACCCCGCGCCGCGGATGCCAGAGATCCGGGTGCCGGATGGTGCGCTCGTAATCCGCCTGCGTGCCGAGAGCGTGGAAATCGACCCCGGCCCGCTTCGCCAGCCCGCCGAACGGCGCCGGCGCCGCCAGGGCGACGGCATGACCGCGCCGCTTGAGGGCGGAGGCGAGCGCAAGGAACGGCAGAACGTCGCCGTGTGAGCCGAGCGTAACGAGATGCACCTGCATTGTGCTCTATTACGACAATTTTCGGCCTTTGCCTTTAACATACTTAAAGAGGCGCCTATGACATAAGTCATAGGCGGGATTTCCTAGTACAATGATTTCGTACTAGTTGCTATGGTCAAGCTTCTTCTCTCCTGCGCGATCGGGACGTGGCGCGCCAAGCCGGTACACGCCCGTGTCGTAAGGGTCGCGCAGGACGCGAACCCGGACCTGCTCGCCTCGCGAAGCACGTCGCGACGGAGCGCGAGCATGTCCGAACTCCAATGGTGACCGTCGTCCTGACCGGCGCATCGAGCGGTATCGCCCATGCGGCCGCTGGGGCGTTCATGGCGCGCGCGGGCTGCGTCGTTCCGGCCGCGCGCCGTATCGGTGGGCCCGATGCCACGCGGTCGTGAGTTCCGGGTCGGCAACGACGAGGTGGTCGCGACCCCGACCGACGCGACCGATCCCGAGGCGGTGGCGGCCATCGCCGCCGAGCCCGTGCGGCTGTTCCGTCGGATCGACGTCCGGGTCGGTAAGGTCGGCGCGGGCGCGTTCGGGCCACTTCTCGACACGGCGCTCGACCTGCAGAGGGGGGGTGTTGCGATCGACCAGATCGACGCGATCCACGGCGCCTGCGCGGTGCCGCACGTCCTGAAGTTTCGCGCTGCACCCGCGCTGCAAGGTGCCGGTCGCCTGGCGGACGCGCCGGCACTCCCAAAGCAAGAAATTAAGTGCGGGTTGCGGTCCTCGCGCTCGCCGTGGCCGGACCTCAGCGGGCTATGTGACGGCGCCCCCCACGCGCCGAGGCCGACGGCACCGGCACGAACGGCGGCCGACGCGCGAGGATGCGTTCTCCACCGACCGCATCGGTCCGGGGCTGGCGGCGCCGGCCGCCTGCGGCACCGCCCGCCTCGAAGGCGGCCCTGTGGGACATCGAATCCGAGAGGTCGCGGGCGGCCGTGCGGCTGCTAGCTCTCGGCGTGCAGGCTCTTGATGAAGCGCCGCGCGATCTCGCGCACCGCCTCGTCGTCGCGGGCCTCGCCGTGGGCCTTGTCCCACAGGTGGTCGAGGCTGCCGTCGAGTTCGTCGAGGAGCTCCGGATGGCGCTGCGCGACGAAGCGGATCGTGCCGAACAGCAGGTGCTCGACCGCCATCTCGCGGCGGCGGGCGTCGATGATCGCGTCGGACGCTGGGGCGGATGTCGGATCGGTCATGGCGCATCAACGGTCGCCATCCGGGTTCGGTTCGCACGCTCGCGCTGCTTCGAGTGCCGCAGCCCGATCATGGTCCGGCGTACAGCGGGCCGGCGGCTCAGGTGAGCCAGCGTTCGTCGATGTCGGTCGCGTTCCACGCCGCCATCGGCTGGCTGGCATCGCCCTCGGCGAACACGACCACGTCGTCGGGCCCGACATCGTGGACCGCGAACCAATCCCAGCGGCGGTGGATCACCCGGGGACCGCCGAAGATCCGGACGGCGTTCCAGTAGCGATCGTCCTTGAAGCCGACGTAGTGGACGCAGCGCGGCGATCGGTCCGACGTCTCAGGCATCCGGACGATCGAGCGGCAGGCCGCCTTGGACGTGGTGACGGCTGGCTTCGGGAAAGCGCATCGGTGGAGGATAAGCGCCGGGATCGCCTTGTCGAGGCAACTGGTTGTCGCGCGAAGGCGCTCGCGCGTGATGACGCTTCGCCTCGTCGGCCCCGATCCGGTTCGGCTCGACGGCACGGAGCGACCTGCGGATGACGGTCGACGCCGGCGGCACGCGGCCTACGGCGTCGCGGCTCCGTCAGCCGCCCCGCAGGTGTGATCCATCAGGTCCTCGGCGCTCGCCCGCGGCGCCCGATAGGCCAGCACGTAGTAGCCGGGATCCGGATCGCCGGCCGGGGTCGTGACCGCCGCGAGGCTGGTCTGCCGCAGGTCCCGACGCCCCGGCAGGCGGACGAGCGCCGCGAACGGGTTGAAGCGTTCCGCCTCGGCAGCCGTCACCCGCAGGGCGAGGTAGCGGTCGCCCGCGAGGGGAACCGGGAACGGCGCCCAGGTGGCGCGGATGCCGTGGCCGTGCGTCCGCAGGGCGGCCAGCACCCGCGGCTTGATGCAGTCGAGATGGATGTGCAGCTGGTCCTGGCTTCGGCCCCGGGCCGAGTTCACCGCGAGGCCGACCTCCTCCACCGGCACGCGGCCCTTCAGCGGGGCGGATGCGAAGCGCCGGGCCGCGAGGGCGGCGCGCCAGTAGGCGATCCCCCGCGCCCCGCGCAGCACCGGCGCCTCGAGCCCGGCGACCGTGTCCGTCGGCATTACGACGACGTGGGTCGGCTCGCCCGGCGCGCGCAGCACCGCCGTCCCAGGCCGGTCCTTGTCGCCGAGATCGACGTCGAGGCAGGGAAAGGTCCGGTCGGCGAGCCTCTTGGCGAGGACGCAGGTCTTCAGCGCCGCCCAGAGCACGTCCCGGCTCGGATCGCCGGCGGCGCGGGCGGCCGCGGGAAGCGCGGCGAGAACGATCGCGGTCGGCACGATCCAGCGCATGACGTCCCTCCCGGATCCCCGACGCGCCGTCCGCCCGAGGCGGCCGCGATCACCCCCGCCGCGTCGCATCGGCGATCGCGCTTTGCAGCACGGCTTCGGAGTGCCCTGCGGGCATGAAAAAACCCGCCACGTCGAGACTGGGCGGGTTGAAGAATTGGTAGCGGGAGAGGGACTCGAACCCCCGACACGAGGATTATGATTCCGCTTCCCTGTTACCAAGCAACCCGCCCCGCCCGGGATTCCACAGGGGAATGAGGTAGCCTGAATTCCCTGCCAGCCCAAGGGGATATGAAAGTAAAACCGGGTTCCCTTCCAACGATCCGTTCACCAAAACCGCTAAGTCCGCTTGCCTGTTGGACATCTCGCCGCGACAGAATCCCGTCCGAGACCCGTCCGAGTTCGCGAGCCGTTCCCCATGCCTATCACCGAGGCCCACGTGAAGACGGCGCGGAAGCCCCTGCCGGCCGGGGCCAAGGCCTACGACGTCAACGACGGCAAGACGGGGCTGGTGCTGAGGGTCGGTCGCCGCGGGGCGGTGTGGGCCTGGAGGACGGAGGTCGCGACCAAGACCATCCGCCTGACGCTCGGCACCCTCGACTTCCTCACCCTGACGCAGGCCCGCAAGCTCGCCGGCGCCGCGATGGAGCAGGTCCGGGACCGGAACAGCCAGGTCGACGACCGGTGGCTCCAGCGCGAGCTCGTCAGGACTGGAATGGTGGAGCCGCCCCCTCCGGTCGAGGAGAAGCGCGAGACCGTCGCGGAAATCTCCGCGCGGATCGACGCCGACGGGCGATGGTCCTTCGCCGAGGCCCGCGAACGATTCCTTGATGAGGTGAAGCGGACCCGGCGCGAGGCGACCTGGGTCGACTACCGCAAGATGCTGACGGTGGCCGAGCTCCAGCCGTTCGAGCGGCAGAAGGTGTGGGCCCTCGACCTCGGGACCATGGCCCGCGTCGTCGCCGCGATGCACCGGACAGGCCGGGAGCGGCATGCCGAGCACCTGGCATCCGTCATCCGGCCCATGTGGACGTTCCTCGCCCTGGAGGAGAACCGGCATCTGTCCGCGGTGAAGCCCGGCGTGATGTCGGCGCTCAAGCCGCCCGAGCGGTCCCGGAAGGAGCACGAGGACGAGGACGACGACGGCCCGGGCAGCTACGTCCCGCCCGTCGCCGAAGTCGGGCGCATCCTCGCCATCGCCCAGGCCGGCATCCTCCATCCCGTCGTCGCGGCCGCCGTCGAGCTGATGGTCCTGACGGCCCAGCGCCGGCGCACCATCGTCTCGGCCCGGCGGCGAGACTTCGCCATCGAGGACGGCGTCATGGTGTGGCGCATCCCGCCGGCGTTCCGGAAGACGGCGCGCAAGCGGGGCGACAACCGCTCGCACGACCTGCCGCTTGCAGGCGCCGCCCGGGCCGCCGTCGAGCGCATGCTGGCCGTTGGTGACGAATCGCGCTGGCTGTTCCCGGGCCTGCGTCCGCAGAAGGCGGGCGACGATGTCGGCCACGTCAACGAGTCCGTGCTGAACCACGCCCTTCGGATCATGCCCGGCGTCGTCGCCTCCCCGCACGACCTGCGCCGGGCCATCACGACGCACGGCCAGGAGGACTTGGGCTTCACGCTGGCCGAGGTGAAGCTGGTCCTCGATCACAACGAGGGCCATGCTTCCGACGACGTCACGGAGAGCGCCTACTCCCGGGCCCGGCGCCTGGCGAAGAAGAGCGCCGTCCTCGATCCATGGCGGGAGCACGTCGAGCAGGCGGCCGCCGCGGCGGTGCTTCCTGATCGGGACACCCTGCACGCCGCCATGACGGAGGCGCGCAAGCCGAAGATCTCGAAGCCGGCGTCCGAGATCAGGGCGGCCTGATCCGGGGTCCTAAGGCCAGCTTGATCGGCCGACCGAGCTCGATGTCGCAGACAACACCCTCTGGTTCTGGATGGTTGCAGGGGGGGACGCTAGAAATCCGCGATCTCTTCGAGGGCTTTCCTGTCGTCCATCGGTATCGCCATCCAGTCGAGGTAATCGCTCACCTGCTTCCAGAGGTAATCCTTGTTCCCGTTCATGTAGGTCTGGACCCTGCCGTCCACGAACGAGTAGTGATACTGATATAAGTCAAGATAGTCCGGGTTTTCATCGGTCGTGAGAGGTGTTCTGCGATGGGAGCATGTCTCTTCCAGCAGGCGGCGACCTTCTTTGTCGTGGCCGTGCCGTTTCACAAGCGTCGCGAAGGTCGACTTCTCACCGGGCAGACGGATGAACCATGCCGTCAGCTTGAGTTGCAGCATGATCTCGCGCGCCCGATCAGTCAGGTTCGCCTGCTGGAACTGGGTATCGCATTCGAGCTCAAGGTTCTTCGACGTCTGGTAGGCCTGGACCTGGTGGCCGAGAATCTTGCGAGGGCGCCATGACGGGCCGCGGATGTAGGGCATCGGTGTCTCCGGACTTGAGGCACCGTACCTTGGCCGGATTACCGTTCGCGGAATCGGAAGGTCGCATTTGATCGGATCTGATCAATCGAAGTTGAGGACGTTTCCGGCATGGTCGGACCATCACGGAGGATGTCATGAATTGCACCGACCTAAGGGGGATCACCCCGGATAAGATGGAGAAGCACATCCGAGACGCGACGGCTAACCGGATGCTCATCGACGCGAGCCCCGACCGGATGGCGGCGCTCGAAGCGATCATGGCGCGGGCGAACCTGGTCTGGGCGGTGTGGTCCGAGAACGACCGGCGCAAGCCAAAACTGCTTGGTCATGCCCTCGCCATCGCGAAGGGGATTCCCCTCATGCAGCGGATCCCCGTCACGGCGCTATCCGGGTGACGTCTGTGTTCTTGCCGACGCGGGCAGCGATGAGATCGAGCGCGCCTTCGAGGTCAAAGACAAGCCTGTCACGGTGACCGACATCCAGATCTTCGGCCGGAAGTGCCTCGACTTCGCCGTCCGCGAGGCCGCCTACGTCATGGTCGCCGAGGCGCAACAACCAATAGACGCTAAGGCGCTTCTGGCGTGGGCGCACGGATTGGGGTTGGGATTGACGCTCTACCCGCATTGGCCGACGCTGGTGAGCCAATGTCTTTTCTGGGGTCTGATACCGTCTCCGGATGGCGCAATCGAAGCCGTATCCCGTGTCCGTGAGCGCATTATAGCGATCGAGGTCTCCCCCGCATCCGTCGAGCGGTGGGAGCGTCTCGTTGCGGCATCTGCCGACGCATGATGTGGATCGGCCAAATACTAGGTAGCTACGAGGCCTTTCGCCTCTTTTTGGGCGAAATCACAATCGCGTCCCGCATAGCGGCCACCACCGCCATACCCGGGATCGTATAATCCTTCGGTGGCCCGCATTCGGCCTGACTGTAATCATCGACCAGTCTGTACGGGAGCACCTCAACTGCGATCCCATGTCGCCCGTGCTCACGCATCCAGTGCGCGATCCGACCAAGGTTTTCATCATCGAAGAACCTGGTCACTGATCGCATCCGGACACGCTCGGCCTCGACCTGTTTCAAGATGTCGACCATGCGGACCAGCGCAGCCCGAATGTCTCGGGTCCCGACTTCAGTGGCGCGCAAGACCCTTATGACGCCGGCGAGATCGAGTTCGATTTGATCGAGCCGCTCCGCAACCGTGGGTCCCGTGCGGACCATCTCGGCGCCCTGCAAGTATCCCTCGCTTCGGGACCCGACATACAGAGTCATTTCACCGTGGCGAACGGCGGTACCGTGACCGCCACTCAGGGGCTCGTCCCTGTCGGCGATCTTCACAAAGCGGTCCCACAGGGTGTTGCCCATGAAGTCGCGCAAGCGGCGACGGGTCTCTGCGAACTCTCGAATGGCGGGCGCGGCGCGCATTGCACGAAGCAACCCTAAAAGATCGATGCGCTCGGATACCGCGAGACGCTGCCTTTCGACGTAGTTGACGCGGTCGTGCGCCGCGTCGAAGTCTTGCACCAGGGCGTCAAAGGTCACGCCGTAGTGTTTATGGGCACAGTCACGACCAACGAGACGACGTTGGCCGGTCCGGTAGAGCATCACCACGCCGCGCTCGTGGTTCGGGTATTTGCAGAAGACGCACCTGACTCGTCCAGCATCTCGTCCGGCGACATTGTAGGCCAATTCAACCATCGCCTCCTCGTCGGGTGGCGGATCGTTCGATATGTTATCCAGGCTTTCGGGGTCGTCGGTAGTGAACTCCATTTCGAGGAGTTCGTCATCGGAGCGTGATTTCCAGAAACCGGCACCGGTTTTGTCGAAAAGCGCGTCAAGGTCCGCCAATGGCATTCTCCTGATCTCTGTTCATCAAGATGGGGCCATAGTAAGCAGGTCGCATCAGCGACCCACGTGTATTGGTCTAAATACCTGTGGATAGCGGACTTCGGATGCTGGATGCCCCCTTGGACGGCTTCCACTCGTACCCAGGACAGTTTTGTCGTGGGCCGACCATATAAGTCATGCCCGCCCCCTCGATGCCGCGGCGCGCTTGGCCGCCCGACTGATCCCCGGCGGAATCCGCATCGCGTTCGGGGTGACCTTCCCGTTACGGATGCGGTTAGCGGTCTTGCCCCACGACTTGATATCGTCAAGCGTCAGGCCCTCGGCCAGCGGCGGGGGCGTCTTTGTCGTGACGCCGCGCAGGACGGCGAGTTCGGCCTCGGTGGCGATCCGGAGCCGGATGCCCGCGACCTTTACGAGCGGCCATGCCCGGGGACGCCCATTGTCGGCCGGGGCGTTGATGGCGCGCTCGATCTTCCCGACGCGGGGATCAACGAGGATCGAGATGAAGGTCTGCTCGTCCTCGCAGTACATGCCGGGCGTCATGACCCCGGGCAGCAGGGCCTTGGTGACCGGGTCGTAGTCGACCTAGACGTAGTGGGGTTTGAGCCAAATCCGACCCATGATCAGGCGTCCTCTTCGATCGGGCGGGGGGTGTAGGGGCCGTACTTGCCGACAATCTCGGCATGCAGGTAGACCGCGTCCTCGTTCGCGAATTCGTCGAGGTGCAGCCGCATATCCAGGGTCGTCTCAAACAGAGCGGTGCCGAGATCCGGACGGAACAGAAGGCGATCCCCAACGGCATGGAGCCAAGCCGACTGAATGGTGTCAGCCTCGCGCTTGGCGGATTCTTTTTTGCGCTGGAAAGCGTTGGCCTCGTCCTGGAGGGTTCGGAAGCGGGCGTCGGCGGACGACAGGAATGCCTGAGAGATGGCAAGCTGCTCGATCAGGCTCGGGCCGGCGTTTCGCTCCGCATCCTGCGAGAACCGGTCGGGGTCCTCGAAGTCGTTGAAGACAGTGTCGACGTCTTCCTCGCAGAGAGGGCAGCGGATCGCGCCGTGGGTACCGCACTCGTCGCAGAGGACCTCGGTGTCCTTCCAGAGGGTAACCGACGACCACGCCTTGCACTCGGGGCAGACGTAGCCGAGTTCGGCATTCGGATCGCGCCGCCGTTCGATGGTAACCGTCGCGCCCATGCGTCATCCCCGCGTCGTTCAGCGAGGGGTGACGGAAACATCTTCGGCCCCGTAATCCGGCATGACCCTCTCGGGCCACCGGCAGCGGCGCCCTCTCAATGGGCACACACAATAAATACAATGGACACGTCGATCCAGGGAGACGACCCCGTTGACATCGAACAAAACAATCTCTTCGGTTATGGGCATTCCCGGAAACTGGGGCTGACTAGGCACTGCCAGGTCGAGCCGATAACTACTTTGCTTCCCCCGGTAACGGGGGCAACTCGTGATGTGCGTGTTCACCAGTTAGGTGGCCCGAGTTCCCCCGCTGAAGGGGGCAAACCAGGTAGTCCCTTACGTGTTCGGGGCGACCCTTCCCCCTGCTCTTGGGGGCAAATCCTCCTACCCGCGGGTGGGTACCGACCACCGCATTTCCCCTCCATGAGGGGGCACACCCACGACAAGCCCTGGCATGGCCGGGGACTACGTTGTCGTGAGGCTTGCAATAGGCAAACTTTGTCCTATTATATCGGACATGGACGGCGCGGATGACCCGGCCTCCATGACCAGGACGCAGGAAACCGCATCATGTCCATGCCCGCTATTAACTTCGTCAGCACCCACGCCGACGACGGCACCATTGAGCCGCATGCCCGCGCGATCTTCGCCCGCAGGCACGAGGACGGCACGTTCCATCTGGTCACCACCGACAAGGGGATGCCGGTGACGATCCTCTCCAACGAGTTCCCGACCGTCTACCCCGTCGGCTCCGAGTACAGCGCCCACCATGAGCATGCCGAGGGGATCCGTCTCGACAGCGCGTCTGTGCTGCAGCTCGGCATCGAGGTCGAGGGCGGCTATCAGATCTGCACGCCGGCCTACTCGTTCCTCTTCGCCGTGCACACCGAGGAGGAGGCGCTTGACGCCTTCGCGCGCAACGCCGGTCACCGCGACTACGCCGAGGTCGCTGCCACGCTTGGCAAGACCGTTGACGAGGCCAAGGCCGATCTCGTCATCACCCGCATCTGATCCCACGACGCTGCCTAGCTCCCCCGGGGTGCGATACCGGGGGAGCTAGGAGCGCCGATCTCCCGAGCGGCACGGCAGCAGCCGGCACTCGCCAACAGGACGCAGGAAACCGCACATCATGGCCACACCCAAGAACGACAACTACCCCATCCACAGGTTCCGCCTGACAGTCCTCTCCTGCGACAGCAGATATGAGACCGGCAGAACTCCCGTCGCCATTCAGATCTCCGCGCTCCATCACGGCACGACGTCCCCGACGGTCCTGACGCGAGTGGGGTCGGTCGAATACCGCGTTGCCATCGGCGTCGTCGTCTCTTTCGCTCGGGCATTCATCGACAGCTTGTACGAGGTCGAAGTCATCGCGGGTTGCAATACTTACGAGCCCCTGCGGGACAGCCTCCGCTTCGCGGGTCTCACCGACCGCGTCTCGCTATTTCCCCGCAGCGCACTCTCGTGCTTCTCCGACAAGGAGCTCCGGCACGAGATGCAGATCCGCGCGGACATGGCGGCGCGCGACTGGAACGAAGGTGCTGGCGACGGCCTTGCTGTCCGCTACGACGAGACCCCGCGCGACTGGAGCACGCTCCCAGGCTGAACCCTGGCCGCGGTGCTACCATTCCAGGGCGGTCCCGCGGGGCCGCCCTTCCTCATGCAGGAGCCTACGTCTATGCATCTCGTCCTCCGCCCCATGACCCAGCCCGAAGACGGAGGCGTATGCGTCGGTGTCCTCGACGGAGTGCCCCTGACGTTCCACGGACGCATCGCGACCGCCGGCGACCGCGAGTACGAGGCCAAGGCCATCGCAAGCGAGATCCTCGAAGCGGTCGACGCCGCGGCTCGCGAGGTGTTCGGTCCCGAGTGGGTCCAAGCGCTGGCTCTGGTCACCGGCCTGAATCCCCGCACCTGCCAGCGCGACCGCGTCGGGCGTTACGGATTGCCAGCGCCGGTCCTGCGCGCGCTCGGCGAGGCGGCGTTCGAGCCCTGGCCCAGGGTGACCGGCGACCTGATGCTGGCCTGCGCACGCCTGATCAAGACCAACGCCATCGAGAACGTGAGCACGCTCCGGGGCGAGCGTCACCCGCGCTTCGCAGGCCCCCCGGCCGGCAATCCCGTCGATGTCGCGATGGACACCATCGCCCAGCATGCACGGGCGCTCGTCCGACGCCTCGTCTCCGAGCGCGCCGAGCACCGCGCCCCGACGCTCGATGACGACTGACGAAACGATTTCTTAAGGGGCGATGCTGTAGCGTCGCCCCTACGGGACAGGCTCGGCCATGTCGGGCGCCCGCAATGCACGGAAGCAGGAAACCGACATGCGAAAGAATCCCCTCCGTAATGGGGCGGGCGCGCCGTCTCCGCGCGCGCTGCTCCTCGGCACCCCCATGCACCGCGACAGCCATGCCCGGCAGTTGCAGTCCGAGATCCTCTCGACTGTCCCGGGCATCTATTCCGCTGGCCGAGCCGAGATGATCCGCCAATGCGCGGACTCGGAACTCTTTTACGAGATCGTCAAGTCGCTCTGGTCGGCGTCTATCTCCTGTGTCTCGATCAAGCGCAATCAGGCCGCCGCCGAGGCGCGCTTCGTCACAGCGATCCGTGAGGCACGAGTGGTCCTGAAGAGGACCGTCGGCGTCCAGTCGGCATCTACCGCCGACTTGGATCTCGGGTTCGCCGACAGGCAGGAGCAGGGGATGCTCGACCTGCTGACGGTCCTCCTCGCCGATCTTGGCGAGGCCGAAGCCCGCGTGGCGCACGTCGACGTCGCATGGCGGTACGCCCGCGAACGCGAGGATGGCGAGGAGGACCTGCTGTACGGCGCCGTCGGCGCGAGCCTGCACGCCCACGAGCCTTGGCGCTATCGGGGCAACGAGCTCACCGGCGGTTCGACCAACTTCATCACCGAATGCATCGAGCTCGGCCGGCAGGCCCTAGTCGGTGCGCTGCCGCAGCCCGAGCCGGCGTGGGCGACCGAGGCGAAGGCTAAGGCCGCGACCGCGTCCGGGCTGAGGGCCATCGAGGAGGCCCGCCTCAATGACGGTCCGTCGATGTTGGTCTTGGCGACGGTCGATCATCTGCCTGGTTCGGCCAAGTCGGGCGAGGGAACGCTTAGCGGGAGCCGGGGTACGACTGCCCGGTCCGATTGGGGGCCGTTCGCCGGGCGTCGCATCCGGCTCGTCGCCGTCCCGGATATGGGTCGCGTGCGGCGCCGCCTGGTGGCGGAATTCCCGGATGCCGAGGACCTCCTCGACGGGGTGTTGGCCCCTCTGGCCGGGCGGCCGTTCGTGCAAATCTCGCCCATCCTGATCATTGGCGCCCCCGGTTCGGGCAAGACCAGGCTGGCCCGGAGGATCGGCGAGGAGCTCGGGCTGTCGGTGACTGTCTATGGGTGCTCGTCGGTCGCAGACGGCACGCTGCTGTCCACGAGCCGCCAGTGGTCTACGGGGCGGGCTTCGACGCCGCTCCAAACGATCAGGCGGTTCGACATGGCGAACCCCATGATCGTCCTCGACGAGATCGAGAAAGCGGGCACGAGAAAGGACAATGGCTCCGTCCACGATGCGGTTTTGGGGCTGACCGAGCAGGAATCGGCTCGGCGGCATTTCGACAGCTATTTGGAGATCGAAACGGATCTGAGCGCCGTCAACTACGTCGCGACCGCCAATAGCTTGGACGGCCTCTCCGCAGCCCTTCTGTCCCGCTTCAAGGTGGTGACCATGCCCGTGCCGACGCTGGCCTCGCTGCCGGTGCTGGCCAGATCCCTCGCCGCCGAGATCCGCCAGGAGCGCGGGCAGTCCGCCGACTGGATGCCCGATCTCGACGGCGAGGAGCTCGCCCTCGTCGCCGCCGAATGGGGGCAGCGAGAGCCGTCCGTCCGCCTCCTGCGCCGCCTAGTCGAAACCGTTCTCGCCGGCCGCGACGGCCTGGCTCCCCGCCACTGATCGGAGATCACATCATGCGTTCCACCACGATCCCCGGCGATCACGGCGCCGCCCTCGTTGAGCTCTGCCAGCGTCACCTCGGCGCCGAGGCGCTCGCCGGGCGCATCACCATCCAGGCGACCCGCGTCTGCGGCGGCCACCTGGATGCGCTCCAGCTTGCTGTCCGTCACAAGGCGATGTCCCTGGTCGAGGCGGCCCACCATGCAGCCGAGGCGCTGGATCTCGCCCTGACGACGGGGGCTCGGTCCCATGTGCCGGGCTGACCTCGACGCGGCTGCGGCCCGGATTCGGGCGGCCTGGGTGCCCGGCCGGGAATGCCGGCTCCGTCCCCGCCGGGCCCGGCTCTACGTCCTGCAGGTCGCCAAGCTCGATGCCGCCGGCCTGATCCGCCCGGAGCGAGCCTCTGCCGTCGCGGCCCGGGCGGAGGTCCTGGCCGAGGAGATGGAGGGCGCCCGGTGCCCGACGTCTACCGAAATTTGACCCGGGCCTGCTGGTCCATCCGCGTCAAAAATCGGGTCGTCGGCCACTTCCCAGCGCTGGTTCTCCGGGACGTCTCTTTCATCGTCTCCCTCCCGGGCGTGCACCGGATTCGGCTGCGGCAGGCCCGCGAGGTGGTCGCCATCGCCCGGGGCGTCCCCGCCGAATCCGGCCTCCCCGACGGCACGCTCAGGGTGCGCTTCGACCCCTACCGGTCGACCGATTTCACCCTCGACGACGGCAGCCCGATCCGCGCGGCCGCCGTCGTCGCCTTCCTGCCCGACGGCTCGTGCTGGGCCGTCCCCCATCCCCTGGAGATCCGTCATGCGTAGCGCCTTCGCCATCCTCCTCGTCCTGATCACGACCGCCGCGGCCGCGGGCGACGGCCCATGGAGCGCGCCGCAATGGCACCTCGGCGCCAGTGAGACGAAGGGGCAGTTTGCGATCACGACAAGCATGTTCGTGAGGCACCGTCCCGGGACATCCTATGATGACGTGGAGGTCAGCTGCAGCGTCCAAAACCTCACCAATCCTTCGGATCACTCGATGGTCCGGAGGATGGCGCTGGCGTCGCCGGCGCAGGATCTGTGGTGCGGCGACGCCGGGCCTCTCGGCGAGTGGTGTGTCCGGCAAGAGGAAGGTGCCACGCTGACGTGGTACGGTCGTACGCCGTGTGCCGGGGGCGCGGCCGAGTTCTCGACGGGCGACTAAAAACGCTAAGGGCCTATCTTCGTTGCGGAAACAGACCCCATGCGTAGTGAAGGTGGATCGACTACGTTTTAACTGCAGAGGGTTTTAGCCCTCAGGAACCGGGCAGCAGGGCCTGCTTCGACGGGACCGGTAGGCGTAGTACACGATCCCCTTGCCGATGAGCTTCGTCGTCGGCCTCGGCTTGCCCCCGAACATCTCCCAGGCGACATGGAAGATCCCGCGCTTGACCAGGATCTCCTTGGCCACGGGACCGCCTTGAGGTCGAAGAGATCCCCCGGTCGCGGAGCCGGGTGATGAACAAGTTCGGCTCATGAAAGAGGGCCCTGCTGGCGGCGCGGAGACCCTGGAGCCCGTCCGAATCTGCGAGGGCATCGAAGAAGGCGACCACCGGCCGGGAAGCCTCGACCCTGGGCCTCTGCCACCAGACGTCCCTTGCGCTCCTGCTCGATGAGACGGTGTGCCGCCCGAGCAGGCCCCGGAGGATCGCCGGGTCCTCCAGGAAGGCGAGCGGGTCGACCGGCTGCGGCGCCACCGCGTTCGGCGCGACGTAGGAGCCGGTCTCGCGGATGGAGGGAAGAACCTCCTCTACGATCCAGTCCTTGAAGGGCTCGATCCGCTCCGCCATGCCAGGCATCGCTTTGGCGCTGGCGTTGCGGTTGAGGATGGCCCGGTAGAGGCCGGATTATTAAACGATGGCGGCGACGTGTTCACCACCACCTAACGCCGCTCCAAGCAATCGACGCGGACGTACATGCTTGGCCAGAATTTTTGCCAAGTCGGCAAAGCTTATATTTTTCCTTTCTTGGGTAGGCGCTTGGTTCGCCCAAAGCAGCGGCTCCAGAAACCACCCTTAAGGGACGAAGCCATCTTGGATCTGGATAAGCGTTGGAGGCCAGTGAGCGTCCCAGGCTCCATACGCGCATTGCCGGCCGCCATAAGCTTGCCGAAACACCGCCGCGATCTTTTCGCCGTCGACTTCGCCATGCTCCATGAGAAGGTCGGCTAAGTTCCGAATACCTGCCGATCCCATCGGGGAGCGCACGAGAGCAGCGGCCCGGGCCTCAGCTAGGCCGGAAATGGCTCGCTGTTCCTTTTCAGGCAGCTTCCAAGCGTTCACCAATATCTTAAAGTGCTTCATGTCCTCCAGTCCACCTGAGAACATGCACCCCCCAGCGGACATTTTTCGATAGCGGGCCTCGGCATAAATGCCCGCTAAGCAGTTGATAAATTCAATGTCGCGGGCGATAGCGCGGCACCGATTAAATTCATCCTGCTCGCCGGGCGGAAGGTTGTGGATGGTCCTCGGGCCGAACGGGTACCCGATGATGTCGTAGCCATCGACTAGTCCTTCGCATGTCACGAGATTGCCCTGACGGTCTTCTATCATCCGGCCGGCAATCAGCTCCTCGACGGTCAGAACAACTGCCTTGTCAGTGTCGTAGCCAAAATACCATCGTACGAGGGCGTGCCCTGCCTCATGGTGGCAGGTCAAGCGACGCCTACCCTTGAGCTTAACCATTCGATGCTTTTATCCTTCCGCTCCAGGCCGGCGCAATCGCGCCCCTCACTCCTTGAAAACTCACATCTGCTGAGCTGATGGGTAACATCCCCGCCTTTACGCCTCGCCAGTCGGCGGCCGCACTCGTGCATCCGCCTCACCCTTGCCAGCCGAGGTTCGACGACTGATTGAAAAGCCAGCACAAGCTCTTTCGACACCGCTGACCGGCTACCTGCCCTCCTCGAACACATTTTGAGGAAATCCGATGCCGAGGAAGGCGGCGATGATCCTCCCCCAATTTCACGGACACCTCAGATACGCTTGTTGTGGGCGGGGAAGGTGTTTGATGGCCAAGTCTGACTGGTCGCGAACACCTGAAGCGTGATGAATCCGCTTCACTCCAGCTTGCGGAGGCACTGCGTCAGCATCCGCTTCGAGATGCCCGGAATGGTCCGATTGATCTCGCCGAAACGCTGGGCGCCGCCGGCAAGCGCGATGACGATGAGGGTAGTCCACTGTTGCCAACGTAGTCGAGGATGTTCCGGACGGAGCAACCGGCCCTCATCCTGAAGACGAAGTTGAGATCGACGGATCGTATTCCAGCGGTGCCGTGCGCTCCGACAATCGTAGCGAGTATCGCCGGCAGAGTCACCAGATGCGCGCCTGCAGTCCGTAAGATGCTAATATGTACGGTTTACAAAACCTCATGCTTGCTGGAAACTCAGCAAGCATGCTTGCATCCGTATGGGTTTATGCCTGCATATCTCCTTACAATTTGATCTAAAGCCAGCGCAATGTTCCATATTATTTTTTCGTTATCTCCATTATCCTGATGACACGGCTGGGCGAATATGCGTGATTGGCAAACAGTCACGGGGACCCGAAATTGGCGTTCCACCGTTTCAGCCAGTGATCCGTCGCCTCCGCAGCCGAGGCACATGTCCAAATCTCAATCCCTGGTGAAAGTTATCGCTGCCCCCTCGGATAAGCTCAGCCCTCAGATCATCGCTGTTCTAAACCAGCACGACGCCACAGTCGTGAGCGTGAGGGCGTGGGTGGGTGATGTCGAAAGTCTAGCGGCGAGAGCCGCCGAGGACGCCGCTCGCCGTACCAAAGAACTCGCCGACGCCGAAGTGCGCGCACGCGAGGATGCTCGGCAGCGGGAGGAAGCTGCACAGCGGTTTGGCATTATCGCCCCGGCCTGCGTCGACCACGGATGGTCACTTTTCCCGCAAGCCCGCTCCGAGCGTCGCGGCCCCATCCTCGTCCTGCAGCCAGGACGTTCCAGAAAGGCGCTGGAATGGAAGCCTCTACAACAGCGGCTGCCTACACCGGACGAGCTTTCCTGGTGGGATCAGAGCGACACTCGGGGGAACCGGGCTAACACCGCTTTGATCATGGGAGAGGTTTCGGGCGGGGCATTGGCCGTCGATATCGATATTTCCGATCCAGCGATGTCGGAGACCGTCCTCCGCCTCGCCGACGAGCACTTTGACAAAACCCCATTCCGCCGCGTCGGCCGCGCGCCACGCATCGTCCTGATCTACCGCTCGAACCCCGCTGATCCGGTCCGCAACGGTTCGCACCATCTCGATGCTGCCGGCCCTGGTGGGAGCTCCGATACCCAGGCCATTGAGATCCTCGCGGACCGTAAGCCGATCACCGCTTTTGGTGCCCACTATAGGACTGGCTCGCACTTTCAATGGGTTGGCCTCTGTCGACCCGACACGCATGGACCCAATCACGCGCCTCAGATCACCCAGGCACAAGTCGAAGCCTTCCTGTCTGCAGTCGACAGCAGCGGGATCATCATTCCAAATCTGCGCAATTCGGTTGCTTGGGCGACTGCGTCTACCCTCGATCCGTCTCTCGTGACAATCAGTGACTTCATCCGTCCCGGCCTCAGCCAAAGCATGGCCGGAGTGACCTGGAATGCTAAAGGCTTAGTCACCGCCGGGAGGGAGCGCTTTGTACAGGGACGAGCGTATACGTATGTCCTCAAGAATCCGGGCATGGCTCTATCGCAAGAGGGCCGCTACGCCCTGACCGGTTTTCTGATCGAGGAGTGTGAAAAGACCTTCGCGACAGGAGGCAACAGATTCAGGACCTCTCAGGAACTCGCCCGCGGATGCCGGGAGCGCATCGACAGCGCCGCAGCCAAGTTGTCTCGCGGCGAGATGAAGGCAATTGGGATCTTGCGCCACGAGGCTACCGGCCAAGTGCGTGCGGTACCCCGCGTCTCTCACTCCGTCGAGCGGGAAGAGACGGACGACCTCTCTTGGCTGCCCCGGAAGCGGATTAAGCTGCCCGACGACGTGGTCTTCGAGCCGGCCAACCCGACACTGGCTCGTCAACGCGCCCTGATCTCCGACGTAGAGCGCGACGAGCAGGCGATTGCGGTTGGAGCCGCCGTCGTGGACGCGTTCAAAGGATTCTATCGCATGGTCCGCGAGGACCGGAAACTTGGAAAGGAAGCCCCGGTGCGACCGGTCTGGCTGATGCGTAGCCCGACCGGATCAGGCAAGTCCTCGACGGGCGTCAAGGTCACAACCGACGACTTAATTGAGAACGGTCCCATTGGCGGCGCGATGCTCTTCCTGCAACCGTCGTACGAAAACATTCATGAGAACGTCACGCGCTTCCAGGGGTCTCGGCGCGGCGCCAAGGCGGTCTTCCGGAAAAATGCTGAGGCGGCAGCCCGCGACCTGCCAGAGGGGACGCGGTACCTGATCCTGGAGGGGAAGGAGCGTGGCGGTTGCCTACGCGCGGAGGAGCAACGCATTCTGGTCAAGGCGGGGATAAGCAGCGCCGGGCTATGCAAGGCCACTGTGCAGGACGCGGTCGGGGAGAGCGAGGAAAAGCTCTGCAAGCACTACAACGTTTGCCCGGTCATTGCGGCCAGGGCGAAAATCGGGGAGGCGGAGGTCATCTTTGCGCCAACGGCCTTCCTGACGTCGGCAAACCTGCCGGCCGGGCTGAGCGAGGCCGTCGCCGGAGTTATTGTAGACGAACGCTATTGGACCGAGATCCTGCAGTGGAAAAGCTTTCCGACCGCGACCCTTGACACACTACGCGCGCCGCCACGGTCGTACAAACGCGACAAGGGTGAAACCGGCGACGACCTGCTGGCAGCCCGCGAGCGCGTCGCATCCCTTGCCGCAGCCGCCATCCGCAAGGGCAAGGACCCGGCCCTCGGCATCGTCGAAGACATGCAAAACCGCGTCAACGGCGACCGGATTGAGGCGATCAAGGCGGCCGAGGCCCTTGTCGAAGGCGCGGTAAGAGTCACCGGTCGCGCACAGGACGCCGGTCGCAAGCTGCATCCCGGCATGAGCATCGAGGGGATCAGGGCATTGGTGGAGCGCCCGACCGGAGCGCACCTGCGCGAGGAGTGGCGGTTCTGGTCGCTGATCGCCGAGCGCCTGCTTGCCCTTAAGATGGACGCCATCGAACATGATCTACGCGGCGGCAGGGACCGGATCGGCCCCGATGGTCAGGTGAAGCCCGGCCAGGCGCGGGGCGAGCGCGACATGCGCATCCAGAGCCTGGACGGAGGGGCGACTATCCGAATTTCCTGGCGCGCGGAACCCAACTTCTGCGAGCACCCGGTTCTTTTGCTGGACGCCTCGGCCAATGAGGCCCTCACGGAGAAGGTGTGGGTCGGGCGTAAGGTTCAGCTTACGCATATAGACGCTAGACTTAACCTCCGGACGATCCTCGTCGCCGACCGCACTTGGCATACGTCCGGCTTCCTCCTGGCAAGTGCCGGCGAGGACAAGAACGCCCGCCGACGGGTTGCCGGCGTCATTGCCCAGGCCCACCATGCCATCTCAACGGCCTCGCTGCTCTACGGTCACGGACGAATCGTCGTCGGGGCGCCTAAGCCCGTCCGGGCCGCTTTGATGGATAGCTGGAGCGAGCCGCCGAATTGCGACTGGATGCATTATGGCGCGGTGCGCGGGCTCGACTTCGCCCGAGAGCACCTCGTTGCGCTTTCCGTCGGTCGACACGAATTCCCCATCCGGGTCATTGACGGACTCGTGGCCGCGGCGACTTACGACGATGCCGAGCCGGAGTGGCCTATCGACCGTTGGGGCGATGGCCATTTGCACCACGAGGACGGAAGCCTCGCCACTGACGACCGCGGCGACGCCATCTCGATCAGCGCGCCACAAATCCGGCGTACTCATCCGCTGCGGAACGGCGGCTCCGTCACCGTTAGTATCAGTGAGTATGAGGGAACTTGGGCCAAGACCATCCAGCATCAGTTCCGGGAGGAGGAGCTAACACAGTTTGCCGGCCGCCTTCGCCCGGTCTACCGGATAGGCGAGGCTCCCCTCTGGATCGCGGGAAGCCGCGTCCTGCCTGAAGGCTTCGTTGTCGATGACGTCGTAAGCATGGGCGATCTCGCGGACCCGGCACGTCTCGGTCAGGTGGCCGACGCCATTCGCCGCACGAGTATCGCCGACGCCGGCGTCATCGCGGCCATAGCGTCCGATTCCCGTTTGAAGAAGAACGCCGCCGCCGTGCTGCATGAGCTCGGCCTCGACGGGTCCGACATGCGGGGCCGGTGGTCAAAGGGCATGAAAGCCGTGCGGGCCGAGGTCGACGGCGAGATGGTCGAGCGCCAAATTCCCGCCTACGTGACCGATGATGCTATCGTGGATCATACCATCTCGGTCTACCGGGCCGCGAACCATGAGGCCGATACCGTTGAGTACCTTGGGCGGGGTGCCCAGCCCGTCGGAGGACATGCCCGATCTGAAAACGGCGATAAAGTCGTCGCTGTGGTCGGAACGCGAGCCGAGCGCGCAGATCGAGAACTCGTCATGCGTGACGTGGTCTGGGACACGTTGATCCGCATCGCCCAGGATCCTGCCGCAGTCGATGGCCTTGCGAAGCTGGCTGCAAAAACTGACTTCGACGTTCAGATCACTCTTCAGGCCAACCCAATAGCCGCCTCGGCAGAGGCGGCCGAGGTCATCGCGACGGAAGGGATGGACGCAGTGTCCGCAGGCCCGTCGAAGCCGGACGAGGAACAGGGGAAAGACGCATAGCCGTCGGAGTCCGCACTCTTTTCGGCGCACGCGCGGCCCTGGGGTCGCTGAACCTAAGCCGGAGGGCCTTCACCGACTTCATCCGCGGTGACCTCTCCCATTCCCAAGAGAAGTCGATGCCTGCCCGGCGGAGATCCTCTGTGACCGGGAGAATGAGCTGCTGCGCCGTAGCAGACGGGCTGACGATGCCTGACGCCCCGAGTGCGGCCTGCACTTCTAGCACCGGGATTTCAAGCGTTACGTCGCCGCCCATGCGCCGAGTGGACCGCCAGCGGGCCGGCGCGGCTGTGAGGTCGTCATTCCAAGCCAGCAGTCGCAGGTAGACAAGAGGGCTGTAGCGGCAGGTGAAACTCGCCATTACGCGAGGGTCGTAGACGAAGGACGGCGGATCGAGAACGTCGTCCGTGGCATCCGCGTGAGGATGGGCAATGGCGGCGAAGGTGCGATCGACCTTAACCTCAACCTGTGTCGCCTTCTCCGAAATACGCCGCCGGGCTACAACGCCCTTCTCACGTATGCCAAGCGCCAAGACACCAACCTCGCCGAGCGACGGTTCACCAATAATGGTAGCGCGGATGTTTGCCGCCCGGGTATGCGCTTCTACCAATCCCCCGATGCCTCCCCGGCCGACCTCTGCCAGAAGCCGCCGGAGTGGAACTGTAACCGTCTCATGGGGGCGGTCCGACAGGTGCTCGTGATCCCAACGCGCATCTTGCCAATCACCCCGATCAATCTCTCGGGACGCCGCCCGGGACAGCATGGAGAGCATGAGCCGCACGCCTTTAACGTCGACGCGCTCACCCCTCGCCACGGGCTTGCCGTCCATATGGAGGGGCATGCGCGAGGACAGGACAAGTTGAGTGGCGAGGCACCGGGAAAGGGGCAGCATGGTCATGTCCGAAGGCAATAACACCAGACTACTGCTTCACACGTTTGAAATCAACAGAAATCGAGCAAATGCAATGGCTTATCTTCTCCGTAAAATGTCTTGTAGGGGGTAGGGGGTTCCCACCACCGGAGGCCGATTACCGCAGGTAATCAGGGGTTACCTTCTAGGGTGGGGGTTCCTCAAGCGCGCCCTGGCGCGAGGGCAAGCCCTCGCTGGGACGCGTGAGGAATGGGGTTTTCCGTGTGATCGAGCTAACCCTAAGGGGTGGCTTCGCCATTTTTTGGAGGTCGAGAGAACCGCCGCACCTCCACCACCGCGCCTTGGTCTCGCCGCAGCGCCTCTCGCGCCTGCCAGATGCCCACCCGCCGCTGCCGCGGTCTTGCCAGCATCTCTAATCAGGAAGGTGCCCAGCGGGCTTCCCTCAGTCGAGCGCAAATCCTTGATCCGCGCGGGCCTTTCCGGCGATGCCCACTTGGCGCAGCTCGAAGCCTACTTATGTCAACGAGCGATGAACTACCTCTCGGATTGTCGCTTGTCTTCTTTCTGGCTGCGTGAAATTTACTACAGCAAGCACATATTAATCTCAGTGGACCAAATGACTCGCGCAGTCATGTGGAAACATGGTGTTTTCCTGGCGACCTGAGGGGATGACCCTTTCTGCAGGAGCCATGACATGAACACACGCTTCAATTTCGATCGGACCCCGAGTCCCATGGAAAAGCTCACGAGTTCTTTGCTTGAGAAGGCAAGGAAGAATGCGGGGCCCATGACTGGCATGGACGCTGACCAGCAGGCTGACTACCTGCTCGGGCGCATCAATCGTTCGGACATCTTTTTCGTGGTCTATCCTCGCGCGGACGCTTGTCTCGATTTCGAGATCACGATCATCAAGGGAGAAGCTGACGCAGCGGCCATCGGCTTCGTCCTAGGGGCATCGGACGGCACGAGCCCTGTAAGCATCCCACGCGTAAAGCCTCGCCGTGGCCTCTCGACCGACGCGCTCCTCGTTCCAGGGAAGAGGGAAGCCGAGGTGGTCGTGATGGCTTACAGCGCACTCCCCCAGGCCGTGGCCTGGCGCCAGGCGCAGATCGACGATGGCGGACCGCAGACCCTCCGGAACGTCAGGCTCTACGCCACGCCATACGGCTTTACCAACCACCCGATGGATGGTGAGGCCTAGACCCTACTCCTAGCTCTGCCGAAAGATCGGGTTGACCGTGATCCCGTCTGGTCAGTCCTCCTCAGGGCTGGCCGTACTTCGGAATGCCTTCCCTCGACCTTGGCATAGATTCCCGTCGAGACCAGCTAGACGTGGTCTTAAAGTCCACAATGGCGGGCATCTGTACTGCGCGGGACCGAAGGCGCCGACGACGTCAAGGTCGAGCAGACGGCCGGCCTGCCGTTCCTGGAGATCAAGATCAACAAGACGGAGGCCGCGCGCCTCGGCTTGAGCACGTCCTCGATCCAGGACGTCATCGGCGCGGCCATCGGCGGGCGCGAGGCCGGCATGGTGTTCGAGGGCGACCGGCGCTTCCCCATCGTCGTGCGCCTGAACGACAAGGTGCGCGAGGACCGCGAGGCCCTGGAGAACATCCCCGTGCCGCTGCCCCCGGGCGTCAACGGGCGGGCGTCCTCGGTGCTCCTGAAGCAGGTCGCGAGCTTCTCCATCACCGAGGGGCCGAACCAGATCTCGCGCGAGAACGGGCGCCGTCGGGTCGTGGTCACCGCCAACGTGCGCGGCCGCGACATCGGCTCGCTCGTGGCGGAGGCCCAGGCCAAGGTCGCGTCGGGCGTCCAGCTTCCTGCCGGATACTACGTGACCTGGGGCGGGCAGTTCGAGAACCTGGCCTTGGCCCGGCAGCGCCTGATGGTCGTGGTGCCGGTGTGCTTCTTCCTGATCTTCCTGCTGCTGTTCTCGGCCCTGAACTCGGCGCGCGACGCGCTGCTGGTGTTCAGCGCCGTTCCCCTGGCGCTCACTGGCGGCATCGCCGCCCTATGGCTGCGGGGCATGCCGTTCTCGGTGCCGGCGGCGGTCGGGTTCATCGCCCTGTAGGGGGTAGCGGTCCTAAACGGACTCGTGATGCTAACCTACATTAAGCAGCTGATCGCGGAGGGGAAACCGCGCAGCGAGGCGATCCTCGAAGGCGCGATGACCCGGCTCCGGCCGGTGGCGATGACCGCCCTGGTGGCGTCGCTGGGCTTCGTGCCGATGGCGCTGGCGACCGAGACGGGGGCCGAGATCCAGAGGCCGCTCGCGACCGTCGTAATCGGCGGCCTCATCAGCGCGACCCTCCTGACGCTCGTGATCCTCCCCGCCCTCTATGCCCGGTTCGCCCGGAAGACGACGGTCGGTTCGCCGGTCCGGGTGGCGGAGGCCCCGGCGCACCTCAAGGCGGCGGAGTAGCCCGATGCCGTGCCGTCCAGCGCTCGCCCTCGCGACATGGGCTGCCATTTCGATGCCGGCGGCCGCTTCGGGCGACGAGGCACCGTTCGGTCTCTCGTGAGGACCGGTAGACCGGATCGCGCCGCCGTCCATGGTCGACCGCGAGGCGAACCTGACCGCACTGTTCTACTTCCACGACCGGCCGCTCGCCTCGGGCACCGAAACCGACCAGGTCATCCTGGTCGTCTGCCGGGACCAGGGCCTGCAGCAAGTGGTCTGGGTCGGGCGCCCGCTCGGCGACGTCGCCGCCGCGTCGGCGCGGGAGGCGATGCGGCGGAAAGGCGTGCGGCGCCACGGCGAGCCCCGGATCGGACCTGCCGCGAACGCCCTGGAATGGCCGGAGGCGCGCACCACCCTGGCGATGCGCATGGGGGACGACAGCACCCGCATGTTGGTCATGACGGTTTCGGGTCCGGGGTTTGCGGCATGCTCCGCGGTGCATCGTGCCGCCACCGGCCATCCGGCCGAGTCCCACGTCACGGACCTGCTCGGCGAAAACGGGCCGCAGGCCGGCCACGACACGCAGCCGTAGCAAGCGACGCCGATTGATGCATCCCCTCCGGGGGGATAGGATCTCGGGATGGAACACGTCTCGCATCCGGACATCGTCAAGCGCCTGAAGCGCGCGCACGGCCACCTCGCCGGGGTCATCGCGATGATCGAGGAGGGCCGCCCCTGCGTGGACCTCGCCCAGCAACTGCACGCGGTCGAGAGTGCCATCACGAACGCCAAGCGCGTCCTCATCGAGGACCACATGGAGCACTGCCTCGCGGACGGCGTCGGGCACGGAGGCAAATCCACCAAGGACGCACTCGCCGAGTTCAAACTGCTCGCGAAGTACCTGTGAGGCGCTCCCGATGCTGAGCGTCCTCGCCCATCGCACCTACCGTCACCTGTTCGCGGCCCAGGTCATCGCCCTGATCGGCACGGGCCTGCTCACGGTCGCCCTCGGGCTTCTGGCATTCCGCATCGCGGGTGACCGCGCCGGCACCGTCCTCGGGACGGCGCTGGCCATCAAGATGGTGGCCTACGTCCTCGTCGCCCCGGTGGCCCAGGCCTTCACGAGCCGGTTGCCACGACGCGCATTCCTGGTGGGCACGGACCTCGTCCGCGCCGCCATCGCCCTGACGCTGCCCTTCGTCGACCAGGTCTGGCAGGTCTACGCCCTGATCTTCGTCCTGCAATCGGCCTCGGCGGCGTTCACCCCGACCTTCCAGGCCAGCATCCCGGACATCCTGCCGGACGAACGGGACTACACCCGCGCCCTCTCGCTCTCGCGCCTCGCCTACGACCTGGAGAACCTGCTGAGCCCGACCCTGGCGGCCCTTCTCCTGACCGTGGTCCCCTACAACGCGCTGTTCGGCGGCACGGTCGTCGGCTTCCTCTGCTCAGCGACCCTGGTGGTGTCCGTGACCTTGCCGACCGCCACCGGGTCCGACCGGCAAGGCGGCGTCTACGACCGCACGACGCGGGGCCTCAGGATCTACCTCGCGACGCCGCGCCTGCGCGGGTTGCTCGCCCTGAACCTCGCGGTCGCCTCGGCCGGCGCGATGGTCATCGTCAACACCGTGGTGATCGTGCAGGGCCTGCTGGAGCGACCCCAGGCCGACGTGGCCGTCGCCCTCGGCCTGTTCGGGGGCGGCTCCATGATCGCCGCCCTGACGCTGCCGCGCCTGCTCTACCGGCTATCGGACCGCGCAATCATGATCCCGGCGGCAGCCCTGCTCGGCGTGGTTCTCCTGGGTGTCGCGGCCATGACATGGGGCGGGACCATCGGCTGGCCGCTTCTCCTCGGGACATGGCTGATCCTCGGCATCGCCTACTCCACCGTGCAGACCCCCACCGGCAGACTCCTGCGCCGCTCGGCAACCCCGGAGGACCGGCCGGCCGTCTTCGCCGCCCAGTTCGCCCTGTCCCATGCCGCGTGGTTGCTCACCTATCCGCTGGCCGGGTGGCTGGGGCCGTCCGTGGGAATGCCATCCACGCTGGCGATCCTCGGGGGAATGACGCTTGCCGGCGTCACCACGGCGGCCCGGCTATGGCCGGCAACGGACCCCGACGTGATCGAGCACGCCCACGCGGACCTCGACGTCCGGCACCCGCACCTGCATGGAGGCCGCCGTCACGCCCACGCCTTCGTCATCGACGATCTACATCGTCAGTGGCCGGCCAGGGCGGGGTGAGTGCCGTTCGATGTTATTGCCAGCTGAGTCGAAAAGTGAGGCTGGCCGACCAGCGCAACGGAATTCGAATGTTCCGTTAGGCACGCGAGATTGAGGAGAACGTACCCCGCGGAACGGTCTTGGAAGCGGAGCCGTTCCCAAGGCTCGGGTGCCGTCGTTTTCGACGCATTGCCGACAACGACTTGAGGAAGCCCATGAGAAAATCCCTTTTCGCCGCAGCCATCCTGGCAACCCTGGGTGCCGCTTCGGTCGCCCCCGCCTCGGCCGCCCCCGGCATGATCGGTGCCGTCGATGCCCCGACCGCCGTGACTGAGGTCCGGATGGACGGCATGCACGGTCATCGCGGCCATGGCATGCGCCATCACCATCATCGTGGGCACATGATGCGGCACCACCATCACCGGGGCCACATGATGCGGCACGGCCACCGGCATCATCGCATGTGATCGACCGGGGCCCCACGGGGCCCCTTTTCATTTACGGGTACCTCTCGCGACTCTCGGGGAGGACGTCCCGTGTTCGTCGGTCGACCGCATCCGGGGCTCACCGGATCGAGGATGGACCCGGGCTGCCAGCCATGATCCCTTCGTCGCGACGCCTCGTCCTGGTCCGGCACGGCCAGAGCCAGGCCAACGCGGACGGGCTTTTCACGGGCAGGCTCGATCCTCCCCTGACCGAGGACGGCCGGCGCGAGGCATGCACGGTCGGGACGATCCTGAGGGATGAGGGGCATCGCTTCGATGCGGCCTTCACCTCGAACATGACGCGGGCCGTCACCACTATGGCATTGACGCTCGATGCCCTCGGACAGCCGGAACTCGTCCCCCGGCGGGACGCGGCGCTGGACGAACGCGACTACGGCGACCTCGGCGGTCTCGACAAAGCGACCGCCTACCGACGCTTCGGGGCAGCGCGGGTCGAGGACTGGCGTCGGTCGTACGAGGGCCGGCCGCCGAACGGCGAAAGCCTTAAAGACACCGTCGCACGGGTCGTACCCTTCCACCTGAGGCACATCCAGCCGGCGGCTATGCGCGCTCCGACGCTCGTCGTCGGCCACGGCAACGCCCTGCGGGCCCTGGTGCTGGCGCTCGAAGGCCTTGGGCCGGACGACGTCGAGTGCCTCGAACTCGCGACCGGATCGATACGGATCTACGAGTTCGCCCCGGACACAACCATCGCGTCGCGAAGGACCATCGGATGAGGTCCATCGACGCCTCGCGAGGCGGCACCGCCAAGGGTCACGAACATCGGCGTTCGGACCGGACCAACGCCCGATCGATCATTGCATGCGCAAATCCCAGACTTTAATCGTTCCAAGGTAAGAAACGCGTCGCGCCGGCGCCGACGCCAGCCCCATGGAAGCGATGCCGAAAAAGAGACCGCAATCCATCCTGCAGCTCAGGCGCTACGCCGGCTCCCGCCTGTACGATCCCGAGCGCAAGACCTACGTCTCGGCCGAGGACCTCGATCGGTTCAGGGCAGAGGGGCATCGCATTTCCGTCCGGGACGTCGAGACCGGGCAGGACGTGACCGACGCTTGCATGGGCCGCCCGATACACTGACCAGTGAACGATCCCGTGTCTCCGGCAGGGTTGGAGCGGCTCTCCGCAAACCTGGGCCGGCGCCGATGCGCTAGGCCGAATATCATGGCTGACGACGTCGGATCGGCGGTGACCGACCCCGGCCCTGGAGTAACCGAGCGCTCCTCGCCATGTCCCCAGGAAGCGGCAGGCGGCCCCCGCCAGGGTCATGGTGCCGTCTGCCGCCGTAGGAGGCCTGTGGCTCCGTTCGTCGCGGGTCGCATGGTCGGGACGTCACGGTCCGCCGCAGCGGATGCTGCCTTGAGAGCGATCCGTCACCTGCCTAACGAGGATCGGACGCCTTCAATCCGTGCCAAGGTGACGACGGCGCGTCACGACTCCCGCATCGGAATTGCCGCGAACGATAACCGACCTGCCCTCGAACGCCCCCGGACGGCAGGCGTCGACATGGCTCTCATCGTCGCCGGCCGGTTGCTTCTCGGCGCACGTAGCATCGGGTTCATCGCAGCCGGGGCCTTGCTGCTCGGCATTGGCCAGGTGGCGCCTTTAGGCCGCGACCGGCGATCGGCGGCTCAGACAGCCTTGCCGACGAGGTGGCCGATGCCGGCGGTGACCGCCATCGCTGCCGCGCCCCAGAACGCCACCCGTGCCGTCGCACGCGGAATGGCGGCGCCTCCGGCCTTGGCCCCGAGCGCGCCGAGTACGGCCAGGAAAAGCAGCGAGGCGCCCGAAACCGCGTAGACGACGACATCGGCCGGCGACAGCACGGCCACCAGCAACGGCATGGCCGCTCCGGCGGAGAACGTCGCCGCCGACGTCAACGCCGCCTGGATCGGACGCGCGGTAGTGAACTCCGAGATGCCGAGCTCATCACGGGCGTGGGCGCCGAGCGCATCCTTCGCCATGAGTTGGTCCGCCACCTGCAGCGCGAGGTCGTGGTCGAGGCCGCGCCCGACATAGATGCCTGCGAGCTCCTCCCGCTCGTCAACAGGGTCCTCTTCAAGCTCGCGTCGCTCCCGTGCGAGGTCCGCCTGTTCGGTGTCGGACTGGGAGCTGACCGAGACGTACTCGCCGGCCGCCATCGACATCGCACCGGCCACGAGCCCGGCCGTGCCGGCGACGAGGATCTCGCCGGAGGCTGCCGAGGAAGCGGCGACGCCGACGATCAGGCTGGCCGTGGAAACAAGGCCGTCGTTGGCGCCGAGCACGGCGGCGCGCAGCCAGCCGATGCGGTCGATGAGGTGGTTTTCCTGATGGGTCGCACGCATCATCGTCAGGGTCTCTCGTATGGGGCGGAGGGCGCGCGTCCCGGCAGGATGCGACGCAGCACGGCGTCGTGCCAAAGGTAATGATGGATGAGCGCGGCCGCGGCATGGAGGCCGGCGACGGCCATCAGGACGTTGGCGGCAAGCCCATGCCACTGGGTCAGCGGCTTGCGCCATTCCGGATCGCCGAGCTGCGGCAGCGAAAGCGGTCCGATCAACGTGACGCCCCGCACGAAAGCGTTGGCGATGCCGAGCCCGGCGATGGCGAAGAGCAGCAGGTACAGGGCGGCATGGGTCGCCTTGGCGAGGACATGCAGGGGACCGGGATCCTCAACTGGCAACTGGCGGCCATTCGTATAACGCCAGGCCAGCAACGCGACGGTGACGCCGGTGAAGACGAAACCGAGGACGAAGTGGGCTGACCAGATTCCCGAGCGTAGCGGGCCCTTCGGCAGTAGGTCTTCGAGGAAGGTGCCAATGAGCCATAGGACCAGAACGAGCCCGGCCATGAGCCAGTGCAAAGCGATGGTGGTGCCGTCGTAGGATGTCTCGCGTGAAGGCATGTCGTATCCGGTCAAGTAGACCACGCCCCCGCCGCGGCGGGCGAGGGCGGGCCGTAATCCATCAGGGCTTCGAGGGGCCCTGCGGGGCGATGTCGACGGGCTTGTTGTCGTTGAGGTCCCAGCCCGTGTTCGGGTCGGTCTTCGTGCGCTGGAGCTGGGCACGCATCTGCCACTGGTACTTGGCGACCCCGTGCTCGACCTCCTGCAGCAGGTTCGAGGTCGTCGGGTCGACCTGCTCCGTCGCCTTGATGGCGGCGTTCACCTCCTCGCCCACCCGCTTATAGGCGTTGGTGAACCACACGAGGATCTGGGCGTCGTCGAGGAAGCCGCCGGGGATCTCCGGAACGCCGGAGGTCTTCACGATGGTGTTGGCGCGGCCGTCGGCCGAGGATCCGATGGCGAGCAGGCGCTCGGCGATGGTGTCGGCGTACTTGGACAGGCCCTCGTAGTGCTCCTGCAGGAGCAGGTGCAGCGGGTAGTACAGCGTGCCGGAGGCGTTCCAGTGGGCCTGCTTGGTCTGGAGCTGGAGCTGCTGCAGCTCGGTCAGCGTCTGCTGGAGGGCTGCGACATCCTTCTTGATCGCATCGGCGTCGCCATCGAGGCCAATGACCGGCAGCCCCGACATCTCGTTGGTCGGGAAGGCGCCGACAGGCTGTGGACTGGTGGTCTTGGTCTGCGAGGCCCCGCGCACGTCGTCGGTGCTCTTGGCGGTTGGCTGGTCGGCCTGGGCCAGGTCGATCCGCGAGAGGACCTTCATCGCGCTCGGAACCGACGGTGAGACGGTCGGTGTTCCGTTGGCGACGGCGGGAAGCGGCAGTGCCGTCCCGAGGAGGAGCATGGCCGATAGGAGGCGTGCGTTCTTCATGAGGTTCAGATGTGACCTTGGAGCGTGCATGACCCGGATGGGCGACGCGTGCCTGAGGAACGACTACAGATTAGAATCGTTCGAAAATGACACCGAATTTAGGATTGCGTCGGATGCCCTGGGAAATGCCAAGGCCGGGACATCCGCAATGGATGCCCCGGCCTTGGCTCATCGCGCGGTGCCTTTACGGCAAGGGTCGATCAGGACCTGACATCGTAGCGATCCAGCATCATGACCTTGTTCCAGACCCTGACGAAGTCCTTCGCGAAACGCGCCCCGCCGTCGCTGCCGGCATAGACCTCGGCCACCGAACGGAGCTGCGAGTTCGATCCGAAGACGAGATCGCACCGGGTCGCGGTGAACTTCGTCGCGCCGCCGGCGCGGTCGACCAGATCGAAGGTCATGCCCGCCTCGTCGGCCTTGCGCCATTCGAGGTCGACGCTCGTCAGGTTGACGAAGAAGTCGTTCGACAGGACGCCGACCCGGTCGGTGAAGATGCCGTGCTTCGAGCCATCGTGGTTGGCTCCGAGCGCACGCAGGCCACCCACGAGGGCGACCCACTCGGGCGCCGTGAGGGAGAGGAGATACGCCTTGTCGAGGAAGAGTTCTTCCGGTGAGACACGACCCGATGTGACCGCCGCAAAATCGTCCGCCACGTAATTGCGAAAGCCGTCGACGACGGGCTTCAGCCACGTGAACATCTCGATGTCGGTCAGGTCCTGACGGGTGTCGACACGGCCCGGCGTGAATGGAACCGCGATGGCATGTCCGGCATCCGCCAGCGCCTTCTCGATGGCGACGCAGCCGCCGAGCACGATGAGGTCAGCCAGCGAGACCCGTCTGCCGCCGCCGCGTCCGTTGAACGCATCGGCGACCTGCCGGAGGGCCGCGACCACCGGCACCGTCCGCCGGTTGATCGCCCAGTCCTTCTGCGGGGCGAGCGCCAGGCGTCCACCGTTGGCGCCGCCGCGCTTGTCGCTATCCCGGTAGGTCGAGGCCGCCGAGAAGGCCGTGAACGCGAGGTCGGACACCGACTGGCCGGTGGCCAGGATGTCCTGCTTCAGCGCGGCGACGTCGGCGTCGTCGATCAGGCCGTGCTCGCGCGGCGGGATCGGGTCCTGCCACAGCAGGTCGTCCTCGATCCTCACCTCGGGCCCGAGATAGCGCTCCTTCGGGCCCATGTCGCGATGGGTCAGTTTGTACCACGCCTTCGAGAACGCCAGCGTGAAGGCGTCGAAGTCGTGCAGGAACTTCTCGCAGACTTTGCGGTACTCGGGATCGACCTTCAGGGCGATGTCGCTGGTCATCATCATCAGGCCGTGCATCTGGCCCGGGACGTGCGCGTCCGGGGTCTTGGGCGCATCCGGATCGGCCGGAGTCCACTGCGAGGCACCGGCCGGGCTCTTGGTCTGCACCCATTCGAACTTGAAGAGGTTTTCCAGGTAGGCGTTGTCCCACTGGGTCGGGTTCGGCGTCCAGCTGCCCTCGATGCCGTTGGTCATCGTGAACTGGGCGAAGCCGGTGCCCTTCGGGTTGTGCCAGCCAAGGCCCATCGCCTCCATCGGCGCGATCTCGGGCGGCGGGCCGACCTCGTCGGCCGAGACCATGCCGTGGCTCTTGCCAAAGGCATGCCCGCCGGCGATCAGGGCGACGGTCTCCTCGTTGTTCATCGCCATCCGGGTGAACGTGGTGCGGATGTCGCGCGCCGACCCCATCGGGTCGCCGTTGGCGTAGGGACCCTCGGGATTCACGTAGATCAGCGCTTGGTGCGAGGCGGCCAGCGGATTTTCGAGGTCGTAGTCCGCATCGCCGTTCTGACCGCGCCAACGCTTGTCCCGGGTCACCATGCTGTCGAACGACTTGACGTCTGTCGGGTCCCAGATCTCGGGGCCCCAGTAGGTGGCGTTATCGGCCTCCCAGGCGTCCTGCCGGCCGCCGGCGAAGCCGTAGGTCGGGAAGCCCATGATCTCCAGGGCGCAGTTACCGGTCAGGACCATGAGGTCACCCCAGGAGAGGGCGCTGCCGTACTTCTGCTTGATCGGCCAGATCAGGCGCCGGGACTTGTCGGTATTGCCGTTGTCCCACCAGCTGTTGATCGGCGCGAAGCGCTGGAGCGCCTCGCCGGCGCCGCCGCGCCCGTCCGCGATGCGGTAGGTGCCGGCAGCGTGCCACGCCATGCGGATCATCTGCGGGCCATAATTGCCGTAATCCGACGGCCACCATGCGACCGTGCTGGTGAGAAAGGACTTGATGTCCCGCTTCACGGCATCGAGGTCCAGCGCCTCGAAGGCTGCCTTGTAGTCGAAGTCCTCGCCGAGCGGGTTCGCCTGGGGCCCGTTCTGATGAAGCAGCTCGACCTTCAGTCGGTTGGGGTACCAGTCCGAGAGTGCCGGTGGGGTGCCGACCGCGCCGCCGATGCGGTCGCCGCCGAAGGGGCACTTGCCCTGCATCTCGAAGGACTTGGTGTCCAACTTGCTATTATCGGAGATATTCAAAGCCACTTCCTTTTCCATATCGAGCATTAGTCGAAGCGAGAAGTTTGTCGCCTCAGGACCATCAAAATATTTACGTAAACCTACCTATGCCTTCGGCGAGGCGACTGCATATGACGTGACCGACATTCGATGCATCGGTCCGTCGAACCTCAGTCCTCGCCACCGTGGCATTCCATGCCCGGCGGGGCGGTCGAGCAATTCAACGCGCATGTCTGGTCTACCCTGCAATACCACTGCAGCGACCCCCGGCTGATGCATGAGCCCGCGCAGTGCTTGTGAGGCACGCCGACCGGTTCGGAGAATGACAGTGGAGCGTCCTTACGGACTTGCGGGGGCTCCGCTGCAGCGGGCGCGGTCATCGGCGCCAGGGCGAGGACCGCGCCTGCCAACCTTCTAACCGCGCAAGGGTGTATCGACATCATGGCCGACACTGCACACCGAAGTGCAGATTAGAACAATTCTTAAAATTAAGTTCATTTTCCGGTCGGGGCCTTGACGATGGGCGTTGTCCGGTTCGCTCCACCAACAATGACGCCGTCCGCCATTCCACGCGCCCGCAAGCCGGGCACGCGTTCATCCCGCCAGGGTCGTACGACGTTCCACCGTCGGGCATCCCACTTCGAAACGGCATCCCCCGGCAAGACCGTCGCCGACGGCCAACGAGAACCCGTGCAACTTGGCGATGGCGGCGACGAGGCCGAGGCCAAGTCCGTTGCCCTGCGTCTGTCGGGCGCGTTCCGCGCGATAGAATCGTTTGAAGATCTGGTCACGCTCGCCGGCGGCGATCCCGGGGCCCGTATCCTCGACGGATATCACGACATCGCCATCGCTCTCGCGTCGGAGAAGACCGACCCGGACGCTTCCCCCGGGCGGCGTGAACTTGATCGCGTTGTCGAGAAGGTTCGAGACCGCCTCGAAGATCAGGCTGCGGTCGCCATCGATGAAGGTGACACTTCTATCGACGTCGATGCTGAGGGCGACCCCGTTTTCTTCAGCCAGGGGTTCGAACAGTTCCGTCGCCTCGCCCACCACGAGACCGAGATCGACAGGACCGAAGGCGGCGCAGCGGCGGCCGTGCTCGATCTCGCCGATGCGCAACACCGCCGTCACCATCTCCAGGGTCTGGTCGATCCAGACCAGACCCTGGTCAACCGCCTCGCGAAGTTCGTCGATGTCGCGAGCTTGGTCGCGGCCGCGCTCCAAACGCAGGCGGAGGCGCGTGAGTGGGGTCCGAAGGTCGTGGGCCACTGCGTCACCCACGCCACGTACTTCCTCCATCAGACGCTCGATCTCGTCGAGCATCCCGTTGACGTCCCGTGCGAGACGGTCGAACTCGTCCCCGGCCTCGCCGACCGGCAAGCGCTGGCGCAGGTCACCGCGCATCACCCGAGCGACCGCCGCCTCCGTGGACGCCAAGCGGCGCTTGGCTCGCCCGGCGAGTAGCACTCCGCCGAGGATGGAAAAGGCCAGGGTCGGTCCCAGCGCAAGCCCGAGCGCCCGGATCACCGTGGCCTTGGCGCGGTCGATCTCGTCTGTGTCGTGGGCCACCACCACGACCGTGCCATCGCTCAGGGCCACGGCCGCGGACCAGAGATCCTCGTGAAGGCGCCGTCCCGCGATTGCGACCTCGGTACCGATCCGGCGGACCTCGCCGTCAAGAGGCAGGTCGGCCGGCCGCGCATCGAGGTTGCCCGCGAGCTTGCCCCCATCGGCGCCGAACAGGCCGGCGAAGTGGACGCTATGCAGGTCCTCGCTGATCCAGGTCTCGATGCGGTTCGCCGCCTGCCCCGGGTCTTGGGCGGCGTACCGGACCTCGTGGCGAAGCACTTGGTTAAGCTCGTCCTGCATGAACGCGGCGGTCTGCCAGTATACGAAGGCGAACAGGACCAATGACAGCAGGGTCGACCAAAGGGCGATGCCGAGCGCCCAGCGGAATGCGAAGGAGCGGGTGAGCCTAGACATCGGGGGTTAGGGTGAAGCCCTCTCCCCGGACGTTGTGGATCAGGATCGGCTCGCCCTCGTCCTCAAGCTTCTTGCGCAGGCGCCCGACATGGACGTCGATCAGGTTGGATTTGGGCGCGAACCGGTAGTTCCAGACCTCCTCGAACATCATTGCCCGCGTCACGACCTGACCGGGGCGGCGCATGAGATATTCGAGGAGCTTGAGTTCGCGCGGCAGCAGGTCGAGGCCGCGCAGGCCCCGGCGCCCGGTCCCGGCAAGAAGATCGATCTCTAGGGTTCCCACCCTGAGGACCGTCTCGCGGGTGTCGGTCGGCCGCCGCAGCAGGGCCTCGATCCGGGCCGCGAGTTCCGCGAGGACGAAGGGCTTGCCGAGGTAGTCATCGCCGCCGGCGCGCAGGCCGCGGATGCGTTCGTCGACGTCGCCCAGCGCGCTCAGGACCAACGCCGGCGTCCGGTCACCGGCGCCGCGGAGGTCCCGCAGGAGGGTGAGCCCGTCCAAGCCGGGAAGCATCCGGTCGAGGATGATGGCGCTCCAGTACCCGGAACGGGCGGCGGTCGCGCCTTCCGGTCCCGTGGCGGCCCATTCGACCTCGTGCCCACGCCCGCGCAGGTCGCCGAGGACGTCCTCCGCCGTCGCGGCATCGTCCTCGATCAGAAGTAGCTTGGCCAACCCGGTCCACTCCCAGGCTCACGCCCCTGTCCCGATGCATGATGTGGTTCGGGACCGGTCCCGTGACCACGAGTGTGAACGCGAATTTAATGGTGCGCGTGGCGGCCCGTTCTATGTCCTAGAATAAATCTAATCTAACTGACGGACGACATCGTGTTGCTGGAGGCGGAGACGGACGTGCCCGGGAACGGCGAGGTAGGGATCGCCGGTCGTGGCGAGGTGCGCGAGCGCCTTGACGCCGAGGGATCGACGGCAACGGCAGCATCCGGAGGATACGCCCTATCCGGCCAGACCCCCACGAGGATCGGGCGTCGTTCCTTGTTGGCGGTGGTCGTCTGTCTGATCGCGGTCGCGCTGGCCGCCTGGTGGTATCGCGAGGCCGCCAAGCCCTACCTCGAACCCATGCTGGGCCTCATCGGGTTGGCCGCGGCCGCACCTGACGCAGCATCGAGCACGAACGCTCCCGAGCAGCCTGCCGAGGACAACGTCGTTACCCTCGATGCCGACGGACAACGCCGCCTCGGACTGACGTTCGGGCAATCCGAGATCCGCCGGATCATCCTTCCCGTACGCACGCCCGGCATGGTCGCCTTCGACGAGCGCCGGGTCACCCGCCTGAAGCCCCGGACCTCGGGTCGGGTGCTCACCCTCTCGGTGCAGCCCGGGGACCAGGTGAAGGCCGGGCAGACGCTGGCCACGCTCGACGCCGCCGGGGTCCTCGATGCCCGCAACGGCCTCGCCGCCGCGCAGGCCAGCCTCGGGGAGGCGCAGGCCACGGAGAAGGTCGCCGAGACCAATTTGAAGCGTGGCAGCGACCTCGTGAAGATCGGCGGTGTCGCCCAGGCCGAGGTCGACCGTCGCCAGGTCGACCTCGCCAAAGCCCATGCGGCCACCCTGTCCGCCAAATCGCAGGTCGACCTCTACCGTGCGCAGTACGAGCGCCTCGCCCCGGCTCCCGGAGAGGCTCCGGGCATCAGCGCCATCGTCTCGCCGATCAACGGTGTCGTGACGATGGCCGGTATCACCCTGGGCGAGGTGGTCGACACCAACCGCGACGCCTTCACGGTGGCCGACCCCTCGCAGATCCAGGTTCTGGCCAATCTCTACGGCCACGACATCGCGACCGTTAAAGCCGGCGACCGGGCGACCATCGAGGCCCCGGTCACGGCCCATCCCCGCTTCGAGGGCCGGGTGCGTTCAGTGAATGCCGCCATCGACGCGATGACGAATACCGCCCCGGCCCGCATCGAGATCGCCAACCCGGACGGAACGTTGCGCGCCAACATGTTCGTCTCCGTCGAGATCGCCGCCGATCTCGGGCGTGAGGGGGTCACGATGCCGGCCGCCGCGATCCAGCAGACCGAGGGCGGCCCCATCGCCTTCGTGCGCACGGGAGACGACCGTTTCGAGAAGCGGGACCTCACCCTTGGGGTGCAGCGCGCCGACTGGGTCGAGGTGACGTCCGGCGTGGCGGCGGGGGAGACGGTGGCGACGCAAGGAAGCTTCGGCCTCAAGGCCATTCTGATGCGCGCCCTGCTCGGTTCCACGGATTGAGATCGCGATGAACGCCTGGTTCGCCCTCCTCATCCGCCGCCGCTGGCTCGTCGTGATCCTGGCGCTCGCCGGTGCGATCGGCGGCATCGTCAACCTCGAAGGCCTGTCCATCGACGCGGTGCCGGATGTATCGCCCAAGCAGGTGATGGTCCTGACCCTCTCGCCCGGCCTAGGGCCGCTGGAGGTCGAGCGCCTCGTCAGCTTCCCCGTCGAGAACGCGATGGCGGGGGCGCCAAGCCTCACAGGGATACGCTCGACCTCACGCTACGGCGTCTCGGCGGTCTACGTCACCTTCGACGATTCCATGTCGATCACCGAGGCGCGGTCCCAGGTGTTCCAGCGCCTGCCGCTGGCGAAGACCATGATGCCGGCCGGCGTCGGCGATCCCGAGATGGGGCCGATGGCGACGGGGCTGGGCGAGATCTACCAATTCGAGGTGCGTGGCCCGGGCTACTCGCCGATGGCCCTGAAGCGCATCCTACAGTGGACCATCGCACCGAAGCTCAAGCTGACCCCGGGCATCGCCGACGTGAACATCTACGGTGGCCAGATGCCGACCTACGAGGTCCGCATCGCCGCCGAGAGCCTGCATCGCTACGGCGTGACCATGGCCCAGGTCTACACGGCGCTTGCCGAGAACAACGCCGCGCGCGGCGGCGCCTACATCGAGCACAACGACCAGCAGGAGGTCATCCGCGGCCTCGGGCTCGCCAAGGACACGAAGGATCTCGCCAACATCGTCGTCACGACGGGGCCGGGCGGCGTACCGGTGACGGTCGCCACCCTGGGCGAGGTGGTGGAAGCCCCGAAGGTGCGGCTCGGCGCCGTGACGCACGATGCGGCGGGCGAGACCGTCGTCGGCATCGCCATGATGCAGCAGGGCGAGAACGCCAGCGCCGTGGTCGTGGCCGTGAAGCAGACCATCGAGACCCTGCGCCAGCAGCTCCCACCGGGCGTCGAGATCGTCCCCTACTACGACCGCAGCACACTCGTGGCACGAACCATCCGTACCGTCGAGCACAACCTCATGGAGGGGGCTGTGCTCGTCATCGTCGTGCTGCTCCTGCTGCTGGGTAACCTCCGGGCCGGCCTCGTGGTCGCGGCCGCGATCCCCTTGTCCATGTTGATGGCGTTCGCCGGGATGCGGCTGTTCGGGCTCTCGGGCAACCTGATGAGCCTCGGCGCCATCGATTTCGGCCTCATCGTCGACGGCGCCGTGGTGATGATCGAGAACGTCCTGCGCGCCCGCGGCGAACACCCGGAGCGTCCGGCCGAGGAGGTGATCCGCAAGGCGACCGTCGAGGTGGCGCGCCCGATCCTGTTCGCGGTGGCCATCATCATCATGGTCTACCTGCCCATTCTCGCCCTCGAAGGGGTGGCGGGGAAGATGTTCCGGCCGATGGCTCTCACCGTCATCCTGGCGCTGGCTGGGTCGCTGGTGCTGACCATGACCCTGATGCCGGCGCTCGCCGCCATCGTGCTTGCCGGGCCCGGGATCGGCGAGCGCGAGACCCGCGTCGTCCACTGGGCGCGGAGCGCCTACACCCCCATCCTTCGGCTGGCCGAACGTCGCACCGGGATCACCCTCCTGGTCACCCTCGGGCTGTTCGCCGGAAGTTGCTGGCTGGCGACCCGGCTTGGAGGCGAGTTCCTGCCCAAGCTCTCGGAAGGCTCCATCGTCATCACGTCGGAAAAGCTGCCGGGCATCAACCTCGATGCCTCGCTCAAGGTCATGCATCGCATCGAGCAGACCCTGAAGAGCTTCCCCGAGGTGAAGCGGGTCGTCTCGCTCACCGGTAGCGCCGAGATCCCCACAGACCCGATGGGGGTCGAGTCCACCGATAGCTTCATAACCCTGTCCGACCCATCGACCTGGACGACGGCGACCACCCAGGAGGGGCTCGTCGCCGCCCTCGACAAGCGTCTGCGCGCGGAGGTGCCGGGGGTTTCCTACGCGTTCTCACAGCCGATCCAGATGCGGATGGACGACCTGCTGGAAGGCGTGCGCGGCGACGTCGCGATCAGCCTGTACGGCGACGACCTGAAGGTGCTGAAGGACAAGGCCGACGCCATCGTGCGGGCGGTCTCCGGCGTCTCGGGCGCGGCCGACGTGAAGGCCGAGGCGCAGGCCGGCATGCCGGCCCTGTCCATCCAGGTCGACCGAGGGGCGGCCGCCCGCTACGGCATTAACGTCAGCGACATCCTCGATGTGGTCGAGAGCATCGGCGGCCGCACCGCCGGAATGATCTACGGCGACGACAACTCCATCACCGACATCGTGGTCCGGTTGAAGTCCGCCGACCGCAGCGACATCGCGCGCATACGCGACTTGCCCGTCGGACGGAGCGGCAAGGCGCTGGTTCCGCTCTCGCTCGTCGCCTCCGTCGACGTGGCGACGGGGCCCGCCCAGATCAGCCGGGAGAAGCTCCAGCGCCGGATCTCGGTTCAGGCCAACGTTCGCGGACGCGACGTCCAGAGCTTCGTCAGCGACGCACAAGCGGCGGTCAAGGCCCAGGTGACCCTGCCGCCGCGCTACTCGCTGCAATGGAGCGGGCAGTTCCAGAACCTGCAGGAGGCGACGAGCCGGCTCTCCGTGGTGGTCCCGGCCGCGATGGCGGCGATCCTGGTGCTCCTCGTGGTGATGTTCGGCGACATCCGCCTCGCCGGGCTGATCTTCCTCAACGTGCCGATCGCCGCCACCGGCGGTATCGTCGCCCTGTACCTGCGCGGGCTGCCGTTTTCGATCTCGGCGGCGATCGGATTCATCGCCACCTTCGGCATCGCCATCCTCAACGGCGTGGTGCTGACGAGCTACATCCGCGACCTCGAACGCGTCGGACTCGACGCCCGCGAGGCGGCGACCCGGGCCGCCGAGATGCGCCTGCGCCCGGTCCTCATGACGGCACTGGTGGCGGCGCTCGGGTTCCTGCCGATGGCCCTCTCAACGAGCGCGGGCGCCGAGGTGCAGCGCCCGCTGGCCACGGTGGTGATCGGCGGTCTCGTCACGGCGACCCTACTCACCCTCATCGTGCTGCCTGCCGTCTATCCGTACCTGGCGCATCTGCGGCTCCCCTGGCGCCGTCGCGACGACCAGCCATCCGGACTGGGGATGAAAGGCGATCAGCGGGCGGGCGTCGATGGTTAGGGGCGTCCGGGCCGCCATCAGGGCCACCGCCTTCCTGGGTGTCCCAATCCTTGCTGCGGGTATTCCATCTGCGTCCGCCGCGGACTTCGAATGCGCCGGATTCCTCAGGATGCACGGGATGCTGCGCAGAGCGTCGGCGGCCTGTGGCTTCACCGCCTACAACTCCGCAATCGTGGATCGGGCACGTATCTGCTTCGATGCCATCGGCAGCCGCCCCGCCGCCGAGGCGATGCATTCGGGCGCGGCGGAATTTGAGCGATGGCAGGCCATCCGCAATCGCGATGCGCTCTGCGCGACCTTGGCCGCCAAGTTCCCGATGGTCGTCCAGCCGTAGTCCTAGAGCAGGCAGACTGACGGCGCCATTCACCTCCCGGACGGTCAGTCCTCTCGTACGGATGCCGCGATCCTCGTCCAACGCGTCGTCAGCGCGCGGGGGCAAGCGCGTCTCGGCGGAACACGGAGCTGCCCAGCCATTCGTGCTGCACTGCAACATTCCGCGCTGAGGCCCGTTGAATGGGCGCTACCCTCGCATCGACGGGTGAGGGACGGCATCGGGTCGAACGCTCGCCGAGCGAAACCGTGATGCTGCCATCTCCCCGAAAGTCATACCGATGCGCCTAAATCCCGCCCTTGCGGCCCTCGTCCTGGCCGCTGCTCCCCTCCCTGCGCTGGCGTCCTCATGCGCCGAGCAGATTGGGACCATCGAACGACGCCTCGACAGCGCCGGAGCCATACAGGTTTCCGGCCTGCAGCCCGGGCACACGCTGCGGACCGGGTCGCCACGGGGCGTGGGCACGGTACGTCTCGACGCGCCGAGCGACCCCGAGACCGTCTCGACGGCCGACCACGTCGTCAACGCCCGGACGCTCATCATCCGGGCAACGGACGAGGATCGCCGGGGCGACCAGCGCGCCTGCGAGAATACGATGTCCGAGGCGAAGGGCATGATCGGCGCCCTGCCATAGTCGCTCACCGGCCGTCCGGTCCGGGGGAAAACCTCGGATCGGTGTTTCACCGACACGGGGATGCCCAGCGATGATCGGTCCTGCCGAACTCGAAGACATGCGATTGGACATCGCCGCGGCCGAGCAGGCCAAGCTTTACGATGTCGCCTCGGCGACCCTGAACCGTCACTGGGCCAGGTGCGGAGCGACCTCGGTCGGGGCGGTCTCCAGAATTTGCGACCTCGTCTTCGAACGGGCCGCCGAACGTCCTGCATCGGATTGGAAGGCGGTCATATCGGAAGCGACCGACGAGGCAGGCTTCCTCGTTCGATGGGACGGTGACGAGGTGGTGTTGCTGGAAGCGCGGCCCTGACCGGGGGGCGTCGGTTTTCCCTGAGGCTCCTGGCCTCGACAGCTGGCCGGGGTGACGATTGCCCACGCAGCGGTAACGGGAACAGGCTTTGTACGGGCACGCTTTCGATCATGTCCGGGCACTGCGAGAACGCTGCCCGTCGCGACCGGCTTCGAAGTCAGGTCGCCTTCACAGGATTCCAGAAATGACCGACGCCCAGAACCATCGCATCGCGATGCAAGACCCTCGTACGCAGTACCCTCAGCCACCGTTCAAGCGGCAGCCGCAGGCGGCACCGGGCCTTGCCGAGGCGATGGACCCGAAGCCCGACCATGGCGAGACCAGCTACGTTGGGCACGGTCGCCTTTTAGGTCGCAAGGCCTTGGTGACAGGCGCCGATAGCGGCATCGGGCGCGCCGCGGCCATCGCGTTCGCACGCGAGGGTGCCGACGTCGCCCTGAGTTTCGTCGGGGCGGAGATGCCGGACGCGCAGGAGGTCGCCAAGTTGATCGAGGCGGAAGGGCGCAAGGCGATCCTGCTGCCGGGCGATATCACCGACAAGGCGTTCTGCGAGACCCTTGTCCACAAGGCTGTGGTCGAACTCGGCGGCCTCGATATCCTGGTGAACAACGCCGGCAAGCAGACCAATCAGAAGGACATCGGCGACATCACGGACGAGCAGTTCGACCTGACGCTGAAGACCAACCTTTACGCGATGTTCTGGATCACCAAGGCAGCGATGCCCCTGCTCCCGGCCGGCGCGTCCATTATCAACACGGCCTCCGTGGTGGCCTACAACCCGCCCAAGATCCTGGTCGACTACGCGACCACCAAGGCCGGCATCATCGCGTTCTCGAAGGCGTTGGCGAAGCAGGCCATCGCGAAGGGCATCCGCGTGAACGCCGTCGCCCCCGGCCCGTTCTGGACCGCACTGCAGCCCTCCGGCGGCCAGCCGCAGGAGGCGGTCGAGAAATTCGGCTCCGAGGTACCCCTGGGTCGCCCGGGCCAACCGGTCGAGCTGGCGCCGATCTACGTGTTCCTGGCCTCCCAGGAGGCGAGCTTCGTCACAGGCGAGGTCTACGGCGCCACCGGAGGAAACGGCACCGCATGATGCGTATCGACGGCACCTCCGCCTGGACGGGGTGCCGGGGGGCCTTCAGCGGAAGGCCGAGGATCTGGTCGACGGCAGACTGGCCTGCACCCGCCGCGAGGTAGGGGAGCAGGCCGGACCCGTCGGGATCGTCCGTGGAGTTAGGCCAGTCGATGGACCGGATGGGAGCGCATCCATTCATCATGGGGGACGTTGCCCCCGACTTGAACCATCCGATGCGGCCGAAAGCCGTGCGACACCCAGAAGCGGCCGGATGGAAAGCGGGAGATGACGAAATGCCGGATCATATGTTCGACGAGACGAACATCACGTGGCGGACCCTGGATTGGCTCCCTCACATCGCGTTCTTCGTCTACAAGGTCGACGAGGAAAACCGCATCGTCGACGTCGTGTTCAAGTTCGCGGCGAACCAGCGGGTGATGCTGCACCGGCACAAGAGCCCTTACGTGACGCTCGTCATGCAAGGCGAGCTTCGGTTCTACCGGCAGGATGGGACCCACAAGGAGACCCGCCCGACGGGCAGCTACGTCTCCGGCGTCGCGAACGGCGAGCCGCATCTGGAAGGCGGCGGCGAGGAGGACGCCATCGTGTTCTTCAGCAACCGAAACATTGAGGACGCCCTCTACGAGTTCCTCGACGACGCGGGCAATCCCGTCCAGGTCCTCGGCATCGCGGACTTCAAGGCGCAGCTCGAAGACCAGATCGCGACGGGCACCTTCGATAAGGTCACCGCCAGGGCGGCGTGATCTCGCGACGCCGGGGATGCGGAATACATCCTCGACATCCGGCCGGCTCCATACCGGCCATCAGGCCGGTAGGCTCACGTCGGCTCGCAGACCGCCGCCGACCCGGTTGGCCAGGGCCACATCGCCCCCATGCGCGCGGATCGCCGACCGTGCGATGGCGAGGCCGAGACCGGTCCCGCCCGTTTCCGCATTCCGCGAGCCCTCCAGCCGCGCGAAGGGCGCGAACATCTCCTCGATCCTGTCGGCTGGAATGCCCGGCCCGTCGTCGTCGACGAGGATGCGGATGCTATCATCGCCCCGCTCAAGAGTGATCCTCGCCCTGTCACCGTACCGGACGGCGTTCTCTACGAGGTTGTCGAGGGCCCGACGCAGTGCCACCGGTCGACCATGGAACTGTAGATCGGCCGGCGACGCGACGGTGACGTCCCGCCCCAGGACCACGTGGTCGTCCACCAGCGCCCGGACCATCTCGGCGAGATCCAGCGGGCCGCTTTCCTGGGCGAGCGCATCGTCCCGGGCGAACGCCAGGGTCGCGTCGACCATCCGCCCCATGTCCGAGATCGTGCGAACCATAGCGCTCCTCAGCTCGCCGTCCTCGACCATCTCGGCCCGGAGCCACAAAGAGGCGATGGGCGTGCGCAGGTCGTGGCTGATCGCGGCCAGCATCCGGGTACGGTCGGCGACGAAGGCCTCCAAGCGCACCTGCATCACGTTGAACGCCGCGGTCATGGTCCGCAACTCGCGCGGGCCGCGCTCCGGCAGCGGTTCGAACGCGGCGCCTCGCCCGGCCATCTCCGCGGCCGTGGCGAGTTCCGCCACAGGGCCGACGATCCCGCGATTCGCGATGGCAACGACCACGAGCACCGCGACCACGCTCGCCAGGACCTGGATGAGCGCGATGCGTATCCACGGCGGCGTCCGCAGCGCGAGCGGAGCCTCGGCGTTTAGCCAGCGTCCGTCGTCCAGCAGGACGGAGACCCGCAGGGCCTGGGGCCTGTCGGACAGGCGGCCCCGGGGGGTGTCCTCCCCGGCGTCCCGCTCGACGAGGGCGATCCGCGCCTGGCTTACGTCGGCCTTCATGCGTCGGTCGATCCGCCGCGCGAGCCGCGTCTCGTCGACACCCATCGCGCCCTCGGGCACGAGGCTCCCGGCATCGATGGTGAAGCGGTGTCGGGGGGACCCGTAGGCCGCGACGACGCTCGGGACGGTGTCTGGCTGGACCGTGTCGAGCAGGCGCACCAGCGTGGCGATGCGGTCGACGACCTGGGTCCTGGCCGCCGCGCGACCGACCCGCGAGGATTCGTGCGCGAACATTGCGAAGGCCGCCGCCTGCGCGCCCACGACGGCGAGCACGAGCAGCAGCGCCAGCCGTCCGCCGAGCGAGTGCGGCACCAATCTCAAGGCACCGTCCTCACCTCGGCCGCCAGGACGTAGCCCCCGCCCCAGACGGTCTTAAGCAGCCCCGGTTTGGCCGGGTCGCGCTCCAGCTTGCGCCGGAGCCGGCTGACCTGGTTGTCGATGCTGCGGTCGAAGGCGTCGGCCGTCCGTCTGCTCGTCATGTCGAGGAGTTGGTCGCGGGAGAGCACAACCCTGGGATGCCGGGTCAGCGCCGAGAGCAGGCGGAACTCCGCCGTGCTGAGCGTTACCGGGGTGCCGGCGTCATCGACGAGCTCGCGACGGTCGGTGTCCAGCGTCCAGCGGTCGAACGCCAGCTTGCGTCCGTCCGCCTCCTCCCGGGTCCGAGGGAGCGCACGCGTGCGCCTCAGAAGGTTCTTGATGCGGGCCAGAAGCTCGCGCGGCTCGAAGGGCTTCGTGACGTAGTCGTCGGCCCCGATCTCCAGGCCGACGATCCGGTCGGTCCCCTCCGCCAGGGCGGTCAGCAGGATGACGGGCGTATCGTAGGCTTCCCGGATATGGCGGCAGAGCGAGAGCCCGTCCTCGCCCGGCATCATCACGTCGAGGAGCACCAGATCGATGACGCTTCCCGCCAGGACGACACGGGCCGCCGCCGCGTCCGCCGCAACGCTGACCCGGAGCTCGTGCCGCTTGAGGTAGGCGGCGAGCGGATCGCGGATGTCGCGATGGTCGTCGACCACCAGGATGTGTGCGTCGTCCATGTCCTTTGCCTTTCGCCGCCGACCCTAACGCGCCGCGGCGTCCGTCTCCCGGGGGAATCTGTCGCGAAATGTATCGGGACTTTCGAGACGGCGACGGCTTGCGACGAAAAAGGAGGTTCCCGGCAAACGCCTGCGACAGGCGGGGGGCAAGGTCTCGGCACTCGCAACCACGCATCGGGAGATAAATCGATGACGAAGGAAACGGTGCGCGCACCGAGCCTGTTCAAGCGACTGCTTCCGGCGGCCCTGCTGATGGCCGGCCTCGTGGGCCCGCTGGCAACCGCCGGCACGGCCGAGGCCCGGGACGGCTGCGGCCTCGGGGGCCATCGCGGGCCATACGGCATCTGCCGGCCCAACCTCGGACCGCGGGTGTTCTACCGGCCCTACGGCTATCGGCCGGCATTCTATGGCCCAAGGCGCTTCGGCTGGGGCGGTCCGCGCTGGCACGGTGGTTGGCATCGCCGGTGGTGACCGGCGCCAGGCATCCGAAGCATGGGGGGCGTGCCATCCGGCACGCCCCCGTCCGGTCCTTCCACGAAAGAGCTGCGCTCATGGCGAAGAGTCTCGTCTGTCTGACCTTGGCCACGTTCCTTGCGGTGACGGCCGCATCCGCCCAATCACCGACGACGGCCCCTTTGCCGACGGGAGACCGGGCTTCCGCCGGCGTCGATCTCGCGACGTTCCTGACGCGGAACCGCACCCGGATGATGCGGGCCGATACCGACCATGACGGTCGCGTCAGCCGAGCGGAGTGGTCGGCTTGGTGGGAAGCCCATCCCGGAAAGGGGCCCTACGATCCGGCCGGACGCTTCCGGGCTATCGATGCGGACGCCGACGGCTTCCTCACGGCGGTGGAGATCGACGCCGTGTCCACCAAACGGTTCGTTCGGCTGGACGCAGACCACGACCGTCGCGTCGTTCGCGCGGAGCGACCTTGCCGTACCAAGTGACCCGAATGCCCGGGATCAGGTCTAAGATTCCGATTTCCCCAATGGCAACGCCATGAGCTGCGCCCGCAACAACGAAGGAAATATCATGAAGCTCACAGGTGTGATCGTCGGCGCGTTCGCGACCATGCTCGTTACAGGCGGGGCCCAGGCCCTGCCCATGGCTAACCCCGGGTTAGGCCTCGATGCCCCCATCGTCCAAGTGCGCGGCGGGTGCGGGTTCGGCGCACATCGTGGCGGGTTCGGAGGGTGTCGCCTGAACCGCGGTCCGCGCGGCGCGATCCGGCGGGCCGTCACCGGCGCGCCGCGCGGCTGCCCACCCGGGCTGTATCGCGGCCCCGCCGGACGCTGCCGCCGCTGAGGCGGCGCTGCCTTAGCCTGGCCACTGGGCGTCGAGTGCCCGGATGAGCGAAGGCGAACCCACGCGGTCGACGATCCGCGTGGGTTTCCTCAAAAGCACCGGTCCCATAGCCCCCACCCGGGGGACCGCTTGCGGTGCCGGATCTGCAGGCATGCCGTTCGATACCAGGATGGCGACCCTTCAGAGCCGGGTCGTCAGATCCGTCAGCCAAGCCGGAGAGGCATCGACGAGGGCCGTTTCTAACATCTTGTCGTAGCCGAGCACGATGGTCAGGCCGGTCACCACGAGGATCAGGCCCAGCGCCGCCTTCAATCCCCTACCCACCCCCATTATCCGGTTGCGCCATCGCATCAACACCTCCCGCGACAGGGTGCCGAGGACGAGTAGCGGCAGGGCCGCGCCGATCCCGAACAGGAACATGGTGAGGGCCACGGCTCCGAGATCGCGGCCCTGGGATGCGAGCAGCGAGGCCGCACCGAGGGTCGGCCCAACGCACGGGCTCCAGACCGCGCCGAGCAGCAGGCCGACGCCGAACTGGCCCGGCAGCCCAGCGGTCGAGAAGCCGCCGAAGCGGTTCTCGGTCCAGTTGCTCATCGGACCCGCAGCCACAGCCAGCCGGGTCTGGGCCGCCGGTACCATCAGCACCAATCCGATCAGGATCAGCATGATGGCTGCCCCGGTCCGGAAGACGCCGGCGTCGAGCCCCATGGCGAACCCGACGGTGGCCACGAACAATCCGATGACTACGAAGGAAAGGGCCAGGCCGCCGGCGAGTGCAGCCGGACCGAGCCGATGCTCCGAGGCGGCCGCTCCCAGGACCAGAGGCAGCAGCGGCAGGACGCACGGGGACAGCACCGAGAGGATGCCGGCGATAAAGGCGAGGCCCAGGCTCGTGACCACGCGAAAGCCTCAGATCGCCTTGTCGAGGAGCGACGAGATCGCCTCGGGCTTGGTCTCGCCAGCCGAACGTCCGGTCTCCTTGGTGCCCTTGTAGGTGATCAGCGTGCTCTGCATCGTGGCGCCGAACTGCTTGACCACGTCCTTGCGGCTGTCGAAGTCGACGTCGAACACCTGCAGGTCGTTGAACTTCGGATCGGCCTCAAGCTTCGACAGGATCGGCTTCTGGGCGGCGCAGGTCGTGCACCACGGAGCGGTGATGTGCACGAGGATCGGTTTGCCGGCCTTCTGGGCGGCCTCGAACGCGGCGGGCGTGTAGGTCATCTCGGCGGCGATGGCCCCGGTGCCGAACAGCATGGGGGCGACGGCGAAGGCGGCGAGCAAGATACGGCGAGTGGTCATGGACGTTTTTCCTTCGTGGATTGGTCGAGGTGGAAGAGGGCTCAGTTCGAGACCTGCGTGATGGCGCGGTCGACGTTCACGCGGGCCGACCAGTCCTTGGCGCTGTCCTGGCCCTTCAGATCGATGAGCCGGGCGGCTGTGACGTCGACGTTCTTGAAGTCGGCCCCGGCGACGGTCGCGCCGGTGAGGTTGGCGCCCGACAGGTCGGAGCCCATCAGGACCACGTCGGTGAGGTCGGCATCGGTGAGGTCGGCGTATTCCAGGCGCGAGCGCCCGAGGTTGGCCCCCTTCAGGTTGGCACCCTTGAGGTTCACCGAGACGAACACGGCCCGCATCAGGCCCATGGACTGGTTCTTGATGTCGGCCCCGCCCTTGAGATCAACGAGGGTGGCCCCGGACATGTTCGCGCCCTTGAAGTCGCCGATGGGCATCGACCGGCTGAGATCGGCCCCGCTGAGGTTAGCGTCGCGGGCGGTGATGCCGAACATCTTTGCGCCGACCAGCTTGGCGCCGGAGAGGTCGGCCTTGATGAACCAGGCCTGCTCCAGGTTCGCGCCGGATAGGTCGGCGCCGCGCAGGTTGGCCTTGTTGAGCCGGGCGGTGCGCAGGTTCGCGCCCTTCAGGTTCAGGCCGGAGAGGTCGAGGCCGGCGAGCGCCTTGTCGGAGAGGTCGATGGGCTTGCCGTCCGCCTTGGCGATCAGTGCCTCGACGTCGGCTCGGGTCATCTCGGCCTTGGTCATCGCGGCGGAGCCCATGTTGGCACCGAGGAGCAGGTCCTGCTCGGCATGGGCGGGGGCGGCCAGGAGCACGGAAGCGAGCAGAAGGGGGACGAGGCGGCGCATGGTTTCTCCCGGTTTCTCGCCCTGGTCCATCGAAAGCCTGCGCTTCATGACGGTCTTGCCGGACGGTTTTTTGTTCAGTGACCACAGTGGTATGGAATGCCGACGCAAACGTCTGTGACCCAAGTCACCGAAGGCTACGGATTCCGAAGCTATAACGCTTGAGTCATGGGCATGGCGGCATCCAACGACCGCCGGCCCCGGGAGGATGACCATGCAGACCGCCCATCAGATCGAACGCTGGATCGAGCGCTTTCCACTGGTCCGGAATTTCAGCGCGAGCCATCTCCAGATCGCGCGCGGCAACGTGCATTTCCCCGTGCTTGAGTCCGGCGCGATTGCCTACGAGCTCCAGGGTGCGTGTGCGAATTACCTCATGTGCATCGACGGGAGGACCCGGGTGTTCCGGATGTCCGAGACCGGCCGGGAGATGCTGATCTACAAGGTCGGCGCCGGCGGGACCTGTGTCCTCACCACCCAGTGCCTGCTGTCGGGCGGCGGCTTCCCGGCGCAGAGCGTCGCGGAGAGCCGGACGGAGCTTGCCGCATTACCGGCCGACACCTTCCGCCAACTGATGCGGGAGAGCGACGAGTTTCGGGACTTCGTCCTCGACGACTACACCAAGCTCCTGACCGCCGTGTTCGACCTCGTCGAGGAGGTGGCCTTCGCGCCGCTGGAACAACGGCTTGCGCGGCGGTTGTTGGTCGAGGCCGATGCCGGGGGGATCGTCTGGAAAACGCACCAACAACTGGCATCGGACGTCGGGAGCGTACGGGAGGTGATAAGCCGCCTCCTGGGGGAGTGGGCCGACGCCGGCCTGGTCGAGGTCCGTCGCGGGCAGGTGCAGGTCATCGACCGAGCGGCGTTGGCGGCGGGAAGGCCCGATTAGGCGGCTTCACCAGCTCCTCCCGGCAATGGATCGGTCAGCGACCATCATCCTCGCGGATCTTTCGGGCACGAGGCAGGAGGCGATCCTTGAGTTCGAGCATCTTCTGGACCTTCGACCCGAGGGTAAGGAGGTCGACCAACCGTTCGGTCTCCAGTCGCTGCATGTCGGCGTACCAACCGGTGAGGAGCTCCAACAGGTCATGCATCTCGCGCAGCCGCGCCTGGGCATGGACCTCCGCATCGGATTGCGGCACCTGCATCAGGGTCTCACGCAGCATCGTCAGCGTGGGATCGATCTCCCGCTTCTTGCGCTCCTCGACCAGGGTACGGACGATCTGCCAGATGTCCTCCGGCGTGGAGAAGTAGTCGCGACGGTCCCCGGGCACGTGCTGTAGCCGCACGAGCTTCCAGGCCTGCAACTCCTTCAGCCCCATGCTCACGTTGGAACGCGACAGGCCGAGCCGCGCGACGATCTCGTCGGCGTTGAGCGGGCGCTCGGCGACGAACAGCACGGCATAGATCTGCCCGACCGTGCGGTTGATGCCCCAGCGGGATCCCATCTCGCCGAAATGCAGGACGAAGGTCTGGACGAGGGGAGGAAGCTGCACGGAAGCTCCGCGTTCGATGATCGGAGAGGGGCGCTCAGCCGGCCTTGAGCCAGGTGCGCAGGACGAAGGCGACGACACCGAGCGCCAGCACGCTGCCGAGCCAGATCGCGGCGAGCCAGGCGAGGCGTCGCCAGAGCGGTCCCGGCTCGGTTGGGATCGGGGCCATCAGTGATAGCCGTCCGCGTCGACCTTCCCGCGAAACACCCAGTAGGCATAGCCGGTGTAGGTCAGGATGATCGGGATCAGCACCGAGGCGCCGACCAGGATGAAGACCTGGCTGGCATGGGGGGACGCCGCCTGCCAGATGGTGACGCGACCCGGCACGACGTCGGGGAAGATGCTGATCCCGAGGCCGACGAACGAGAGCAGGAACAGCCCGAGCGCGATCAGGAACGGCCAGCGGTCCCGGCCTCGCTTAAGGGTGCGATGGAGGAAAAAGGCCGCGATTCCGACGAGCAGCGGCACCTGCGTCGTCAGCAGGACGTTCGGCATCGCGAACCAGTTCTGCCAATACTTGCCTTCCAGGAACGGCGTCACGGCGCTGACCGCCGCGATGGCCAGCACCGTGGCGACGCCGAGGCGCAGCGACAGCGCGCGCGCGCGGTCGTGAAGTGGTCCCTCGGTGCGCATCACCAGCCATGTCGCGCCGAGCAGCGCGTAACCGCATACCAGCCCGATCCCCACCAGCACGCTGAATGGCGACAGCCAGTCCCACCAGCCGCCGGCATAGGCGCGGCCCTCGACCTTGATGCCCTGCAGCAGGGCCCCCAACGCGATGCCCTGAGCCAGGGTCGCGACGACGGAACCGCCGGTGAAGGCGATGTCCCATAGGGCGCGGTGACGTGGGTCGCGCCAGCGGAATTCGAAGGCTACGCCGCGGAAGACGAGGCCGAGGAGCATCGCGATGATCGGCGCGTAGAGCGCCGGCATGATGATGGCGTAGGCCAGAGGGAACACCGCGAACAGGCCGCCGCCGCCGAGGACGAGCCAGGTCTCGTTGCCGTCCCAGACGGGGGCGACGGAGTTCATCGCGGTGTCGCGCTCCGGACCCGGCCGGAAGGCGGGGAACAGGATGCCGATCCCGAGGTCGAAGCCGTCCATGACGATGTAGGCGAACACCGCGAACGCGATGATCAGGGCCCAGACGACGGTGAGGTCCACGTTCTCGAACATCGCGATGCCCTCACTCGGCCGGCTGCAGGGTACGGTCGGAACCGACCGAAGGCGCCGGGGTGATGCCGGCCGCCCGGATAGGCTTGCCGGGCTCTACGCCCTGCTCGCCGGGATGGGGGGCCTTCGCCATCAGCCGCAGGATGTAGAGGATGCCCATCGAGAACACCGCGAAGTAGATGACCACGAAGGCCGTGAGCGAGGCCGCGACCGCAGGGGCCGACAGCGGCGAGGCGGACTCGGTCGTCCGCAGCAGGCCGTAGACGGTGAAGGGCTGGCGCCCGACCTCGGTGGTGATCCAGCCGGCGACCACCGCGACGAAGCCCGCCGGACCCATCGCCAGGGCGAAGCGGTGCAACGGTGCCCACTCGTAGAGCCGACGCTTGTACCGGGCCACGAGGCTGACGACACCGAGCAGCAGCATCAACATGCCGAGCGCGATCATCACCCGGAACGACCAGAACACGACCGGTACCGGGGGCCAGTTCGTCCGCGGGATGGAGTCGAGTCCCTTCAGCGGCGCGTTCAGGTCATGCTTGAGGATCAGCGAGGACAGCTTCGGGATCGAGACCTGGTAGTCCATCCTCCCGGCTTCCTGGTTCGGCAGGCCGAACAGGATCAGCGGCGCCCCGTCGGGATGGCTCTCGTAATGGCCTTCCATCGCCATCACCTTGGCGGGCTGGTGCTCAAGGGTGTTGAGCCCGTGCGCGTCGCCGGCCAGGATCTGGAGGGGTGCGACGAGCGCCGCCATCCACATCGCCATCGAGAACATCGTCCGGGCGCCGATGTTGAAGCGGTCGCGCAGGAGGTGCCAGGCGCCGACGGCGCCGACAACGAGCGAGGTCGTGAGGTAGGCGGCGAGCACCATGTGGACGAGGCGATAGGGGAAGGACGGGTTGAAGATGATCGCCCACCAGTCCTCCGGCACGAACTGGCCGGCCGCGTTGACGCCGTAGCCCTGCGGCGTCTGCATCCACGAGTTCACCGACAGGATCCAGAAGGCGGAGAAGAAGGTCCCGAAGGCGACGGCCAGGGTGGCGACGAAGTGCAGGCGCGGCCCGACCTTTCGCATGCCGAACAGCATCACGCCGAGGAAGCCGGCCTCAAGGAAGAACGCGGAGAGCACTTCGTAGGCCATCAGCGGCCCGAGCACGGGCCCGGTCTTGTCAGAAAACACCGACCAGTTGGTGCCGAACTGGTAGGACATCACCAGTCCCGAGACGACCCCCATCGCGAAGGCGATGGCGAAGATCTTGATCCAGTATTTGAACAGATCCATGAAGACCTGCCGACCGGTCGCGAGCCACAGCCCTTCGAGGACCGCGAGGAAGCTTGCGAGGCCAATCGAGAAGACCGGGAAGATGATGTGGAAGGCGACCGTGAACCCGAATTGCGCGCGGGCCAGCACGAGAGCGTCGATGTTGGACAGCATGGAGGAACTCCGGGCGCGCCTTGATTTCGAAACTTATCGCATTTTCAGGAATTACTGAAAAGTGCGACATGAGCGGCCGTCGCCGTGATCGGGGCGGATTGGGAAGATGGTGGGGTCGTCGACGTGTACGGCGGTCCAGGCAGCGAAAGCACCGTGGTACGACACGGCCACGACCCGGTTGGCAGCCACCTTCAGGGGTGGACGTAGGAAAAGCCCATCCCCTGCAGTCGGACGATCTCCGCCACCCCGCTCGGGACGATGTCGGCCTCGGTCACTCCGTGCAGCTCGTGCCAATCGATCTTCCGCTCCGTCAGGGTGTTCCTGCAGATGAGGAACCTGACCCCCTCCGCCTTGAGGTCGTCGATCCGTTGCGCGAGCATCGGGTCCTTGGCCGCCATCTGGAACAGGTCGACGCCGTCGCCGAAATCCACCACGCGGATCTGGATGTGGTCCTTGCCCACAGACTCGACGTGGTTCTTGAGGTTTCCGAGGATGTGCTTGAAGTAGGTCGCGTTGTCCGGCCTGCCGCCATCGTTCTGATAGACGACCTTCTGGTCGGAATAATACCCGGCGGGTACGTCGCCAGCCGCCATGGCGGGGATCGCCATCAGCGCGAGCAACGGGAGCAGCGTGGCTAACGTCCGGCGTCTCATGGGCGTCTTCTCCTGATGTTTTCGGTGCGGCCAGGTTCAGGCGGCGGCCTTCGGCTTGGCCATCCATTCCCGCCCCTTGAGCATCGCCTTCCAGTAGATCGGCGGCAGCATGCGCTCCTTGAGGAACCACGCCATCCTGCTGGGCTTCGTGCCGTCGATGAACCAGGACGGGAAGCTCGGGAGCAGCGCACCGCCGTAGCCGAATTCGGCGAGCAGGATCTTGCCGCGCTCGACGGTGAGCGGACAGGAGCCGTATCCGTCATAGGCGACATGCGGGGTGCGGACGTAGCCTAGGTCGTGCAACAGGTTATGCGCGACGACCGGTGCCTGCTTGCGAGCGGCCGCGGCCGTCTTGGCGTTGGGAGCGCTGCAGGCGTCGCCGAGGGCGTAGACGTCCGGGAAACGGGTATGGCGCAGGCTTGCCTGATCGACCTCCACCCAACCGTTGGCATCCGCCAGCGGTGAGGCCCTGACGAAGTCCGGTGCCCGCTGGGGCGGCGTCACGTGGATCATGTCGAAGGGCACTTCGACCGTCGATGGCGATCCATCCCCGGCCTTCGTCGCAAACCAGGCCCGCTTGGCCGACCCGTCGATGCGCGTCAGCGTATGCCCGAAATGGAGTCCGGCCCGATAGCGCTCGACGTATTCCATCAGTGCCGGCACGTACTCCTTCACGCCGAACAGGACGGGGCCGGCGTTGAAGAAATCGATCTCGATGTTCCCGAGCCGGCCCTCGCGGCGCCAATGGTCGGCGGAGAGGTAGAGGGCCTTCTGGGGCGCCCCGGCGCACTTGATCGGCATCGGCGGCTGCGTGAACACGGCCCGGCCCGAGCGCAGGCCTTGGACCAGCTCCCAGGTATAGGGCGCGAGGTCGTACCGGTAGTTCGATGTGACCCCGTTGCGCCCGAGGGTCTCGCCCAGTCCCTCGATGCCTCCCCAGTTCAGGGTCAGGCCGGACGCGACGATGAGGCGGTCGTAGGTGACGACCCGGCAGCCCTCCAGGATGACGGCCTTCCTCTCCGGCTCGAAGGCCGCCACCGCCGCCTTGATCCAGCGGACCCCGTCGGGGATGAGCGAGGCCATCGTGCGCGCCGTCGTCGCCGGCTCGAAGACGCCGCCGCCGACCATGGTCCAGCCCGGCTGGTAGTAGTGCACGTCGGCCGGCTCGATGATGGCGATGTCGAGGTCGGGCTTGCGCGACCTCAGGCTCGCTGCGACGGCGATGCCGCCGGCTCCGCCTCCGACGATCACCACGGTGTGGTTCGCCTCCGCGCCGTCGGTCGGGACGCACCCCCCGGAGGCGATGCGCTGGGCGACGCCGTTCATGTCGTATCCCGCGGCCTTCGCCGTCGCGAGGATGGCGGACAGGGGGCGCCCGCGACGCCCCTCGTCCAGGGACCAGAGCGTGGTGGATCGCGTGCCGGTACGGCAATAGGCCAGGACGGGTCCGGGCAGCGCCCGCAGCGCCACGCCGAAGGCCGTGGCGTCCGCATCGGTCACGGTTCCCGAGATCACCGGAAGGTAGCGCGCGTCGAGACCCGCCTCCGTCGCCGCCCGCTCGATCTCGGCGAAGCCCGGCTGGTCGGCACCCTCGCCGTCGGGACGGTTGCAGATGATCGACCCGAACCCGAGCCGTGCGGCCTCCGAAACGTCGGTCGGTCGTAACTGACCTGTCACCGACAGGCCCTGATCGATCCGCTTAGCGTCCATGATCCGGCTCCTCGCCTCGTCTTCGATATATCATTATGTATATTGATTTTCTTATCTCCAAAAAACACATATTGACTTTCGATACAAGCGGAAACACATTGATGTTGTGAGAAGACCCAGGACGCCTGAGACGGATGTCACTTCATGACTAGCGATAATGATATGTCGGTGGTGGCCGAGCGACCGGGATGCCCGCCGCTCATCGGCGATACGGCACCGGCGTTCCGGGCCCGAACGACGATGGGTGAGCGAAGCCTCGACGCGTATCGCGGCCGATGGCTCGTGCTGTTCTCCCATCCGGCCGACTTCACGCCTGTCTGCACCAGCGAGTTCGTCGCGTTCGCCAAGGCCTATGAGCGCTTCCAGGGCCTCGACTGCGACCTCCTCGCCCTCTCGGTCGACAGCCTGTCGTCGCACCTCGCCTGGAAGCACAGCATCGAGCAGCGCTTCGGCGTGCGGGTGCCGTTCCCGATCATCGAGGACCCGGCCATGGGCATCGCCCGCGCCTACGGCATGCTGCCGGCCCGAGCGACGTCCAGCGCCACCGTGCGCACCACCTTCGTGATCGATCCGGAAGGGACCGTCCGCGCGACCCTCGCCTACCCGATGACCGTGGGACGCAGCGTCGAGGAGATCGTGCGCCTCGTCTCCGCCCTGCAGGCCACCGACGCGTCCGAGGTCTCGACGCCGGAGGGATGGCATCCGGGCGAGCCGGTGCTGGCGACGCCGCCCCTCACGTTCGACGAGATCGCCGCCCCCGCCCAGGACACGGGCCAGGGCGCCGATTGGTACTACCGCCTGGGGAGACTTTGACCATGACCGTCGCCAGCCAGCACCCCATCGTTAAGGGCTTCCACGAAAGGCGGACCGGCAGCATCCAATACGTCGTGGCCTGCCCGACGACGCGCCGATGCGCCATCGTCGATCCGGTCCTAGATTTCGACGAGAAGTCCGGTGCGACCGCGACGCGCTCTGCGGATGCGATCCTTGATCATGTGCGCGCCAACGGCCTGACGGTCGAGTGGATCCTCGATACCCATCCCCATGCGGACCACTTCTCCGGGGCCCCCTACCTGAAGGCGCGTACCGGGGCGCCCACCGCCATCGGCGAGCGGGTGGTCGACGTCCAGCACCTGTGGAAGGGGCTATACAACCTACCCTCCGCCTTTCCCGTCGACGGATCGCAGTGGGACCGGTTGTTCGCCAACGGGGAAACGTTCCGCGTCGGCGAGGTCGATGCGCGGGTGATGTTCTCGCCGGGCCACACGATGGCGTCGGTGAGCTACGTGATCGGCGACGCCGCCTTCGTTCACGATACGCTTTTCATGCCGGATTCCGGCACGGCGCGTTGCGATTTCCCCGGCGGCGATGCCGCCACGCTGTGGCGCTCGATCCAGGCGATCCTCGCCCTGCCGGACGAGACCCGGGTCTTCACCGGCCACGACTACGAGCCGAACGGCCGCATGGCGGCCTGGGAGAGCACCGTCTCCGAGCAGCGCGCCCACAACATCCACATGGTCGCGGCGAGGAGCGAGGCCGAGTTCGTCGACCTGCGGAACGCCCGCGACGCCGCCTTGCCGATGCCCAAGCTCATCCTGCACGCGCTCCAGGTCAACATCCGGGGCGGGCGCCTTCCGGAGCCCGAGGAGAATGGCCGGCGCTACCTCAAGGTCCCCCTCGATACCCTCGAAGGAGCCGCTTGGTGAGCATCGAGCCAACTAAGGCGCCGGACCTCTCCGAGGAGACGGCGACGATGGTCGCCGACCTTCTTAAGATGGTGGCGAACCCGAACCGCCTCCGCATCCTGTTCTTCCTGGCGAAGGGGGAGCACGCAGTATCCCAAATCGAGCATGAGCTCGGCATCCGCCAACCGACGCTCTCGCAGCAACTCGGCGCCCTGCGCGAGGCGGAGGTGGTCTCCACCCGGCGAGAGCACAAGGTGGTGTACTATCGACTGACAGACCCGCGCATGCTCGCGCTGCTGTCGGCCATGGACGACATCCTCGTCTCCTCGCGCCCGATCCGCCGTGTCCCGCCGCGAACCGTCGAGGCCCGTGCCCGCACGCTGGGCCAGGCGGCGGTGTTCGGACGGGTGGGGGACGAGGCATGAGCTTCGTCATCACCCCGCTTGGCGGGGGCGCCCTCATCGGCGCCTCGGCGGCCCTGCTGCTCCTCGCCAACGGACGAATCGCGGGCATCAGCGGCATCGCCGGCCGTCTCCTCGGTCGCTGGGACGGCGACGCCGCCTGGCGGATCGCGTTCCTCGTCGGATTGCTGCTCGGCCCGGTGCTGTACCGTGGCGTCGCCGGGCAATGGCCGGCGGCCCGCATCGACGCGCCGTGGCCGATGTTGATCCTCGGCGGCCTCCTCGTCGGCTACGGCACCCGACTCGGCTCCGGCTGCACCAGCGGCCACGGGGTCTGCGGCCTCGCTCGCCTGTCGCCCCGCTCCCTCGCCGCCGTGGCGACATTCATGGCGTTCGCGATGGCGACCGTGTTCCTGGTTCGGCACGGGGGCCTGTCCCGATGAACGCTTCCCGCATCGTGGCGGCGCTCGTCGCCGGGCTCCTGTTCGGATTTGGCCTCGCCCTGTCCGGCATGATGGACCCCGCCCGCGTGCTCGGTTTCCTCGACGTCGCCGGCGCCTTCGACCCGACCCTGGCGTTCGTGCTCACGGGCGCGGTGGCCCTCTCGGCGGTGGGCTACCGGCTGAGACGCGGAATGGCCCGTCCCCTCCTGGCGGGCCGGTTCGAGGTTCCCGCCGGCCGTCGCCTCGATCCGAAGCTCCTCGGTGGCGCTGCCTTGTTCGGCATCGGCTGGGGCCTCGTCGGCCTCTGCCCCGGACCCGCGCTTGCTGCCCTCGTTCTGGGGCTACCCGACGTGGCGATCTTCGTGGCCGCGATGCTCGGCGGAATGCTGCTTTACCGCCTGACCTCGATCCGCGGCTCCGGCTCGGCCTATGGAGCGACCATGTCATGACCGCGCTGCCTGCCCTCCTGTCCGGAGCCGGCGTCGGCTTCACTCTCGGTCTGATCGGGGGCGGCGGCTCGATCCTCGCCACCCCCCTTCTCCTCTACGTCGTCGGCATGTCCCAGCCCCACCTCGCCATCGGCACGGGGGCGCTGGCGGTCGCGGCCAACGCCACGCTGACGTTCGGTGGCCACGCCCGCGCCGGCAACGTGCGCTGGCGGTGCGCCATTGTCTTCGCCCTGGTGGGCGTCCTCGGGGCCCTGGTCGGCTCGACCCTCGGCAAGGCCGTGGACGGTCAGCGGCTGCTGTTCCTGTTCGCCATCCTGATGGTCGTCGTCGGCATCCATATGCTCCGCTCCGGGCGAAACGGCGGTCCAGCCCTGGAAAGCGCGCCGGCCGAGGGATGCGGGCCGATGCCGACGGCGAAGGTGCTCGCCGTGGCATTCACGGTGGGGATACTGTCGGGCTTCTTCGGGATCGGCGGCGGCTTCCTCATCGTGCCCGGCCTCGTCTTCGCGACGGGGATGCCGCTGATCAACGCGGTCGGCACCTCGCTTCTGGCGGTCGGCGCCTTCGGGCTGGCCACGGCGGCGAACTATGCGCTGTCCGGACTCGTGGACTGGATCGTGGCCGCCGAGTTCATCGCCGGTGGCCTCGCCGGTGGTTTCCTGGGCATGCGGCTGGCCTGCCGGCTGGCCGCTTACAAGGGGCTGCTGAACCGGATCTTCGCCGGGGTCATCTTCGTGGTGGCGGGATACATGCTCTATCGCAACGTCGGCGCCCTGACCCATCCGGCCCGATCGGCATCGGCACTTGCGCCCTGCCGCATGCTTGCGTCCCAACCTCTTCTTACGCAATCCATGAAACGGTTCAGGAAACGAGACGACCGCCAGGCATGAACTTCTGGCGTTCGCTACCGCTATCGGCCGACGTCTCGGCGGGGCCGCTGCAGCGGTAAGGACGTTGACGCCGATCCTGGCCCGAGCGGTCCCCACCGGGCGCCGCTAGGTTATTGCATCGCACCACACGGTTGATGTACGAGCGGGGTCATCCAACAGGACCCGGTGAAACCCCGGGTGGCTCTTCCGGCCGCCGATCCGCCGGACCACGCAATCGACGATGACCGTGTCGCGGACCTCCGAGGAGGCCGACCCATCGTCTTGCGCATCCCGCACCGGATCGACGACGCTTCGCGTGCGGGACGACGAAAGTCTCCCACCCATCATGAACCTCGCACATCTCCGGAGCGAATGGGCTCCGAACGTCACGCGTGAATTGCTGGCCGGCACGGTCGTCGCCCTGGCCCTGATCCCCGAGGCCATCGCCTTCTCGATCATCGCCGGCGTCGACCCCAAGGTCGGCCTCTACGCCTCCTTCTGCATCGCCGTGGTCACCGCCTTCGCCGGCGGGCGTCCGGCGATGATCTCCGCTGCCACCGGGGCCATGGCGCTACTCATGGTCGGCCTCGTGAAGGATCACGGAGTCGGCTACCTGTTCGCCGCCACCATCCTCACTGGGCTCCTTCAGATCATTGCCTGGGGCTTGCGCCTGGGCAATCTGATGCGGTTCGTATCGCGTTCGGTGGTCACCGGGTTCGTCAACGCGCTGGCGATCCTGATCTTCCTGGCGCAGATGCCGGAGCTCCTCGGTCAGGGCACCACGGTCTACGTCATGACCGCCATCGGCCTCGGCATCATCTACGGGCTGCCGTACCTGACCAAGGCGGTACCCTCGCCGTTGGTCACCATCGTCCTGCTCACCGCGGTCTCGATGTACCTAGGCCTCGGCATCCACAAGGTCGGCGACATGGGCGCGCTCCCAAGCGAGCTCCCTTGGGTGGCCCTGCCGCAGGTGCCGTTCACCCTCGACACCCTCCGGATCATCCTGCCGGTCTCGCTGACGCTGACCATGGTCGGGCTCCTGGAGAGCCTGATGACGGCGGCCATCATCGACGAGATGACCGACACGGGCTCGAACAAGAACCGCGAATGCGCCGGTCAGGGCGTGGCCAACATCGCCTCGGGCTTCCTCGGGGGCATGGCGGGATGCGCCATGATCGGCCAGTCCGTCATCAACGTCTCCTCGGGCGGGCGCGGACGGCTCTCGACCCTGTGGGCCGGCGCCTTCCTGCTGTTCCTGATCGTCGTGCTCGGTCCCTACGTGGCACGGATCCCGATGGCGGCACTCGTCGCGGTGATGATCATGGTGGCGATCAACACCTTCCAGTGGAAGTCGCTCGGGACGTTGGTGACCCATCCGAAGGCGTCGAGCTTCGTGATGCTCGGCACGGTCGCGGTGGTGGTCGCGACCCATGACCTCGCCAAGGGCGTCCTGTTAGGCGTGGTCCTCAGCGGGCTGTTCTTCGCCCACAAGGTCACCAAGTTCTTCGCCGTCCGGTCATCCCGTGGCGAGGGCGACGTGCGCACCTACCAGGTGACCGGACAGATCTTCTTCGCCACCGCGGAAGCCTTCCACGCCGCCTTTGACTTCCGCGAGGAAGCTCTGAAGGGCGTCGTGATCGACCTCTCGGCGGCGCACTTCTGGGACATCTCGGCCATCAATGCCCTCGACCGGGTCGTCCTCAAGCTCCGCCACCACGGGATCACGGTCGACGTCGTCGGCATGAACGAGGCGACGGCAACGATGGTCGAGCGCATCGGTACTCACGATAAACCTGGGGCGACCTTCGCCGTCGGGGGGCATTGATCTTGGGAAAGCTATTGTTGCATCGTTTTGATTCTTTGTGCGTATGACGCTTCATATAACCGGTTGCTGGCGAAATCCGCCGAAGCGTCAGGGGGGGCCTGGGTGCATGGTCCGACGGTCGGAGGAGAGGTCTAGGACCCGGTCGGATACCAGCCGATCACCCTACGCGAGGCGATGGTCGTGTCGGGCCCGAAGCCGTACATCCGGACCGATCCGGTTGGGATCTCCATGGCCTCGACCTGGCTCGGCCCAAGGCCTCCAGCACCATTACGAGGGTTCGCAACGCGTTGCCGTGACCGGCGACCAAGGTTTGAATGCGCGTCGCTACCGGTTGGATGGATTTGATTTAGAAGGGGACGATCCGGTCGATCGTATGCCTGAGGATTTCGCATTCGGGGAGAGGCCCATACGATCATTTATCGAGCTAAGAGCAAAGGGTTTCGCCCTTTAATATTATTTCATCGGACGTATCACGACATTAAAATCTTGGTCTATGATTAATACATACTCGGTCGGAACGTAAAATGCTCCGACTGTCGTATCAGAACAAGTCACCCTCACGGCGTATCCATTTCCACTCTTGCCCAGGAAGGTCGCGCTCGTTGCTATTGGGCAAGAGTATGTTTCAGATCTAATTAAAGTTCCAAAAGCTCGAAGTTGGTCTTTTGTCGCTGGATCATCCCCTGGCGGGTTATTTTCCGTCAGGAGAAAAGCACAGATTATTACCATATTTTGCATGAAGACGCTCATTACCCATGCCCTCGGTTCTGCTCTTCGCCTCCTATAGCGCCCCCTGCTTTCGCCGACGAAATACCGCTTGCGGTACATCCGTTGTCGAAGGTCGATTGGGCGGCACTCCACTGATCCTACCCAAACAGCAGGATGCGAAACAACGCCCGCTTACAGGCAGACATGGAAACGGACTGAGCCGACGCGTTGGGTCGCGACCCGTGCGTCCGCTCTACGACCGGGATGGGTGGAGAGCAGTCTGGCCGCTTTCGGCGGCGTGCTGTGCTAAGACAGACATAGGTGGCCCTGCCGACCGTGGAAGCACCGCGGTGCTACCGCGCGAACGGACTACGAGCCGAAGTCTGCCGGTCATCCAGGATGGCCAAGAGATGCGTAGGGCGAAGGAAACAGCCTGATCTGACGCGTGGCGAGCACGACCGCCGCTGGCAATGGATCGAAAACAATCTCGACCGCACTCGGACCTCCCCGGGATCAGATGTCGATCCGGGCGCCGATCTCGACGGCACGGTCGACCGGGATGCGGAAGTAGCGGGACGCGTCCGTGGCCGCACGGGCCATGGAGATGTAGAGCCTGTCCTGCCACACCGGCATGCCGGTCTCCGGCGAGGCCACCAGCACCCGCCGCGTCAGGAAGTACGACAGGTCGCCCTTGTCCAGGCCCGCGGCCGCAAGGGCGCGCGGAAGGTCGGGCAGTTCGGTGAACCCGAAGCGCACCGTCACGCAGGAGAAGGCGTCGGACAGCTTCCTCACGGCGACGCGCTCGGCGTCTGCCACGCGCGGCAGGTCCTCGGTGACCACGTGCAGGATATAATTGTTCGCGTGCATCACCCGGTTGTGCCTGACGTTGTGCATCAGGGCCCCTGGGGTATCGCCGGGCGTTCCCGTCAGGAACATGGCCGTTCCCGGCACCCGTTGGATCGAGCCGGTCTCCACCATCCGCGTGAACTCGGAGAGCGGCACGCGCCGACGGTGGATCTCCTCGGCGATCAGGGCCGAGCCGCGCCGCCAGGTCCACATCGCCGTGACCAGGGCGGCGCCGATGGTCAACGGCACCCAGCCCCCGTGCAGGATCTTGAGCGCGTTGGCCGAGAGGAACACCAACTCGATGAGTAGGAACGGCGCGATGACCGCGGCCGCGACCGCAGGCGACCAGCGCCAGACCTTCCAGGCGACGACGAACAGCAGGCAGGCGGTGATGACCATGTCGCCGGTGACCGCGATGCCGTAGGCGGCCGCCAAGCCGCTCGACGACTTGAACAGCACCACCACGAACACGACCGCGACGAGCAACCACCAGTTCACCCGAGGGATGTATATCTGCCCCTTCTCGGTCTCGGAGGTGCGCAGGACCCGCATGCGCGGCAGCAGGCCGAGTTGCATCGCCTGCTGGGTGATCGAGAAGGTGCCGGTGATCACCGCCTGGCTGGCGATGACCGTCGCCACGGTGGCGAGTAGCACCATCGGCAGCAGAGCCCAGGACGGATAGAGCAGGAAGAACGGGTTCTCGGCCCGCTCGGGGTGGGCGAGCAGCATGGCGCCCTGGCCGAGATAGTTCAGGGCGAGCGCCGGCAGCACCAGCCCGAACCAGGCCGCGCGGATCGGCGTGCGACCGAAGTGTCCCATGTCGGCGTAAAGCGCCTCCGCGCCGGTCACAGCGAGGAACACGGCACCGAGCGCCAGCAGGCCGGCCGTGCCGTGGCTCAGGATGAACGAGACGCCGTGGGCGGGGTTAAGCGCACCCAGAATGCTCGGGTCGTCGACGAGGTGGCCCAGGCCGCCCAGCGCCATGACGATGAACCAGAACGCCGTGAGGGGGCCGAAGAAGGTCGCCACCCGCGCCGTCCCGTGGCTCTGCAGGGCGAACAGCCCGATCAGGATGGCGAGGCTGATGGGCAGGACGTACGGGTCGGTGGCCGGGGTCACCAGCTTCAGCCCTTCGACCGCAGAGAGCACTGACATGGCCGGAGTGATGATGGCGTCGCCGAAGAACAGTGAGACGCCGACCATGCCCAGCACGATCACGAACCCGCCGGAATGGCCCAGCGCCCGCTGGGCGAGCGCCACGAGGGACGGCGTGCCGCCTTCGCCGTCGTTGTCGGCCCGCATCACCAGCAGCACGTACTTGAGCGTGACGATGAGGATGAGCGCCCAGAGGATCAGCGAGACGACGCCGAAGACCATCTCGCGGGTCGGCGCGTGCCCCCCTCCGGCGGTGGCGTGGAGGGACTCCTTCAGGGCGTAGAGCGGGCTGGTGCCGATGTCGCCGTAGACTACGCCGACCGAACCGAGCGTCAGCGCCCAGAACCCCGCCCTCGGGCCATGTCCCTCATCGGAGGGCAGCGGGGTCTCGGACTTCGCGAACTCGGTCCTGGCGATTGCGGGCATCCACTGGCTCCACGTCAGCGAACGCGGGAAGCTCGCAAGGCAAGCCTCCAACGGCCTGGGGCCGGGAACGTTCAGGTAACACGAAGACGAATGTCCCCGTTCAGGCAGGCCGTCGCGACGTATGTCTTGAGGACTGAGAAGTAGACGCCCGACCAGCCGGAGTTCGCGATGGCCAGCGCCAGGGCGGCGCTCGCCATCAGGATCAGGCCGCCTGAGGCCTCGCCCCGGAGGACGTTACGCAGGGCCGAGGTCGGGCGAAGGCGCCGCGGCATGGGCATAGATCTCCCGCGCTGGCGGCCCGACCAACGCTGAAGCCTGCCGGTCCGAAGGTCGGACCGCGCACCCATGGCCGGCTATCGCATTCGTTGGCCTATCCGGCAATCCGAAGCCCGGAGCGTCCCGGGACGGTTCATGTCATGCAGCCCGGCCCGCCGCACCGACGCCGACTTGGCTGACGCTCCAGTGCTCCAGGTGCTTGTAGACGATGACCTTGTTCGCGAGTTGGGCACCGTGCCGGCTGCAGAAGCCTTCGAGCTGCTCGCGGGTGCCGATCAGTTCGACGCACATGGTCAGCTCGGGGTTGAGCGACTCGGCGCCGTCGTCCTGGATCGGCCCATGGTTGCTGTAGCCGTGGTGGGACTGGTGGGCGACGGCGTTCATGAGGCCCTCCGCCTTGGCCTGGGCGACGAGCTCCCGATAGAGCGGCTTCGAGCCAGAGAACCACCGGCCCTTGCCGGCGCCGCCGCGCTCGCCCGGCTTCATGTAGATACGGATCATGCCGGTGTCGGCGGCGACGACGCGATGCGATGGGGTCATGACGTCTCCTCGGTGATGGGGCGCTCGGCCAACGGTGCGACGGTCGGCACCCGGCCCGTACGGGCCTGGCGCAGGGTCATGCCGTCCGGGATGTTGGCCGCCGCCGACTTCGGGACCGCGATGCGCTGCGACAGGTAGATGCCGTTGTGACCCGAGCAGAGGTAAGCCAGGAAGCACGCGACGGCGAGATAGACCCCGTGCGTCGCGCCGAAGAGCTCGATGCCCATCAGCGTGCAGGCGAGCGGCGTGTTGGCTGCGCCGGCGAAGACCGCGACGAACCCCAGCGCCGCGAACAGGTCCACCGGCGCGCCGAGCAGCCCGGCCAGGGCGTTGCCGAGCGCCGCGCCGATGAAGAACAGCGGCGTGACCTCGCCGCCCTTGAACCCGGCGCTGAGGGTCACGACCGTGAACAGGATCTTCAGGGCCCAGCTCCAGGGATGGATGTCCGGCCCGAAGAAGGTGTTGATGGTCATCCCGCCGGCGTCGGCGGCCGAGACGCCGAGCCCGAGGTAGTCCCGCGTACCAAAAGCGTAGACGAGGCCGATGACCGCGAGGCCGCCGATCACCGGGCGGAGCGGCCCGTACGGGACCAGGCGCTTCAGCCAACCACCGAGGAGGTGGTTGGCTTCCGCGAACAGCAACCCGACAAGGCCGAAAGCGACGCCGGCGAGCGCGACCTTGGCAAGGAGCAGCGGATCGACGGTCAGGGCCTTCGCGCCGCCGGCGAGGAAGTCCACGTGGTAGAAGCCGTGGTGGATGCCCCATGCCTGGCAGGTCCAGTCGCCGACCACCGCGGCGAGGAGGCAGGGCACCAGCGCGGCGTACTCGACGCGACCGACCGCGAGCACCTCCAGCGCGAACACCGCGCCGGCGATGGGCGTGCCGAAGACTGCGCCGAAGCCGGCGGCGATACCCGCCATCAGGAGGACCCGGACCCCGGCCGCATCGACCCCGAAGAGCTTGCCGAAGGCGCTGGCAAGGCTGCCTCCCATCTGGACGGCGGTACCCTCGCGCCCGGCCGACCCGCCGAACAGGTGCGTGACGATGGTGCCGAGGAAGATAAGCGGCGCCATCCGGAGCGGCACGCCGCCGTCCGGCTCGTGGATCTCCTCGACGATGAGGTTGTTGCCGCCTTCAACGCTCTTGCCGAACAGGTGGTAGAGCAAGCCGACGGCACAGCCCCCGAGCGGAAGCAGGAACAGGAACCAGGGATGGTCGAAGCGCGCCTGGGTGGCCGCGTCGAGGCTCCACAGGAAGGCCGCGCAGAGGGTGCCGACCGCCGCGGCCATCGGCACGAGGATGGCCGACCATCGCGCCACCGAAACGGCATGGGCGTGCCGCGTGCGGACGAACGCCGCGAGGTTCAGGCTGTCGAAGAGATTTTGGAAGGTCGCGCGCATGAGTCCCCCTTGTTGCGGCGCCGCAAAAGGTAGGAGTCATTAGCCCAGGGGGCGGTTTGGCCGAAAGGCCCGGCAGATTCCATTGCCGTGGACGGGAGATGCCTTCGCCTCGCCCGTTCGTCAAGATCCAACTCCCGCGCGCCCGGGCCCCATCCCGAGTGGGGATGGGGCCCGGGTCGTTCGAAAGCATCACGAAAGACGGTGGCTGGTCCAGGGCCCGGGGCATGTCTATGCCCTCCGCGGCCGAGGCCGGCGCGTTCGACGCCGGCCCGGGGCGGAGCGCATCCCATGACCCTTTCCTGGCTCGGAGCCGTCATCACCTTCCAGGTGACCTTCACCGAACTCTTCATCGCCGCGACGGTGATGATGACCGGGGCGTACCGGTTCGGATGGCGCAGCGTCCTGGCGGGCTCCATCCTCGGCGGGCTGGCGGTGTCGATCCTCGCGGTCGTCCTGCGCAAGGCGGCCTACCTCCTGGCCCTGAACGTCCTGGATTGGATCTCGGCGGTCTTGCTGCTCGGGTTCGGCCTGTACCTGCTCTACGAGTTCATCGACGGGCTCTCGAAGCGCGATGCCGGCACGGCCCCCGGCTCGACGGACGCGAACTGGTCGCGGCCGATCAACGCCGCGGGCCTCGGCGTCGCCGCCTGGGCCCTGGTCGCCGAGGGGCTTGAGATCCTGGTGGTCTGGCTCGGCGTCTCGCTTCGGGAGGGCGCGGGAACGGCGACCCTCGGGGTCGGCATCGGGGTCGTGCTCGTGGCGACCTTGGCTTTCGCCCTCGGCGGCACCGGGATCTTCCGGAAGGTGCCGCCCTACGTCCTCGACGGGGTCGCGGCCCTCATGGTGACGGCCTACGGCGCCTATTTCCTCTCCCTTGCCGTGACCCGCGCGTGATCGGTCGACGAAGGGATTGACCCGGACGACGGATTAATCCACGTTGCCGGACGTGGGATGGGGATGAAGCTCCCCGATAACTGCCGGCCCCCTATGGGCCGGACGATAGCTTCTACCGAGCGCTTCGGCGCGGGTAGAGCTATGTGTTGACCCGCACCGTCACGCTCATGACCGCAACCGGATCGCCGCAAGGCGGCCCCTCATGAGCCGACCGATGACCCTGCCCGATCCAAGACCGTCCTGATGCCCGCCGTCGCCCACCAGGCGCGGTCCGGGCCTTTTCCCGTTCGCGCACGAAAAAAAAGGCGGAGCCATAAGGCTCCGCCGCGACCAGGACACATGCCTCCGAGCGGTCACAAGAATACATGTGCTTAGGTCTAGTCTGTCGCAGGAATAAGGATAGCCACTCGATAGTCTGAGTCAACGCAAAAAAGCGATGTCTCGGAATAATAAAGAGCGGCATCTTTATTTAAAAAACAGCACTATTTGCGCCCCTGATAAAGCCATGGCTTTTTCGGGCGACGTCGTATTGGTTAAATCAGCATCTGCATGATAATGACTGGATAATTCTGTCGCACTTAGAAAATGCTTATTGCGCTGATCTTATAATTCGATACTTCTACCGGCGCTCCACTTGGGCTCCCGGACGATGATCTTGGGGCTCGAGGGGAATGCAGCCCCGGTCCGGGGCCCGGCGCGGAAGTGCGCAGGGCCGACACGTCGCCGCCGACGGACCGGGATGCGGTGAGGAGACCCCTGGCGGACACAACGTCCGGGTTCGAACGCTCAAATGGAGGAACACCTATGAGGAAGATCGCCCTTGCGGCGTCCGTCGCCTACGCCGCGACGCTCCTGCCGGCCGCCATGCCGGCCATCGCGAACGAAAACCTGATGAAGCTGATGCAGGACCCCAACCAGTGGGCGTTCCCGGGCCTCGACTACACGAACCAGCGCTATTCGAAGCTCGACCAGATCAACAAGGACAACGTCAAGAACCTCCAGGTGGCCTGGACCTTCTCGACCGGCGTGCTGCGCGGCCATGAGGGCGCCCCGCTCGTCATCGGCAACATGATGTACGTCCACACCCCGTTCCCGAACATCGTCTACGCGCTCGACCTCGACCACGAGGCCAAGATCGTGTGGAAGTACGAGCCCAAGCAGGACCCGTCGGTGATCCCGGTGATGTGCTGCGACACGGTCAACCGCGGCCTGGCCTACGCCGACGGCGCCATCATCCTGCACCAGGCCGACACCACGGTCGTCTCGCTCGACGCCAAGTCCGGCAAGGTGAACTGGTCGGTCCAGAACGGCGATCCGAAGAAGGGCGAGACCAACACCGCCACCGTGCTGCCGGTGAAGGACAAGGTCATCGTCGGCATCTCGGGCGGCGAGTTCGGCGTACGCTGTCACGTGACCGCCTACGACCTCAAGTCCGGCAAGCGGGTCTGGCGCGCCTACTCCGTCGGCCCGGACGACGAGATGCTCGTCGACCCGGAGAAGACCACCTACCTCGGCAAGCCGGTGGGCAAGGATTCTTCGCTGAAGACCTGGGAAGGCGACCAGTGGAAGACCGGCGGCGGCTGCACCTGGGGCTGGTACTCGTACGACCCCAAGCTCGACCTGATGTACTACGGCTCGGGCAATCCCTCGACCTGGAACCCCAAGCAGCGTCCGGGCGACAACAAGTGGTCGATGACCATCTGGGCGCGTAACCCCGACACCGGGCAGGCCAAGTGGGTCTACCAGATGACCCCCCACGACGAGTGGGACTACGACGGCATCAACGAGATGATCCTCACCGACCAGAAGGTCGACGGCAAGGAGCGCCCGCTCCTGACCCACTTCGACCGCAACGGCTTCGGCTACACCCTGGACCGCGCCACCGGCGAACTCCTCGTCGCCGAGAAGTTCGATCCGGTCGTCAACTGGGCCTCCAAGGTCGACATGGACAAGGGCTCCAAGACCTACGGTCGCCCCCTCGTCCAGGCCAAGTTCTCCACCGAGCAGAACGGCGAGGACACCAACTCCAAGGGTATCTGCCCGGCCGCGTTGGGTTCGAAGGACCAGCAGCCCGCCGCCTACTCGCCGAAGACCAACCTGTTCTACGTGCCCACCAACCACGTCTGCATGGACTACGAGCCGTTCCGGGTGACCTACACCCCGGGCCAGCCCTACGTCGGTGCGACCCTGTCGATGTACCCCGCGCCGAACAGCCATGGCGG
>NZ_JAKSYR010000002.1:0-8932 GCF_022829705.1 Methylobacterium sp. E-025
GCTCCTCTCGTTACGAACGAGGACGGTGTAGAACTGCGTGTCGCCATCCTTTGGCAATTGGTCTCTAGCGATCGCCGGAAGCGCATGCATCGCCTCTAAACGAATGTCGTCAGGTCCTTCACACTCGTGGCCGACCGCATCGCGGTGCATTTTGCCGTCGTAGAGGTCGAAGAAATACGAGCCATTGGCAGCTTGTCCCTAGACATCGCGCCTAGGAAAACCGTGACCAGCGAAACAGGTTCGTTTCGTCGGCTGCGGGAGCTTCCTGCTGTCCACGAGGCCGAGGAACGCGCCCGGATCGAGGCCGAGGTATCGAGCCGCCGCAGCGAGATCGAGGCCCCGTGGCGGGTAAGCGTAGGGGTCGATGATGTCTAGCGCCTGCTTGGCTGCCATCACAGCGGATAGACTCTTCAGAATGGATCCTGCAAAGACCTGAGTTGTGGGTCCGGCCTATTGCTCCAAAGCTCTATCCGTCCTAAAGGCGTGTCAATAGTCTTATCTGTGTAGGCTTCTCATCAATATCACTAGATTGCCACCTCACTGCGCTTCGACGCTCAATCAAGTCCATAAGGGCAGTGGTGGTTTTTCCCAAACGGGTTTTCGTAATAGTGACCTCGCTGTCTAGATCGGTACACAAAGCTTCGAACAATAATTCTTCATTAAATGCGTACTCTCTTAAAATTTCCTCGACCTCACAACGAACGGGATCAAGGAACTCTACGCCAAACCCATTATATTCTACGCGGGCTATGCGGCAAGCACGTGGAAAAGTACTTCCGCCAATAGAAAGATCAAAGCTAGCGGGTATGGATCGATCTCTATTGGACTGAACGAAGGCACCTAAAGACGAAATATCAGTAATTGTGCAGCGGACAGGATCGCTGAGTTGCGGAGAAAAGATGCGGCCGTCTAAAGTGCAAGATTGTCGTTGCACTCGCCTTCTTTCTGGCATAGTAAAGTCCCTTCCTATCTCAACCTCTCTATCTTGGAGCAATGCTGATATCGAAAAGTTAATAGCCCCTTAACACGGCCTTTATCATTTTATAGTAATTTTGTTACATTACGCATAAGTCAGTATTCCGGGAAAAATTATGCCTTTTCTACGAATTACGCGAACTCGGTATTCCGTAGCCCGGAAGCGAATTTTTTTCATGCTACCGGTAGATCCTTGAGATCCGCCGTAGTGGTCCACTCCCCGACCGCAGAGTCGCCACCCCTTCGAGACTTCGAACGAGCCATAAGCCGACGCCGACGGTTCCTGTTCCCTGCCGCATCGACCTTTACACGATCACCCGGCCCGAGGCTTTACCGGCATGGTACAGGGAACTGGCTCGCATCCATATCGCCGCTTTTAAACGCTCGTGCCGACAACAAGCATGATGGGGATGTGTCGGTAGGAGCGTCGCTAGGCTTTGCCGTCCCAGCGCCTACAAGGTTCTTCCGAACGACCAAAAAGAAAACCCGTTCAAACGACGAGCGCCCCAGGAGATGGACTCCTGAGGCGCTGTTTGACCTAGCGGCTAGTTTGATTGGGCTGGGGATCCCTAGGAAGTGTTTAATACGACCTCAACGCCCGCGATGTTCGCCGCTCCTGTAAGGATCAAATTGTCCAGATTGTTTTAAAGCCGATCTTAGAAATCATGCCGCGCGCACATTAGCAAGGAACTGCCGCATCTCTGCACGTAAGGAATGGGACTGTCCGGCCAGCGTATCAGCGGCGACTGCAACCGATTGTGCGGCATTACCCGCGCTTTCTGCCGAACGCGCGACCTCAGAAATGTTCACGGTGACTTGGTCCGTACCCGTCGAGGCATGGACCATGCTCCGCATAATCTCTTGCGTCGTGGCACCCTGCTCCTCAATGCCGGCAGCGATACTCATCGTTACGCCGTTCATTGCATGAATTTGCCCGACGATGTCCCGAATTGCTTCCGCCGCCCCATCCGTGGCTGCTTGGATTGCTGTAATCTGTCGGCCGATCTCCTCAGTCGCTCGGGCGGTCTGGGTCGCTAGGTCCTTCACCTCGGCGGCAACGATGGCAAACCCGCGACCAGCCTGCCCAGCGCGTGCCGCCTCAATCGTAGCGTTGAGCGCCAAGAGGTTCGTCTGTCCAGCGATGCTTGAAACAATGCCCGTTACGTCACCAATGCGCGTTGCAGCCGCAGCGAGATCGACCATGGTCCGCTCAGTTCGGGAGACCGCTTGCACAGCGGACGCCGACATCGCAGTCGCCTGTTCAACCTGACGACCAATCTCTCCGACCGTCACACCGATCTCTTCCGCCGCCGCCGCCACCGCGTGGACGTTGTCGCTGGTTTGCCGCGCGGCTCCAGCCGCGGTGGCCGAGCGATGAGCGGTGCCATCGACAGCTGCCGACATCGTGTTGGATGAGGCTTGCAGGCTGCCGACCGCTTGCCCGACATGTTCGACGATCGCGCCGACGGAGCGTTCAAATTGATCAGCGAGATCGCGCAGCAGCGCTCGTCGTGCCTGCTCCTCGCGAAGGCGACCAGCCTCCGTCGTCGCGAGTTGCTTGGCAGCTTCGTCCAGCGACATATCACGAACCGCCACGACAGCCCGGGCAATGTCACCGATTTCGTCGCTGCGGTTGGCACCCAAGAGCCTGACGCTGGTATCGCCCTGTGCTAGGCGGCTGGTATCAGTAGTGAGACGAACCAGCGGCTTCGCCAGGCCCCCTGCGAGCCACCACGCGGTCGCCGAACCGAGGAGTACTACAGCGCCTGCAAGCCCGAGCATCATCCAGATCTTCGAGGCTGTCGCTTCACGGGTCGATACGATCTGAGTGCGGGCATCCTCTGCTGCGAGTGCAACAATCTCATCGAAGCGTTTTTGTAGGCCGCGGCCTTGCCGTATCAACCGTTCCTGAGTGGGGATCTCTCGCGCTGGTCGGATGCCGAGCAGGATCTCTGCATCAGCGCGCCACTGACGCGCGTCCGTATCCGTGCTTCGCGATAACGTCTGCATCCGATCAGACAACGCAGTGTTCTTCAAACGTCCGAGCAAACCCATCAATTCGTCACTCGCTGCGGTGAACTGAGCGTTGATGGGGGCCATGTCGATAAGGTCGGTCATCGCGGTCACGCGTGCCAGCAGTTCTTCCGCTTGGCGAAAATCATCTCGGGCCGCCCGGCTGACTTCGTTCGCCTCACTCGTGCGCTCGGTGAGTGTTGCAAGGTCGGTCACCGCTCCAAGGCCGACAAGACCGGTGACACCTGATAGCAGGGCTGCCAGGAGCATGAACGCGAGTAGGGGAAGAAGGATCTTATAGCGGATCGACATCGTGCGAGGTCCCGTCGTCGGCGTCAATTTGGCAGGTTCGGCAGGGCGGTCTGCGTCTGCTCGGCTGTTAAGGTGCGCAAAAAGGCGATCAGATCCGAGTGCTCCTCGGCGCTAAGACTTAGTGGCTTCATCAGCGGCGACTTGGATGGCCGTGGAATGCCACCACTTTCGTAGAAGGTGATAATCGCGTCGAGGTCGGCAAACTGGCCAGCATGGCCGAATGGAGCGCGGTAGGTCAGATTGCGCAGGCCCGGCGTCTTGAAGGCGTACTGCGCGAGTGGATCGTCGGGCGCGAATGCTGCTCGACCGACATCCTTGGTCGGAATGCCGATGTCGTGGAACTGACTGTCCGTGAAGTTCCAGCCCGTATGGCATCCTGCGCATCCAGCCTTGCCGTTGAACAAAGCAAAGCCGCGTTGCGCAGCAGGCGAAATCGCTACATCGTCTCCCTCAATCCAGCGGTCAAACGGTGCGGATCCGGCCACAACCGAGCGTTCGTAGGTCGCAATCGCCGTGAGGATGTTGTCTTGCGTGACACCATCCATCGGAAACAACTTTTTGAACGACGTATTGTATTCTGGAATACCCTTTAGGCGCCCGATAATCTGCGGGAACTTACCATCCATTTCTCCTTCCGCAGTAATTGGGCCCATAGCCTGGAGTTCCAGGTTGGGCGCACGCCCATCCCAAAACAATGGCGATATCCAAGCTGCGTTCAGTACAGTTGGAGCCTTTCGCGGCAAAGGTTTGTTGGTTGCACCGATCGCGCCTGCAACTGGGACTTCGAAGCCAAAGGATGGATTGTGGCAACTCGCACAGCTAATATTCTGCTTTCCACTTAGACGGGGATCGAAAAATAACATCTTTCCGAGAGTTGCCAGTTGCGGTGAATAGGGTGCTTCCTCTGGAAATGGGATAAGATCGGGCCGTTTATAGCTTTGTTTTTGATCGCTATAATCTTGAGAGTGGGCGTTGATGCTGGCGAGAGCAAAACCTGCAGCCAGAACCGGGGCGATCTTCCGCAAGAGCGGCATGACTGTCCTTAAAGATATCTACATATTGCTGGTAATCATAGCATACGATAAAATCCTTAATTAAGCACTAATTAGTGTTCTAATCTATTAGGTACTCTGCTTAAATTGCTTTTGCATCACATTCATTGATAGCCTACCGATGCGCCACAACCTTAAACTTGAATGGGCGAGGTATGAAAAGTATAGGTTGTAAAAGATATCGGTTGCCCTAACGGGTTTGATCCTTTCTCCTCTATCAGAAGTAAGGTTTTTTGGTTCGAAAATTTGATAAAGTACGTGCTCGGTTAAGAGGTCGCCGGATATACTAATGTATGAGCGTCTATGTCCCCAACGGCATGCACGGTTGACCGAAGCGCATCCGAGGCATCAGACAAGCCCGGCTCGCCCTTCGCCGCGTTCGCCCTGATCGTCAGAGGTAAGCCTCGGCGTTGCGCGCGGCACGGATCGCGTCGGCCAATCCACCGACTGATGCTGCGAAGTAGGCCGGCAACCCTGTGTTGGCGAGAAAGTCGTCGTTCGTCATACCGTTCGCCTACATGTCATCACCGCATAGCTCGCACCGGCTCCGCCACCCGCGCGGATGTTCGTAAGCCACTGGCGTGAGAGCGACCCTGCCGTTCCGGCAGCTTCTTTGACGGTGCTGCTGGCCTTGTTTTCCACGAACTTAACACCCTCTTATCCTTGGGGTGCATCGGTTTGCACCCCCCCCCTCGGCCAGGAGGCGGCGTCCCCGTCGCATCCATGCCTGCCATTCCCGGCTGATGATGCGTAGCAGGTTCGGCTCGTTCTTCCGCCCCTGATGCCGACGCTCCTGAATGATTAGCAGGCCATCGCCCTCGGCGAGGCGGATCGCAGCCTGGGCCAGCCGTCGGCACACACCAGCACGCGCTGCGATGGCGTCGATGCAGAGCCCGCACACGCCTTTGCCGGCTACCTCGTCGCCGACGATGCGCAGCACCGCGAGTTGCCTGGTCGTGAACCTACTAGCGAGGGCCGGCGGCATCGGGCCGGAGCAGGCCAGCAACCGGCGACGGTCTCGCGATGCTGATCTATCAGGCGAGACGGCCGCGCACCGAGGTGGGAACAGGCTCGCACGGCCGGCGGGGATGCCAACGGGCCGGACGCCCTCTCAGATCGCGCTGCGACGCCCGTGGAGGCGTTCGGCAAGCGCCTGGGCCTCCGCGTCGCCCAAGGCACCTGACCCGTGCCCCTGCCACACCTGACGCGATAGCTCCTCCATCTGCGCAAGCGTCCGCGCGCCGTCGACCGCGGCGGCCATAGTGCGTGAAACATCACTCACAGCCCTGTTCAGGCCGCGTCAAAGCAGGAGTAGGGGCATCACCTCACACGCACTGAAAGCTGCTGGCGGGTGCCATGTTGTCGAGGAAGGCACGCCTCGCTACAGCGCGCCATGGACAAGCTTGACGCCCTCCTAGACCATCTTAAGGCCCGCCAGCGCGACCTAATCATGGAAGCCGCTCAGTACGATACGAAGCCGGCCGACAGCAACCTGAAGCGGATCGCGTAGCTTGAGAACGCCATCGCGGCGGTGGGAGCGGTGGCCGACGAGGAACGGGGTCGGCGGCGACGGTAAAGCCGACGACGTATCGCTCATCCTTCAACAACTTGTCTGGTTCATGGTGGACGCCGCTGCATCCGCAGTCGGCAGGTCCTCGCGATCCGCTGCAGCGGTCCTGCTTGCCCCCGAGCAGGGCCGCCACCTGCTTTTTCGCCGATACGCCCCTCGTGCTCTGCAGCTCAGAAACACACTGGAAATGATGTGCACAGGTGCGGTGTTGTGCCTTCACAGCACGGTGTGCTCGCTGACTGCTACGTCGTCGAGTGGTTCGAGGAAAGCTGCGCCGATGCCGCGCTCGATTTGGCGCGCGACTGTTGCACGTCTTTGCCCAATCGTGATCGGTTGTCCTACCGCGAGCGGAACATCGAGGCGCAGCGCCACGCCTGATGCTGATAAGTTCACGATCTGCGCAGGTATGAGGCTGCCATCCTCAAGGGTGACTTGCAGGTCTGTTCGTGTAGGAACAATTCGACGGTGAGTGCGAACGACCTCGGGAGGGCGGCTTTGCTGGCGAGCTAAGTCGATGAGACGCCGCGCTATTTCGCCGGGGGCGGGGTTGGTGCCCTTTACGCGAATGACGAAGTCGCAGGCTCCTACTCCCACAACTTCAACGTTGATCGCCCCTACGTCGCGGATGTTGCAGACGAGGCGTTCATCGAGCCGTGGCATTGTCGCGGATCGTAACCTCAGCCCACTAACCGAAATGTCGGCAGTGACAGCGTGAAAATCTGATCCGTCGTAGCGCATGCAGAGGGCGGGGACGATGACGGCGTGCTGTGTATAGGTTCGCTTTACGGTCATGTCCTGGTAGGCGATTCTGAAGCGCTTCTCATTATAAGGGAGTCCATAGTCAAAATGACGAGCTAATTTTTTTTGAAATCGGCGTAAGGTTCAGTTTTATCCAAACCATATAGCCGTATCTATTGCGATCAATTATTTAATCGTTACGTAAAATGGTAAAAATCTTGACTTTTGCGTTGTAGCTGGAGTTATACAATTCAGGTAGAACGTGCATTGATTGTCCGACGCTCTATCACGCTTTTGAACACCATCTTTGTCAGTGTCCCTGTTGAAATCTTAGGAAACGGTCGTGGACAGAGCCGTCAATCATTTAACCGTGTTTTTGGTTTCGTAGGCTGCCACGACCGCGGCCGAGATCCGGAGCAGCTTCCCGCCGTACTGAAACCCGGCCAGGTCGCCCCGTTGAATCATGTTTCGGATGTGGTTGCCAGAGCACTGCCACCGATCGGCCAGCGTCTCAGGCGTGTAGACGTTGTGGTAGCTGGGCCATTCCTTCGACATTAGGGGCGGAGCCTTCCGCTTCCCTGCATCTTTCGGTCCCGGCCCCTGATGAGCCGGCGGCACAGGCTCCTGCTCGACGGGGGCAGCCTCGAACGCCGTGTCGAGCGCCATCCGCTCCCAGACAACAGCTTCGCCGAGCCGGCGAGGGCGGGGCAGCTTCCCGTCTTCCACGAGGGCGCTGAAGGCGACCGGATCGAGACTGAGGTATCGAGCCGCCGCAGCGAGATCGAACGCTCTGGACGGGTCGGCGTAACGGGGGAGTATGGGGGGTAAAGTGTCAGCCGCTGATTGAGAAGGGCGTTACCTCGCATGTCCGGGTGAACCGGGTCCGACCGTTATCTTCGTCCGTTCGATCATCGATACGAGGACGGTGCGGAAAGCCTTTTGAATATCGGAGCCGCTGTCGGCCCGCTCTTCACCCGCGAGGTCCGACAGCAGATCATCCATAGCCGCTGCCCTGGCCTGCGGCTCGGACTGGTTCATGGCGAACCGTAGAATAGCGTTCTGAGCCGTACCCAGATCCTCGCGCTGCGCCTTCTCGATCAGAGTCCGAAGGACGCGCGTGCATTCGTCTCTGAGCATGATTGGTGGTCCTAGGTTCTGAGAAGTGCCCGCTGCCGAGAGGGTCCGCCGGGAGCGATCGAAGCAGGCCATAAGCCGGCGTCGGCGGTTCCTGTTCCCCGCAGCACCGACCTTCACGCGATCACCCGGCCCAAGGCTTCACGGGCACGGCACAGGGAACTGGCCCGCGCCGACCTGTCATCGCGTGCTCTCTGTGCCGAGCTGCCTGCCGGCGTTCGCGACCGCCGCGGCGCGCGAGCGTCGAGAGGCCTGCCGTGTAGCAGATGGCCCGTCGCTGACCAGCGACTAACAGGAGGCACGATGTCTGCCGCTGAAGGCTGACAGGCATTTTACCTCTCTTACAGGGTGGCAGGCGTATCGTTCGTTCGAACCCTGGAGTTCCTGGATCGCGATCGCCCGCCTGTGGTCTCGCCGGGCAAAAACTGACACGGCACGCTGGTCCACATGCAGCCTTTCCCCCGGTTCCCGATCGCCCCCGCGGACCAAACTGAGACTGCCGCTGCGACGCAGGCCATCATCCTCAATCAGCTCGCCGAGGGCGTGATCGTCACCGATGCGGTGGGCAGGATCTCGATGGTGAACGGGGCTGCCGCTGCCATCCACGGTGTTGCTCGCCTCGATGTCGAGCCCGATGCCTACAGCGACACCTACCGCCTCTTCACCGAGGATGGGCGACCTTACCCGCCGCTTGAGTTGCCGCTGGCGCGCGCGGTGCGTGGGGAGACGGTTCGGGAGGCGCGGTGGCGGATCGTCCGGCCGGACGGTGTCGAAGTGCTGGCCATTGGCAACGCTCAACCGCTTCGTGGGGCGGATGGCCAGCAGATCGGGGCGGTACTGACGCTTAGGGACGAAACCGCACGTGAGACTGCGGAGCGCGCTCTGTTCGAGTTGAACGCGACGCTCGCGCAGCGTGTGCAAGAGCAGACGCGCGTCGCCGAAGAGGCGCGTACCGAGGCCGAGCGGGCGAGCGAGGCCAAGAGCGACTTCCTCGCGACGATGAGCCACGAGATCCGCACGCCCCTGAACGGCATCCTCGGCTACGCCGACATGCTGCTCGACGAGACCCACCTGCGGGCGGAGGACCGTCACCGGCTCGAGCTGATCCAGGGCTCGGGCGCCGCGCTGCTCACCGTCG
>NZ_JAKSYR010000162.1:0-1622 GCF_022829705.1 Methylobacterium sp. E-025
GTCGGCGTTCTTGACTGGATCTGCGTTCAACACATCCCGGCGTTTGGTGGCGTCGGTCAGGCGCCCGCTGAGATCCTTGTCCATCGCCTCGGCGTTACCGCGGATGCCAGCCCTGTCGCCGCTCTCGACGATGGTATTGAGCCCCTTGAGCAGAGGGCCGAGCACGTTGAGCTTCAGCCGCTCGGCGGCGTTGCCCATCCGGTTCATATTCTTTTCGAAGTCCGCAGCCGCCTTCTCGGTCTCCTTGCTCATGGAGCCGATGGAGCCTTGGATCTCCGTCATCATCTCGCGATACTTGCCAGCCACTTGGCCGGCGACGGCGCCGATCTGATCGGCCCCGAACAGCATCTCGGCGACTTTCCGACGCTTGACCGGGTCTCAGATGTTGGAAAAGGACTCCATCGCGCTATCAAGCGCGGCTTTCATGTTTGGCGCAGCAACCAGCTTCTCGACAAGCTCGCCGAGGTTCATTGCCTGAAGGCCGGAGTATGCCTCGCCGAACCGCCTGCGAAGCTGGCTCATCTCATCGGAGAACCGCTTGACGCCGCCTTGCATCGTATCGGCGGATACGCCGAAGCGCTCCCCAAGCGCGCCAAAGGCGCGAAGCTCGTTGACGGCGAGCCCGGTTTCTTTTGAGAGGATGCTAAGCTGCTGCGTGCCCTTAGAGAAACCCGAGAGAGCAGTCGCGATGCCGGTCAGGGACAGGCTGGCACCCAAGCCTGCAACGCCAAGCGCCGACAGCGGAGCCGTCATGCTCTGCAAAGCGCTGTTCGTTTTGCCGAGAACGCCGTGAAAGCCTTCGAAGTCCTTCTTGAGATCCTTACCGGTCTGCGTGCCGGCCGCACCCGTGCGCCTCAGCGCGGTCTGAAGCTTGTCGAGCGGACCGGTGAACTGATCGGTGACTTCTGCGACAAGGCGGAGGCGTTCGTCAGCCATGGGTTGCATCCTTCGGCGGGTCGAAGCTCGGGAGGGCGTAGAACCAGTTTTCCAGCGCAGGCAGGTCGAGCGGTTCTCCTGCGGCCTCTGCCAGCGCCGGCCAATCTGCAGGGAGGATCCCGCCGTGATGCACGTCGGCGACCTCGACGAGGCTCCAGAGGGCTGCGAGCGGGGCGCCGATGCTGGTGAGAAAGCACTCGCCGATGGCACAGGCTTCGACGCAGACGGCAGTGTCGAGGGCGTAGGCGGTCTGGAGCGATGCGCCGAACTCGACAGCGCGGCAAGCGGCACGGGCCCCGATCTCGCGGACGATGGTGCTGAGCGCGGCGATCACCACGTCGGCCGGGTCGGACTGCGAGACACTATCTAAAACTGGATCGTCCTGTCGGGGCTTCTCGGGTGCGGCGGGGCCCTTCGTCGTCCCGCCGCGATAGGCCACCGGCCGCTTCGTCAGGAGGTCGTCGGACGCCTCGACATTGACCAAGCCGTCGACCGTCATGACGAGGTGGCCGCGCGCCTCCCACTTGTTCACCGTCGAGCGGCAAACCTTGTGACGCCGTGCGAACGCTGCCTTGGTTGCCGTTGTTGCCACTGCTGCCGTTGCCTGTTGCCGCTGTTGTCGTTGCCGGGTTTTGGAAGCTCAGACCTGCGGAGAGCCCGAACTCGCGCTGACCCCCGACCCTCCG
>NZ_JAKSYR010000019.1:0-36317 GCF_022829705.1 Methylobacterium sp. E-025
GCGCGCCGACAACCGCGGCGAGGGCGGCATCGTCGCGATGCTGGCGCTGCTCGGCGCCCGCCACGCCAAGGCCGGCACCTGGCAGGCGCTGCTGCTGGTGGTCGGGCTCGTCGGCGCGGCGCTTCTCTACGGCGACGGCGCGATCACCCCGGCGATCTCGGTGCTGTCGGCGATCGAGGGCCTGAAGGTCGACGCGCCGGTGCTGAGCCCCTTCGTCGTCCCGCTGACGATTTTGATCCTGATCGGGCTGTTCCTGGTCCAGCGGCAGGGCGTGGCGGTGATCGGCCGGGTGTTCGGCCCGGTGATGCTGGTGTGGTTCTCCGTCCTGGTGCTGCTGGCGATCCCGAGCATCTGGCACGCGCCGCAGATCCTGGCGGCGGTCAACCCGTGGCGGGCGGTCGACTTCCTGGTCCATGCCGGCTGGCACGTCTCGTTCCTGATGCTCGGCGCGGCCTTCCTCGCGGTCACCGGCGGCGAGGCGATGTATGCCGATCTCGGGCATTTCGGGGCGCCGGCGATCCGCACCGCGTGGTTCGGCCTCGTGCTGCCGGCGCTGCTGATCCACTATTGCGGGCAGGGCGCGCTGCTCATCGCCGAGCCGGACGCGATCGAGAACCCGTTCTACCGGCTCGCGCCGGACTGGGCGCACTATCCCCTCGTGGCGCTCGCCACCATGGCCACCGTCATCGCCTCGCAGGCGGTGATCTCGGGGGTGTATTCTCTGACGCAGCAGGCGATCCAGCTCGGCTTCATGCCGGCGATGCGGGTGGTCCACACCGACAAGCACGAGCGCGGGCAGATCTACGTGCCGGCGGTGAACTGGCTCCTGGCGCTCGCCACCCTCGTCGCGGTGGTGCTGTTCGGCTCTTCCGATGCGCTGGCCGGCGCCTACGGCATCGCCGTCTCGGCGCTGATGGGCATCACCACGCTGCTCGCCGCGCTGATCGCGCTGCGCTGGGGCTACGGCCTCGCCGCGGTGCTCGCGGTCAACGGCTTCTTCCTCGCCATCGACCTGGTGTTCCTGGCGGCCAACAGCGCGAAGCTCCTCGAGGGCGGCTGGTTCCCGCTGGTGCTGGCCTTCTCGGTCGCCTTCCTGATGCTGACCTGGATGAAGGGCAACCGGGTGCTGGAGGCGGTGCGCGAGCCGCTGCGGCAGAAGGAGGACGCCTTCCTCGCCCGCCTCGCCTCGCACCCGCCGGTGACGCTGCCCGGCACCGCCGCCTTCCTCTCGGCGGCGAGCGAGGGCATCCCGATGGCGCTCGGGCGCCTGGTCGAGCGCAGCCGCTGCCTGCACGAGCGCATCCTCCTGATCACCGTGATCTACGAGGAGGAGCCGATCGTGCCGGCGTCGCAGCGCGCGGAGGTGACGCTCGTGGCTTCGGGCATCCGCAAGGCGATCTCGAAATACACGCCCGGGATGGAGCGCGTGGTGCTGCATTACGGCTTCATGCAGACGGCCTCGATTCCCGAAGGGCTGCAATGCGCGGTAGCGAGCGGCCTGCTGCCGGCGGAGTTCGTGGAGGACATCACCTACTTCGTCGGCCACGAGGCCATCATCCCGTCGCCGACCAACCCCGGCATGCACAGCTGGCGCGAGGGCCTCTACGCCTTCATGAAGCGCAACGCCGAGCGCACCGGCGCCCATTTCGGGCTGCCGACGCGGCAGGTGGTGGAGGTGGGGACCGAGATCGAGATCTGAGGGGCGCCATCGTCCCTCAATCCACCGCGAGCCGATACCCCACCCCGCGCACGGTCTGCAAGAAGGTGGGGTTGGCCGGGTCGACCTCGGTCTTGCGGCGCAGGCGGTTGATCTGCACGTCGATGGTGCGCTCGGCGGCGAGCCCTCCGCCTCCGGCCAGCACCTCGCGCTCGACGTTGGCGCCGTGGGCGCCGGCCAGGATCGTCAGGATCTCGCGCTCGCGCTCGGTGATGCGGATCATCTCGTCCTCGCGGCGCAGCTCCCCGCGCTCGATCCGGTAGGAGAACGGCCCGAAGGTCACCACGTCGCCTGTGCCGGTGTCGCGGCGCGGGCCCGACGCCCGGTTGATGATGTTGGTGAGCCGGAGCGTCAGCTCGCGCGGCTCGAACGGCTTCGGCAGGTAGTCGTCGGCGCCGATCTCGAGGCCCATCACCCGGTCGTTCGGGTTGGAGCGGGCGGTGAGCATCAGGATCGGCACGCGCGAGGTCTCGCGCACGCTGCGCGCATAGGCGAAGCCGTCCTCGCCCGGCATCATCACGTCGAGCACCATCGCGTCGAAGACCAGGCTCTGCGCCTTGGCCCGCGCCTCGGCCGCGCTCGCGGCGGCGGTGACGCGGAACCCCTGCTCGGCGAGGTAGCGGGCGAGCAGCTCGCGCAGGCGCCGGTCGTCGTCGACCACGAGGACGTGCGGCGCCCCGTCGGAGAGCTCGGTGCGGGCATGGGCGGCCATCAGGCGGCCCCGCCGCCGCGGCGGGCCATCAGGCGGCGCACCACCGCGCGCTCGTCGGGCTCGATCATCGCCATCAGGAAGCTCTCGGGGGCGGCCGCATCCTCCGGCGAGGCCAGCGCGCGGGCCAGCCGCCGCGCCTGCACGCGGGTGAGGTCGGCGGCCAGCGCCGCGCCGCTCGGCGTGCAGGTGAGCAGGCGCTGGCGCCGGTCCTGGGTGCCGGGCCGCTGGGCGATGTAGCCCTGGCCGATCAGGTCCTTCAGCACCCGGTTGAGGCTCTGCTTGGTGATGCGCAGGATGTCGAGCAATTCGGCGATGGTCAGGCCGGGATAGCGGTCGACGAAGTGCAGCACCCGGTGGTGCGCCCGGCCGAAGCCGTACTCGGCCAGGATCCGGTCCGGATCGCCGACGAAGTCGCGATAGGCGAAGAACAGGAGCTCGATCAGGTCGTCGCTGCTGCAGGCGGCGGCCGGCTCGGCGGCGTCCTTGCGTTCGCGGAGGGCGGGAGATGTCACGTGCGGCCCGGGTCCGGTTGCGGCGCGAAGGGCGGGAGAGGAGACGAACGTCGGCGCGAAGGACGTCGGAGCGGAGAGGATGGGAACAGGAGCGTGCGCGCGATATACGTCAGTGTCGTTGACATATTCCAGGCCGGTTGGTACCCGTCAACCCCGCCGGCGCCGCCCGCATGCGCGCCCATCGACATCGTCCCCGCCGAAGGGCCCGCAGGTTGCGCGGGCCGCGACGATTTCCAGGAAGACGTTCCCATGTCCGTGATCCCGTTCGACGAGCGCGAGGGCACCATCTGGTTCGACGGCGCCATGGTGCCGTGGCGGGACGCCAAGATCCACGTGCTGAGCCACGGGCTGCATTACGGCTCGTCGGTGTTCGAGGGCGAGCGCGCCTATGGCGGGGTGATCTTCAAGAGCCTCGCCCATGCCGAGCGCCTGCGCCGCTCCGCCGAGCTGCTCGACTTCGCGGTGCCGTATTCGGCCGCCGAGATCGTCGCGGCTAAGGAGGCCGTGCTCAAGGTCAGCGGCCTGCAGGACGCGTATCTCCGCCCGGTCGCCTGGCGCGGCTCGGAGATGATGGGCGTCTCGGCCCAGGGCAACACCATCCACCTGGCGATCGCCGCCTGGGAATGGCCGAGCTACTTCGACGCCGCCACCAAGATGAAGGGCATCCGCCTCGACATCGCCGAGTATCGCCGGCCCGACCCCCGCACCGCCCCCTGCGCCTCGAAGGCGGCGGGCCTGTACATGATCTGCACGATCTCCAAGCACCGGGCCGAGAACAAGGGCTATGCCGACGCGCTGATGCTCGACTTCGAGGACAACGTCGCCGAGTGCACCGGCGCCAACGTGTTCTTCATCCGCGACGGGGCGATCCACACCCCCACCGCCGACCGCTTCCTCAACGGCATCACCCGGCAGACGGTGATCGAGCTGGCCCGCCGCCGCGGCTTCGCGGTCACCGAGCGCCGCATCCGCCCCGAGGAGATGGCCGACTTCTCGGAATGCTTCATCACCGGCTCGGCCGCCGAGGTCACCCCGGTCTCCGAGATCGGGCCCTACCGGTTCGCGCCGGGCGCGATCACCCGGACGCTGATGGACGACTACCTCGCCGAGGTGCAGCCGCAGGCGCGCGCGGCCTGAGGCGTCTTATCCCCCGCCGGTTCCGGCCGGCGGGGAACCTCGGGGATGCGGGCCGCGTTCTGACGGAACATTCCATGAACGCGTGAGTGCCCGATGACCAAGGCCGCTGCCAAGACCACGGCGAAGTCCGATTCGAAGTCCGACACGAAGTCCGCTTCGAACGAGAACCCGAAGACCGACCCGAAGGACGTGTCGAACCAGATCAAGGATCCCGACCAGTGGACCACCGGCGGCGAGCCGATGACCGGTGCGCAGGCCTCCTATCTCAAGACCCTGTCGGAGGAGACCAAGGAGCCCGAGGCGTTCGATCCCGACATCGACAAGGCCGAGGCCTCCAAGCGCATCGACGCCCTGCGCAAGGAAGCCGGCCACGGCTGAGCGGAGCGAAGGCGCCCGCGGGGCCCGCTCCCGACGGGTCGCCCGAGCGCCCATCCCCTCTCGCCGCAAGCGGGGGAGGGGACCCGCAAAACGGCCGGTCGCACGGATCCTGCTTCGGCGGATGCCGCGACCGTCGCCCGTCGCCGATCGAGTTAAAACATCCTCAAGGTCGCGCGGGTAGGGTCGCCGTGTGCCGGTTCGGCCGAGGAAGGCGATCATCGATGTCGAGGACGGCCGTCGAACTGTCGAAAGGGGCCGGAGCCGTGCCGCCGAAGCGCCGCTTCGCCGCCGACGCGCGCGGCGCGACGAGCATCGAGTACGCCCTGATCTCGGGGCTGGTCTTCCTGGCCATCGTCGGCAGCCTGCGCCTCTACGCGTCCAAGGTCAGCACCGTCTACCAGACCATCGGAAACGCGGTCAGCCAGAACTGACCAACCTCAGCGCGTCCCCGGCCGACCCTTGCGCGACCGGTGCGACGCGTCCGGCTCCGAGGCGGGGTCGGCGTTCGGCGTCGTGCCCGAGGGCTTGGCCGCGGCCGCCTTGGCGGGGTCGGCCTCGGCCCAGAACGCCTCGAACAGGCCCTGCATCGCCTTGACGTTCTGTTCCTGAACCTCGGCGCCGGTCTTCAGCATCTGCTGGAACATGCCGCCGGCGGCATCGGGTTCCGGCTTCGGTGCGGGCTTCGAGACCTGGGGCTTCGAGACCGGGGGCCTGGCGGCCTGCTTCTGCGCCTCCGGCGCGGCCTGCGCCGGGACGAACGCCTTCATCATCTCGGCCCAGCCCGGCGCGACCGCGAACGGCGAGGGCGCCGGGGCGGGCGCCGCCTTGGCCTCCGGAGCCTGCTGGTTCAGCAGCATGTGGACGATGCTCGCGACCACCGCTCCGGCCATCATCGGCAGCATCTGGCGCAGCACCTGCGAGCCGACGCCGCTGGCCGAGGAGGCCTGCTGCAGGATCGCCTGGGTGAGGGCCGGCGAGCCGAACATCTGCCCGAGCATGGTCTCGGCCGGGCTGGGTGCCGGGCTCGCGGCGGGGCGGGCGCCGGCCAGCCCGAATATCTGCGACAGGCCGGTCGGGTCAGGGACGGCGCTGCGCTGCAGCCCGAGCGCGAAGGCCGGCATCAGGGCCTCCATCGCCCGGCGCGTCTGCTCGGGGGTGAGGCCGAACTGCTGGGCCACACTCTGCATCCCGGCGCCGTTCTGGGCCTGAAGCATGTCGAGCGGGTTGAACATCACGCGGCCTTGGTCTGTTCGCCGCGCGGAAAACCGCATCGCGGGCCGCGCGTTCCAAGTCTAGACCCTTATCGACGCCGCTGGCCAGTTGCCGGCCAACGTTCGGTCTCGTCCCGGCGCGATCGGTGCCGCGCATCCACCGGGGATCGCGTCGCGGCCGGGATGCCCGGGACGTCGCGCCCGCCGACGCGACGCGGCGCGCTACACCAGCGCGCCGCCATGGGCCGGGCCGGCGGCGACGCTCGCCTCGGGATCGGGCGCGCGCGCCGGCACCACGACGTCGCGCTCGAGCAGCGTGACCGTGCGGGCGGCCATTAGGATGCCGGCCAGCCCGAAGGCGAGCGAGCCGATGCCGACGCCGGCGAGAACCCCGCGCGGCCCGTACAGGGCGGCGCCCGCGAGCGCCGGCGGCATCGTGCCCAGCGTCGCCCGGCCCCAGTTGAGCAGGGTCGAGCGGAACGGGAAGCCGAGGTTGTTGAACGCGGCGTTGGCCAGGAACAGCAGGCCGTTGAAGAACCATACCCCGCCGCTGACGAGGCAGAAGAAGCCGAACAGGTCGGCGGCGACCCCGTCGAGCGCGAACAGCCGCATCAGCGGGCCGCGGGCGAGCACCAGGGCGGCCCACACCACCGCCACGTAGAGGAAGGTCACGAGCGCGCCGTCGCGGAGCACGCCGCGCATCCGGTCGAAGCGGCGGGCGCCCCAGTTCTGGCCGAGGATCGGGCCGATCGAGCCCGACAGGGCGAACAGGCCGCCGAAGGCCACCGGGGTGAGCCGGTCGATCACCACGTTGGCCGCCACCGCCACCGCGCCGTAGCGGGCCAGCACGTGGGCGAGGAAGGCGCTCGCCACAGACGGCGCGAGGTTGGTGAGCACCGCCGGCAGCGCGATCCGGAACACCAGCGGCGCGTCGGCGACCGTCGCCGCGAGGCTCGCGGGCGCCAGCATCCGGTGCTGGCGCACCCCGTGCCAGCCGATCAGCGCGAAGGTGGCGCGCGCCACGCAGGTGGTGATCGCCGCCCCGTCGACCCCGAGCCCGGCCCCGAAGATCAGCAGCGGATCGAGCCCCACCGTCACCAGCGCGCCGCCGAGCGTCACGAACATCGCCTGGCGCGCGGCGCCGACCGCGCGCAGCAGCCCGGAGAACATCATCCCCGGGCCCATCAGCACGTTCGAGGGCAGGGCGATCCAGAGGAAGCGCTCGGCCACGGTCAGCGTCTCGCCCTCCGCGCCGATCGCCCGCAGCAGCGGGTCCGACAGCGGCAGCAGCAGCGCCACGAGGAGGGCGGAGGCGGCGAGCCCGAGCAGCGTCGACGAGGTCGCGATCCGCCGCGCGCCGTCCCGGTCGCCGGCGCCGATCGCGCGGCTGACCAGGGCGCCGGCGGCGATCATCAGGCCGATGTTGATGGCGATGGCGAAGAACTGGACGATCGCGGCGAAGCCGACCGCGGCGGTGAGGTCGGTGTCGCCGAGCTTCGACACGTAGAGCAGCGACAGCAGGTCGACGACGAACACCGCCATCAGGCCGATCGAGCCGGTGGCGCTCATCACCACCACGTGGCGCAGGATCGAGCCGGTGACGAAGCGGCCGGCATCGGGTGGCACGGTCTTCCCTCCCCCCGAAGCGGGGGAGGGAGGGTCTTGCGTCGGCGAGGGCCGTGAGAGGGGAGCGCCGTCTCCGGACGACGCGCTCCGCTCTCTCCCCCTGCTGCGGGGGGGACCCTTCCCCGCTTCAGGGGGAGGGGGAAGGGCGGCGTCCGCCTCACCGCTCACCGCTCTGGACCTCCATCGCCGGCGTGCGGATCGCGCGCGCGGCCTGGGCGTCCGCCTCCGCCTGCGCCGCCGCCTCGGCCTCGCGCTCGGCCTCGCGCTCGGCGGTGTCGACCGGCGGCCGGTCGAGCATGCGGCCGGCGGCCTCGCGGCGGTCGTTGCCGATAATGTCGCGGGTCTCGGCCGAGAGCGCGCGGGCCGGGCGCTGCGGGGCGGTGAGCGGCTCCGGCTTCATCTCGGGCACGCCGATGCCGCGCAGCCAGCCGCCGCCCTCGGGGAGCGCCCCGGCCTGCTGCAGCACGAGGCGGGCGACGTCGCGCTTGCGCACGTCCTCGACCCGCGCGGCGGCGGCGTCGGCGGACAGCCCGAGGCCCTCCAGCGTCGCGCGGCCGAACACCAGGGCGGATTCGGCGGTCTCGCGGATGTGGAAGTCGACGTCGCGGTTCATCAGCTCGACGGCGTGCATCCGGTCGTAGGCGCGGACGTAGGTGCGGACCGACTCGAACTCCTCGTGGACGATGTCGACGATCTTCAGCGCCGCCTCGGCGTCGTCGATGCACAGGCACACCAGGTCGACCCGGCCGATGCCGGCGGCGCGCAGCACGTCGAGGCGGGTGCCGTCGCCGTAGTAGATCCGGAAGCCGAAGCGCGAGGCCGAGCGGATCTGCTCGACGTCCTTGTCGATCACCGTGACGCCGATGCCCTCGGCGAGCAGCACCTGCGTCAGGATCTGCCCGAACCGGCCGAAGCCGATCACCAGGACGCGGGCCTCGGCGCTCTCGACCACGTCGGTGGCCGGCAGCGCCTCGCCGCCGCGGCGGGCGCGGGCGAGGTCGAGCGCCTTGTCGAGGCCCTTGGCCGCCACCGGGCCGATCAGCATGGTGAGGGCGGCGAGCGCCACCGCGAAGCGCGTGGCGGTGGCGTCGGTCAAGCCCAGCGAGCCGGCGAGCGGCAGCAGCACGAAGGCGAACTCGCCGGCCGGCGCCAGGATCGCGGCGCCGCGCACCGCGTCGAGCCAGGTCGAGCCGAACAGGCGGAACAGCCCGGCCACCAGCGCGACCTTGACCAGGATCGCCGCGAAGGTCGCCCCGAACAGCAGCGGCCAAACCGCGCGCACCAGCCCGCCGTCGATCGACATGCCGACGCTCATGAAGAACAGGCCGAGCAGCATGCCGCGGAACGGCTCGATGTCGGCCTCGAGCTGGTGGCGGAAGTTCGATTCCGACAGCAGGATGCCGGCCAGGAACGCGCCCATCGCCATCGACAGGCCGACCTCGGCCATCAGCAGCGCGGTGCCGAGCACCACCAGGAGGGCCGCCGCCGTCATCACCTCGCGGGCGCCGCTCGCGGCGAGCAGGCGGAAGAAGCGGTTCAGGCCGTAGCGGCCGACGAGCACCACGGCGACGATCGCCGCCAGCGCCTTGCCGGTGGAGAGCGCCGCGTCCCCGAGCCAGGGCGCGCCGCTGCCGCCGCCGGCCGATGCCAGGAGCGGCATCAGCGCCAGGATGCCGACGACGGCGATGTCCTGGAACAGCAGCACCGCGAAAGCGCGGCTGCCGTAGGCGGTGCCGAGGTCGCCGCGCTCCTCCAGGAGCTGCAGCGCCACCGCGGTGGCCGAGAGCGCCAGCGTGATGCCGATGATGCCGCTGGCGCTGGGCGCCGCGCCGAGCAGCACGCCGAGGCCCCCGAGCACGATCGCGCAGACGACGAGCTGCGCCGTGCCGAGCCCGAAGATGTCGCGGCGCATCGAGACGAGCTGCGACAGGTGCAATTCGAGCCCGACGATGAACAGCAGCAGCACCACGCCGATCTCGGCGACGCTCGCCGCCGTCTCGGGCTCGGCGATCAGCGACAGGCCGGACGGGCCGATCAGCACCCCGGCGACGAGGTAGCCCAGCACCGCGCTCTGCCCGAGCAGCCGGAAGATCGGCACGCCGATCACCGCCGCCGACAGGAACGTCAGCACCGGCGGCAGGAAGCTCGCATGTTCGGCCGGGCTCGCCATGAAGCGCCTGATCGCGAGGACGGGACGTCCTGCCCTTACCGCGGACGGCGCGGAGGCGCGAGGGCCTTGCGGGTGCCGTTCGTCACCCGGCCGGCCCGCGGCGGCGCGCGGGCCCGCCGGAACGGCCGGCGCGGAACGCCGTCCCCCGGGCGTCGGGCACGGATCGGGGTTGCGCTTTTGTATTCCTTAACGCGGGCCACCTATACTTTATTGCGAGCAAATGTTCGGGCGCCGAAGCCCATGAAGACTTTATTCCCGGAGTCGCGCGTGTCCCTGAGAAATGTTTCGATCCGCACGCGGCTCGTCGCCGCCTTCGCGACGCTGACCCTGTTCGTGCTCGGGCTCGGGCTCGCCGGCCTGTCCGGCATCGCGACGGTCGAGGAACGGCTGGTCGACGTGCAGACGCGGTGGCTGCCGAACGTCCGCGACGCCGGCGCCCTCGACGCGCTGACCGGGCGGTACACCACCAGCCTGCTGCGGCACATGCTCACCACCGAGCCGAAGGCGCTGGCCGCCATCGAGGGCGACATCGCCCAGCGCGGCCAGGCGATCGAGACCGGGATGGCCGCCTACGCGCGCGGCATCGCGCAGCCCGAGGAGCGGGCGCTGTACGAGAGCTTCCTGCGCGAGTGGGGCGCCTTCACCGCCACCGAGGCGCCGATCCTCGCCCATTCCCGCGCCGGCGAGAAGGCCGAGGCGCTGCTCGCCTACCAGAGCAAGGGGATCGGCGCGCGCCGCAACGCCTCGATCGCCCTGGAGAGGATCATCGCCCTCAACACGGAGGGCGCCGCGCGCGCGGAAGCGTCCGCCGCGGCATCCGTCGCGCGCACCCGGTTCTGGATGGTCGCGGCCCTCGGGACGGCCCTGGCCCTGGCGGTCGCGATGGCCGTGCTGCTGATCGCCGGCATCGGCCGCGGGATCGACCGCGTCGTCCGGCCGATGCAGGCCCTGGCCGAGGGCGACCTCGAGACCGCGATCCCGCTCCAGGGCACGCGCACCGAGATGGGCCGCATCGCCGACGCGGTGCAGGTGTTCAAGGCTGCGCTGCTGCGCATGCGGGCGCTGGAGAGCGAGACCGCCCTGGCGCGGGCCGGCGCGGAGGCGCAGCGCAAGGCCGCGATGCGGCAGATGGCCGACACCTTCGAGCGCTCGGTCGGCGGCATCGTCGCGACGGTGACCGCGGCGGCGACCGAGCTGCAGGCGACGGCGCAGAGCATGACGGCGACCGCGACGCAGACGGCATCGCAGTCGACGACGGTGGCGATGGCCGCCGAGGAGGCGGCCTCGAACGTCAACACGGTGGCGGCGGCGGCCGAGGAGCTCGGCTCGTCGGTGCTGGAGATCAGGCGGCAGGTCGGCGGCTCCTCGGCGCTGGCGCAGGGGGCGGTGGCCGAGGCGGCGCAGACGGCGGCCGTGGTGCAGGACCTGAGCGAGGCGGCGGCCCGGATCGGCGACGTGGTGGCGATGATCTCGTCGATCGCCGGGCAGACCAACCTGCTCGCCCTGAACGCCACGATCGAGGCGGCGCGCGCCGGCGAGGCCGGCCGCGGCTTCGCGGTGGTAGCGGCCGAGGTGAAGGAGCTCGCCGCGCAGACGGCGCGGGCCACCGGCGAGATCGGCAGCCAGATCGGGCGGATCCAGGACTCGACCCGCCAGGCGGTCGCGGCGATCGACGCGATCGCGGGACGGATCCGGGAGATCTCCGGGGTGTCGGCCTCGATCGCGGCGGCGGTGGAGGAGCAGGGCGCGGCGACCCAGGAGATCGTGCGCAACGTCGGCGAGGCGGCCTCCGGGACGGGGGCGGTGACGGCCAACATCGGCGGGCTCGCGGCGGCGGCCGACGAGACCGGCGCCGCGGCCTCGCAGGTGCTGACCTCCGCCACCGAGCTGTCGCGCCAGTCCGAGCACCTCAACGCCGAGATGAGCCGCATGCTGGCTTCGCTCCGCGCCGCCTGAGGCGGGGCCGGAGGGGGCGGCGGTCGCGTCCCGGATGCGGGACGCGCGGTCACGAAGGTCGGACGGCAGGCGCGCGCTGCCGATCGCGCCGTCCGCACGCGCGCTTGCCATACACAAGCTTGCGCAACGACGGGCGACGCTTATAATCCGGCTTGCAGGCCCGCGGATCGACCGCTCTGCGGCCGCAGCGAGCGACCCGGACGGGATCGCCATGCCGCCTCGCGTCCGCCTCTCGAAGACCCGCGACCTGCTGGCCGCCCTCGAAGCCGACGGATGGGGGATCGCACGGAAGGGCCCGGGCGACCATGTCCAGCTCAAGCATCCGACCAAGCCAGGACGGGTGACGGTGGATGCCGGTCGGCGCGAGCAGGCGATCGGCCCGCTGCGAAGCGTGTATCGGCAAGCCGGGTGGGCGTGGTGACGCCTCCGCCCTTCGAGGACGAGGCCGGATCGTCGGCCCGACGGGAAGCACCGCCCATGGCCCGTGTCGTCATGCTGATCCACGGCGAGGCCGGAAACTACGGCGCCTCGTTCCCCGATTTCCCCGGCGCCACCACCGGCGCGGACGACCTCGACACGCTCTACGTGAAGGCGGCCGAGATGCTGGCCTTCCATGTCGGCGGCCTGGCCGAGGATGGCGAGCCGATCCCCGGCATCCGCTCGCTCGACGCGCTGCGCCGCGATCGCGTGTTCCGCGAGGACAGCGCCGATGCGATCGTCGCTGTCCTCGACGTCGACCTCCCCGGGCGCGCCGTGCGGGTGAACATCTCGGTCGAGGAGAATCTGCTGAAGCGGATCGATCGCGCGGCCGCCTCGGCCGGCGAGACCCGGTCCGGCTTTCTCGCCTCGGCCGCCAAGGCGCGACTCGTCGGCGCCGGGACCTGAACCCCGACGCGAACCGCGCAGCGCCCCCGAATCCCCACCCTTCGACGAACGCCGGTTCCGGGGGTCACCCGCGCCGGCAAACGTGCTATAGCGCGTGCCCACGCGGCGGGTTTGCCGCGGCCGCCCGGTTGACAGGGCGGGCCCCTCCTCGCCACATCCCGGATCATGAGCGCCATCACGAATCTCGACACCGCCTCGGACGGGGCCACCGCAACGGCCGCAAAGCCGCCGCTGGAGATCCTGCTCGCGGCCCCCCGCGGCTTTTGCGCCGGCGTGGTGCGGGCGATCGACGTGGTCGAGCGCGCGCTCGCGATCTACGGGCCGCCGGTCTACGTGCGCCACGAGATCGTGCACAACAAGTACGTGGTCGAGAGCCTGAAGCGCAAAGGCGCGGTGTTCGTGCGCGAGCTCGACGAGGTCCCCGACGGCGAGGCGCCGGTGATCTTCTCCGCCCACGGCGTGGCCAAGACCGTGCCGGCCAACGCCGACACCCGCGGCCTGATCACCATCGACGCCACCTGCCCGCTGGTGACCAAGGTCCACCGCGAGGCCGAGATCCACCACAAGCGCGGCCGCCACGTGCTCCTCGTCGGCCATTCCGGCCACCCGGAGGTCGTCGGCACCATGGGCCAGCTGCCCAAGGGCTCGATCACCCTGGTCGAGGACCTCGAGCAGATCGCCGCGCTCGAGCCCGAGAACCCGAACAACCTCGCCTGGGTCACCCAGACGACGCTGTCGGTCGACGACACCCTGCACATCGTCGCGGCCCTGAAGGCGAAGTTCCCGACCATCACCGGGCCGCACAAGGACGACATCTGCTACGCCACCACCAACCGTCAGGAGGCGGTGAAGCAGATCGCGCCGCTGGTCGACGCGCTGATCGTCGTCGGCTCCTCGAACTCCTCGAACTCGCAGCGCCTGCGCGAGGTCGCCGAGCGCGTCGGCTGCCCGATCACCCGCCTCGTGCTCCGCGCCGAGGAGATCGACTGGCCCGCCTTCGAGGGCATCACCAAGCTCGGCCTCACCGCCGGCGCCTCGGCCCCCGAGGTGCTGGTCGAGGAGATCATCGACGCCTTCGCCGCCCGCTACACGGTGACGGTCGACACGGTGCAGACCGTGGTCGAGGACATGGTCTTCCCGCTGCCGCGCGAGCTGCGCAGCGAAGCCGCCGAGTAGGTTCTCTGCGACTTTGGGCGGCGGGTGCCATCGCCCGCCCGTCTCGCCGGCTCGGGCCGGCGGGGAACATCGTCGCGTGCCGATTGATCTGAAGATCCGTAGAAAAGAAGCGCCGTGGCCGTCTACACCGAGGTATCCGACGCGGCGCTGACCGACTTCCTCGCCGATTACGAGATCGGCGGGCTGCTCTCCTACAAGGGCATCGCGGAAGGGGTCGAGAACACCAACTTCTTCCTGCACACCACCGGCGGCGCCTACATCCTCACCCTGTACGAGAAGCGGGTGCGGGCCGGCGACCTGCCGTTCTTCATCGGCCTGATGGAGCACCTGGCGAGCCGCGGGCTGGCCTGCCCGCAGCCGATCCGCAACCGCGACGGCACGGCGCTCGGCACCCTGTGCGACCGCCCGGCGGCGATCGTCAGCTTCCTCGACGGGGTCTCGGTGAAGGCGCCGACCGCGCATCACTGTGCCGAGCTCGGACGCGCCCTGGCCCGGCTCCATGCGGCGGGCGCCGATTTCGGCATGCGCCGCGACAACAGCCTCTCGGTCGGCGCCTGGCGGGGGCTGTTCGACCAGGCCGAGCGCCAGGCCGACGGCGTCGCGCCCGGGCTCGCCGCGCGCACCCGCGACGACCTCGCCCTGCTCGAGGCGCGCTGGCCGGCGAACCTGCCCGGCGGGGTGATCCACGCGGATCTCTTCACCGACAACGTGTTCTTCATCGGCGACGGGTTGTCGGGGCTGATCGACTTCTACTTCGCCTGCACCGACGCCTTCGCCTACGACCTCGCGATCTGCCTCAACGCGTGGTGCTTCTCTCCTGAGGGCACCTACCACCGCGACATGGGCGCGGCGCTGATCGCCGGCTACGAGGCGGTGCGCCCGCTGGAGGCCGCCGAGATCGAGGCCCTGCCGATCCTGTGCCGCGGCGCGGCGCTGCGGTTCATGCTGACGCGGCTGGTCGACTGGCTGAACGTGCCGCCCGGCGCCCTGGTGCAGCCGAAGGACCCGCGCGAGTACGACCGCCGCCTGAGCTTCCACCGGCAGGCCGCGGACGCCTCGGCCTACGGATGGTCGCGATGAGCGAGGCGGCGACCGACGCGGCCCCCACCCGGGTCAAGATCTACACAGACGGGGCCTGCTCGGGGAATCCCGGCCCCGGCGGCTGGGGCGCGATCCTGATCTACGGCGACACGCGCCGCGAGATCTCGGGGGGCGAGGCGCACACCACCAACAACCGCATGGAGCTGCTCGCCGCGATCGAGGCGCTGGAGACGCTCAAGCGCCCCTGCCGCGTCGACGTGTTCACCGACTCGCAGTACCTGCGCCAGGGCGTCACCAGCTGGATCCACGGCTGGAAGGCGCGGGGCTGGCGCACCGCCGACAAGAAGCCGGTGAAGAACGAGGACCTGTGGCGCCGCATCGACGCGGCGCGCACCCGCCACACGGTCGAGTGGCACTGGGTCAAGGGCCACGCCAGCGACCCGCTGAACAACCGCGTCGACGCGCTGGCGGTGGCCGCGATGGCGCCGTTCAAGACGCGCCGCTGAGGGGGGGAGGACCCGCGCCGCTCAGGCGAGCGGGCCGGGGATCGCGCGCTCGGCTTCGGCGAGCAGCCGCGTCTCGTGGCGGCGCACGAACAGCCACAGGGCCAGGCCGCCGAAGATCACCAGGGCCAGCAGCGCCAGCCCGACGGGGCCGGCGATCTGCTCGATCGAGCGGCCGCAATAGTAGGAGCCCAGCCCCATGCTGGTCGCCCAGGCGAGGCCGCCGAGCCCGTTGAACAGCATGAAGCGGCGGGCATCGAGCCGGTTCACCCCGGCGAGCAGCGCCGCGTAGGCGCGCAGCATCGCGGTGAAGCGGCCGAAGAACACGATCTTCCCGCCGTGCTCGCGGAACAGGTACTGCCCGAGCTTGAGCCGGCCGTGGTCGAGGGCGATCATGCGGCCGTAGCGCAGCAGCAGCGGCATGCCCCAGCGCCGGCCGACCCAGTAGCCGAGGTTGTCGCCGATGATCGCGGCGGCGGCCGCGGCGGCGATGATCAGCGCGATGTTGAGGTTGCCGGTGCTGCCGGCATAGACGGCCGAGGAGATCAGCACGGTCTCGCCCGGCATCGGCACGCCGGCGCTCTCCAGGGTGATGATGACGAAGATCGCGACGTAGCCGTAGGAGGCGATCAGGTCGGCGATCGGCAGTTCGTGCAGGAAGGACATGCGGCCCCTGGGGTTGATCGGGCCGCAATTCGCAACGGGAAGGTGGCCATTCGAGGGCGCATGTCCGGCCTCGGCCGGCGCGCCCTCCCAAGGGCGTCCCCGCCGGGATCAGATCACCTTGAGCAGCGCCTCGGCGCTCGAGGTCTCGGCCTTCGAGGGCGATTCCTCGACGTTGAGGACGCGCACCACGCCGTCCTCGACCAGCATCGCGTAGCGCTTGGAGCGGATGCCGAGGCCGAAGCCGCTGCCGTCCATCTCCAGGCCGAGGCCCTTGGCGAAGTCGCCGTTGCCGTCGGCGAGGAACTCGAGCCCTTCCGCGCCGCTGGCCTTCGACCACGCGTCGAGCACGAACACGTCGTTGACCGAGGTGACCGCGATGGCGTCGACGCCGCGCGCGAGGATCGCGTCCTTGTTGTTGACGAAGCCCGGCAGGTGGTTGCGGTGGCAGCTCGGGGTGAAGGCGCCCGGCACGCCGATCAGCACGACGCGGCGGCCCTTGAACACGTCGTCCGTGGTCTTGGCGAGGGGGCCCTCGGGGCCGGTGATGCGGAAGGTGGCCTGGGGCAGGTGATCGCCGACCTGAATCGTCATGTTGGACCGTTCCTCGCGCATCGCGGCATCGCGCCGCTTCGGATCGGCGGTGACGTAGCGCGGCCCGCGGGGGCTGTCGAGCGAGGCGGCGCGCGCAAGGGTGATCGCAGGGATGGCGCCGCGGGATCGGGATGCGGTCGCCGGTTCGGGCCGCGCGCCTCGGCGCACCGCCTTCGCCCGCGCGCGCTCCAGGCGCGCCAGCTCCCGGCCGGGCCGGAACAGGAGGATGCGGACGAGGGTCCGCATTTCCGGCGTCCCCGCCGCCTCGACCGCCGCCTGCGCCGCGATGCAGGCATCGACCGTCGTCGCGACATCGCGATGCGAATTCATCCGTCCTCGATGCGGGTTTGACGCGCGGCCCGGAACCATCGAACTGTCGTGCCATCATCCGATAGTTTTTGTCGGACGTAGATCGGTTACGCTGACCGCAAGGCCGACTGTAAAACTGATTTCTGATCATTCAATCGGTGATGCGCATGGGTTCCGAATCCGTCGCAGGTTCCGGCCGAGCGGCTGCCAGGCTGGCGGAGATCGCCCGGTCCCTCGCGATCCCGATCTCCGCCTTCGACGACCCGCGCGCCTGCCCGCTCGGCGACACGGCGGAGCTGCTTCGCCTGTGGCAGAGGATCGACGACCCCCAGCTGCGTGCGCGCGTGCTCGCTCATGTGCTCGCTTCGGCGCCGGCGACCGCCGAAGGGCGGGGAGCGCGGCCGGACCGGGCGACGCCGGAGCGCGACCCGCCCGCGTGACCGGCGACACCCGCACGGCGTTTTGTCCGCTGGACATCGGGGGGGCGGAGCGTAGCATGCGCGGATGCCCAGGCCTTCGATACCGATGCCCGATTCCGGCGATCCCGCCTACCTCGACGGCCAGTTCCTCGTGGCGATGCCGGGGATGACGGATGCGCGCTTCGCCCGCTCCGTCATCTACGTCTGCGCGCACTCCGCCGACGGCGCGATGGGCATCATCGTCAACAAGCCGGTGACCGACCTGTCGATGCCCGACCTCCTGGTGCAGCTCGACGTGGCGGGCGAGGCCGACGCGATCCGCCTGCGCGAGCGGGTCGGCCACATGCCGGTGCTGATGGGCGGCCCGGTCGAGGGCAAGCGCGGCTTCGTGCTCCACACCGACGACTTCCACATCGACCAGTCGACGCTGATCATCGACGACGGCATCTGCCTCACCGCCACCGTCGAGATCCTGCGCGCGATCGCGGCGGGGGACGGGCCGGCCAGCGCCGTGCTGGCGCTCGGCTATGCCGGCTGGCAGGCGGGCCAGCTCGAGAGCGAGATCATGGCCAACGGCTGGCTCAACTGCCAGGCCGACCCGGACCTGATCTTCCACGCCGACCTCGCCGGAAAGTACGACCGGGCGCTGCGCGGCAACGGCATCGACCCGGCGATGCTCTCGGTCAGCATGGGTCGGGCCTGACCGCGCGGTCCCGCCCGCGCGAAGGGCCGGCTGTCGCGCGCCTTGCAGATCGGCGAGGCGCGCTCAGGTGCAAGCCTCGTCAGGTGCAGGCTTTGCCGCCGGGCATGACGACCTCGTTGTAGGTCGACTTGGCGGGCTGGCCGCCGCGGACCGGCCAGGGCACGTTGGCCTTGAACGTGAACTGGTTGTTGGCCCCGCCGACGAAGCGGATCAGGTTGCTGCCGAGCAGCGGCGCGTAGGGAACGCTCACCTCGGCCAGCACGTAGCGCATGCCGCCGATCTGGAAGCCGTCGGGAACGGTGAGGTCGGCCGCCGTCCCGAGCCCGCGGGCCGTGCCGTTGCTCGTGGCGTAGCTGGAGCAGACCTTGGGACGCTGGCCGCCGCCGTCGGCGTACACGCCGAGCGCGCTGACCACGATGCTGGCCGAGCCGCTGGCATAGGGCGTGAGGACGAGCTTGGCCGAGGCCAGGATGTCGGTCATCGTGGCGGTCGCCATCGGTGTCGCGGCGTCGCCCTGCGCGGTGAGATCCGCGACCGTCCGCGCCAGGAGCGTGACCTTCCGGTAATGGTCGATCGCACGCGCGAATTCCGAGATGCCGAGCGAGATCGTCAGCAGGATCGGAAGGACGAGCGCGAACTCGATCGCCGAGACGCCGCGGGCATCGGATCCGAAGGCGGAGGACGATGCCGGCCGATCGGCCGTCCGCAGCATCGCCCGGTTCCTCGGCCTAGCAGCTCTTGCTGGAAGACGTGTCATAGGGTTCGGTTCGAAACACCGCCGTGGATTGAAGCAGGCGCGAGCCGTCGCCGAAGCTCGGCAGGCTCGCGTAGAGGAAGCCGAACGCGACGCGTTGCTTGACGGCCGCGGTGACGACGACGATCGATCCGGGCTGCGCGCACGCATAGTTCGAGCCGAAGCCCTTGGACCAGTCGCGCGTCTTTGTGTCCAACGGGGTCGGGATCGTGCTGCCGGCGAACGAGCTGCCCAAGGCCACGTCGAGCTTCAGGGTGTCGCAATCGAACACGGTGACGACGCGCGATGCGGTGGTGCCGCAGATCGCGGTCTTCATGGCGGCGAGTAGGGTGCCGGCGTCGCTCTGGCCCGCGTTCGAGGTCTGGAATTCTCCCGTGTAGATCGTCCGCCCGGCGCGTTGCAGCGCATCGTCGAGATCGCGCGAGGCCCAGATCAGCAGGGCCGTTTGCAGGACCATGGCCAGCAGGGCGATGAACGGCATCGCGACCAGCGCGAACTCGACGGCGCTGGCTCCGTCGCGCGCCGCCGGGAAGCGACGCAGGGCCGGGCCGGCCTTCCGCTGCCGATGACGAGGATGGCGGATCGCATCGACGACCATTCCCGGGCTCAGGGGAGGGGGTTCACGGGTCGGGCGGGCGTTCATGAACACAACGCCTATTCCACGATCCGGAGCTTCTTGTCGGAGACTTTCGTCGTGGTCGGGCAGGAGACGACGATGCGGATGTCGTCGTAGTCGCGATCGCTTCCCGCGCTCGGCGGGCGATCCTCCCACCCGTAATACATGTACTTCCCTTCGCTGCAGCTCGCGGTGGAGGTCGCCGGCGTATGGGTGGTGTTGTTGTTCGGCAGGATGCCGCCGTTGGACTTGTTCCGGCATTGGCTCAGGTTGTCGCAGACGATCGTCTCGAGGATCGGGTTCGAGACCATGTTGACCGTGGTCATGCTGCCGTTGGAATTGACGCGATAGCCCTTCATGCCCATCGTCTGAACGCGCAGTCCGGTGTCGATCATCGTATCGGTGTAGTATTGATACACCTCTTGATTGGGGTCGTCCCAGGCGGACTTGTTGCTGCGCCCGTTCCGGACGTTCCGCAGCATGTAGGACGGCGCCTCGTTGGCGCCGCAGGTCGGGGCCTTGTACTTGGAATAGTCCGACGGCGGCGTCGCGTTGTCGGCGATCGGCACCGGGATCGTGCGGCCCTTGTCGGCGGAGGCCTGCCGGGCCGGGTCAGACGAATAGCAGTAGATGTAGATCCGATTGTAGTCGGCGGCATCGGGAGACAGCTGGCTCACCGTCGGCGGAGCCGTCTCGTAGACGGGGGCGACGCGGTTGACCGTGGTCGCGGTCGCGACGGTGATCTGGCGCGGCATGCCGGGCAGCAGGTGCAGCAGGCTCGTCCGAAGCGTCGTCGAGATGGTCACGCGATAGTTCGCGCCGTCGATCCAGGTGCCGTTGATCTGATAGCCGTTCGCCGCATTGGCCGTGCCGAGGCGGGACGTGAGCTGGGCGTTGGCGAGGCGGAAACCCTCGGCCGCCGCCGCGACCGTATCGGCGTTGGCGACGAGGAGCGCGGTCGCGTCCGCGACGCTGGCCGCGACGGCGCGGATGCGGACGGCATTGCCGTAGTCGATCGCGAGCCCGCCGGCGCCGAGCAGCAACGGCAGGCTCAGGGCGAAGATCACGACGACGTTGCCGCTCTGGTTTCGAGCCAGCGCTGGTTTCGCGCGCGACACGGCCCGACGCATCCGACATCTCCACACGCAACCCAGGCCCGAGATAACCGAGCCTGCAATCCACGGTGCATGTATAGAACCGCAATATTTAACGTGAAGTTGTTCCGCGCGAACGACCGTCCATGAGGCGTCATTGCTCGGTTTGATTTTCCGAAGACCGTAAAAAAGCGCTTAACGCACAGCAACGCGTCCCGATCTCATCGTCTCCGCGCCGAAACGAGGGGCCGGTGGTGGCGCGAAGGACGGCGTGAGACCGGGCGTCCACCGCCGCCTCCGTCCCCGGCGGGACCGAACGGCGCCGGGACACGGCCGCATTCGGGTCAGAGGTGCTTCAGCCCGAAGCTCTCGAGCAGCGGAAGCAGCTCGTCGCGGGCGCGCAGGCGGTGGCTCTGCGCGCGCTCCTGGGCCGCGGCGGCGTCGCCGAGGCGGATCGCCGCGACGATCCGCTCGTGCTCGGCGACCGAGGCCCCGAGCTCCCGGCGCAGCTTGAGCGTCAGCATGCGGGCGCGGTGCGACTGGTCGTTGATCGTCTGGTTGATCCGGATCATGCGGCCGTTGCCGGCGCGCTCGACCAGGGTGCGGTGGAAATCCTCGTCGGCATGGCCCCAGGCCGCGTGGTCGCCCGCCGCCCGGGCCTCGGCCATCGCGGTGGTGGCGGCGGCGAGCCGCGCCGCCGCCGCTTCGCGCTCCGCTTCCGGCAGGCCCGCGATCAGCGCCGCCGCCCGCCCCTCGACCGCGATCACCACGTCGTAGATCTCGCGCATGTCGGCCGGCGCCAGCGCGCAGATGACGATGCCCTTGCGCGACAGGATCCGGACGAGGCCGTCCTCCTGCAGGCGGATGGCGGCCTCGTGGACCGGCGTCCGGCTCATGCCGAGGCGCAGCGCGATCTCCTGCTCGGAGGCCTGGTACCCGGGCGGAAACCGCGATTCGCGGATCTCCTCCTTCATCGCCGCATAGGCGTCGTCGACGAGGGAGGGGCGGCTCTCGCCCCCTTCGGCCTTCTCCGCACGCACCCGAACCATCACGACCTCCCACCGCGGCGCAGGCCTATCAGCTTCCATGGAGGCTGCAATGCAGGCTTGACGCGGCCGCCTGCAATATCTTACCACATGCCATCTTGCATGGAAGTTGGCACTGAAGACCGACTCGATCGCCGGAGCCCATCCGAGGAGGACACGATGGACCGCTCGCTCGAGCAGGCGACCATGCGCGGGTCGCGTGGCGCCTGGTGCCGTTTATCTGCCTGCTGTACTTCGTCGCCTTCATCGACCGGGTGAACATCGGCTTCGCCGCCCTGACGATGAACAAGGACCTCGGCTTCACCTCGGCGGTGTTCGGCTTCGGCGCCGGGGTGTTCTTCTTCGGGTACTTCCTGTTCGAGGTGCCCTCGAACTACATCCTCGACAAAGTCGGCGCGCGCCTGTGGATCGCCCGGGTGATGATCACCTGGGGGATGCTGTCGGGCGCCTTCGCCTTCATCCAAGGCGAGACCAGCTTCTACGTGCTGCGCTTCCTGCTCGGCGCGGCGGAAGCCGGATTCTTTCCCGGCATCATCCTCTACCTGACCTACTGGTTCCCGGCCCGCTACCGCGCGGCGGTGGTCTCGCTGTTCATGGCGGCGGCGCCGATCTCGGTGCTGCTCGGCTCGCCGCTCTCCAGTGCGCTCCTGGAGATGGAGGGCCTCCTCGGCCTGCACGGCTGGCAGTGGATGTTCATCGTCGAGGCGGTGCCGGCCGTGATCCTCGGGGTCGTCGTGCTGTTCTACCTCACCGACCGGCCCGAGAAGGCGACGTGGCTCGCCGACGACCAGCGCGCCTGGCTCGTCGCGGAGATGGACGCCGAGCGCGCCGGCAAGCGGGTGCACGCCAAGCACGGCCTCATGGCCGGGATCACCGACATCCGCGTGCTGGCGCTCGCGCTGATCTACTTCGGCACCTCCGCCGGCCTCTACACGCTCGGCATCTGGGCGCCGCAGATCATCAGGAGCTTCGGCCTGTCGACGCTGGCGGTCGGCTTCCTCAATGCCGTGCCGCCGACGATCGCGGTGGTCGCGATGATCCTGTGGGCGCGCCATTCCGACCGGACCGGCGAGCGCACCTGGCACGTGGTCGTCGCCTGCCTCGTCGCGGCGGCCGGCCTGATGCTGGCCGGCGGCGCCGCCTCGACGCTGGCGGTCGTCGCGGCCCTGAGCCTCGTCAACGTCGGCATCAGCTCGGCCAAGCCCCCGCTTTGGGCGATGCCGACGATGTTCCTGTCCGGCTCGGCCGCGGCGGTGGGCATCGCCACGATCAACGCGATCGGCAACCTCGGCGGCTTCGTCGGCCCCTGGGCGATCGGCTGGATCAAGGACCGCACCGGCAGCTTCACCGGCGGCCTGGTCTTCGTGGCGGCGCTCCTCGTCCTCTCGGCCGTCCTCACGCTCGTCGTCGCCCGTTCCGGGCGGCGGGCCGAGCCGGCCGGCGCCACCGCGCGCTAGAACCCCGCTCGATCCGCGCACCGCATCCCACGGAGACCCGTCATGACCACCTACAGAATCGCCGCCATTCCCGCCGACGGCATCGGCATCGAAGTCATCGCCGCCGGCATCGAGGTGCTCGACGCGCTCGCCGAGAAGGCCGGCAGCTTCGATTTCCGGTTCGACCACTTCGACTGGGGCTCGGACTACTACAAGCGCCACGGCGTGATGATGCCCGCCGACGGGCGCGACCAGATCCGCCACCACGACGCGATCTTCTTCGGCGCCGTCGGCGCGCCCGACGTGCCCGACCACATCACGCTTTGGGGCCTCAGGCTCGCGATCTGCCAGCCCTTCGACCAGTACGCCAACGTCCGCCCGACCCGGATCCTGCCCGGCATCACCTCGCCGCTGCGCCACGTGTCGGGGCCGGAGCTCGACTGGGTGATCGTGCGCGAGAACTCGGAAGGCGAGTATGCGGGCGTCGGCGGGCGCGTGCACCAGGGCCATCCGAACGAGGTCGCCACCGACGTCTCGATGATGACCCGCTCAGGGGTCGACCGGATCATCCGCTACGCCTTCAAGCTCGCGCAGTCGCGCCCGCGCAAGCTCCTGACCGTGGTGACGAAGTCGAACGCCCAGCGCCACGCCATGGTGATGTGGGACGAGATCGCGGCGGAGGTCGCCCGGGACTTTCCCGACGTGACCTGGGACAAGATGCTGGTCGACGCCATGACCATGCGCATGACGATGAAGCCGCAGACCCTCGACACCATCGTCGCGACCAACCTCCACGCCGACATCCTCTCGGACCTCGCCGCGGCGCTCGCCGGCTCGCTCGGCATCGCGCCGACCGCCAACATCAACCCGGAGCGCACCTACCCGTCGATGTTCGAGCCGATCCACGGCTCGGCCTTCGACATCACGGGCAAGGGCATCGCCAACCCGATCGCCACCTTCTGGACCGCGTGCCAGATGCTGGAGCATCTCGGCGAGGCGCCGGCGGCCGACCGGCTGATGCGCGCGGTCGAGCGCGTCACCGCCGACCCGAGCCTGCACACGCCGGACCTCGGCGGCACCGCCACCACGCGCCAGGTCACCGACGCGGTCATCGCCGCGATCCGCGGCGACAACGCGTAGGTCGTTCGGGGGGCCGGGAAGCACCGCCCCGCCCCTCTCCCGTCCGGGAGAGGGGACCCGCGCCTCGACCACGCCGTGTCGCGTAACGAGCCGAGGACCATCGCATCACGTCCGCGCGACGGGCCTTCACCGGAACCATCGCCCGGGTAAGGTGGTTGCCTGCAACGCCCGACGGCCGCGTCCGGGCGAAGGAGCGTTCGATGGCCCGGATGGATCTCGCCTACACCGCCTTCGAGGGCATGCGGTTCCTGATGGCGCCGGCGCGCATGGCCGCCGACATGGCGCGGTTCGGCCTGCAGAACCCGGCCAACCCGCTCGCCTACTCGCCCTACGCCCGCTCGATGGCGGCCGGCTGCGAGATGTTCGAGCGGGCCACCCGCCGCTACGGCAAGCCGGCCTTCGGGCTGTCCGAGACCGTCGTCGACGGCGTCGCCGTGCCGGTGACCGAGCGGATCGTGTGGGAGCGGCCGTTCTGCCGGGTGATCGCGTTCGAGCGCGCCTTCGCGACCCCGCCGGCCAGCCCGCAACCGAAGCTCCTCGTGGTCGCGCCGATGTCGGGCCACTACGCGACGCTGCTGCGCGGCACCGTCGAGGCGATGCTGCCGAACCACGACGTCTTCGTCACCGACTGGTCGGATGCGCGCATGGTGCCGCTGCTCGCCGGCCGGTTCGATCTCGACAGCTACATCGACTATTGCAAGGCGATCTTCGCCGCGCTCGGGCCGGACCTGCACGTGATGGCCGTGTGCCAGCCGGCGGTGCCGGTGCTGGCGGCGATCGCGGTGATGGAGGCCGCGGGCGATCCCGGCGTGCCGGTCTCGATGACCCTGATGGGCGGGCCGATCGACACCCGCCGCTCGCCCACCGCCGTGAACTGCATGGCGCAGGAGCGCGGGCAGGCCTGGTTCGAGACCAACACGATCTCCTACGTGCCGCCGATCCATCCGGGCGCGTGGCGGGCGGTCTATCCGGGCTTCCTGCAGCTCTCGGGATTCATGGCAATGAATCTCGACCGGCACGTGACGGCCCATTCCGACATGTTCGACCATCTCGTGAAGGGCGACGGCGATTCGGCGGAGAAGCACCGCGAGTTCTACGACGAGTACCTGGCGGTGATGGACCTGACGGCCGAGTTCTACCTCCAGACCGTCGAGACGGTGTTCGTGAACCACGACCTGCCCAAGGGCACGATGCGCCACCGCGGCGTGCCGGTCGACCTGACGGCGATCCGCCGCTGCGCGATCCTCGCGGTCGAGGGCGAGAACGACGACATCTCCGGCGTCGGCCAGACGCTCGCCGCCCTCGACCTGACGCCGAACCTGCCCCAGGAGCGCAAGGCTTACTACCTGCAGCCGGGCGTCGGGCATTACGGCGTGTTCAACGGCTCGCGCTACCGCACGATCATCGCCCCGCGGATCGCCACCTTCGTGCGCGCGATGCAGGGGCTTCCGGCCGACGCCGCGGCGCCGATTCAGCTCGCGAGCTGAGCGGCGCTTCCGACGGGGCGAAAACGCGCCGGAATCTGGCGTCGCCGCCCTGGAGGGGCGGCGGCCACGCAGCTAGACTGGCACCATGCCCTTCGCGCTGCTGCGACGCCCCGATCCCGACCATCTCGATATCGTGCACGACGGCGAGACCTACCGCGTCGCGGTGCGTCGGCGCCCGACCGCGCGGCGCCTGACGCTGCGGGTCTCGGCCGCCACCGGCGAGGTGGTGATTACCCTGCCGGCCCGCAGCGCGATCAGCACCGCCCAGCGCTTCGCCGTGAGCCACGGCGGCTGGATCGCCGCGCGCCTCGCCCGCGTGCCCGAGCGGGTGCCGTTCGCGGAGGGCGCGATGGTGCCCCTGCGCGGCGTGCCGCACCGGATCGTGCGGCGGGGCTCGCGCAGCGGCATCACCCGGATCGAGGCCGACGCGGCCGAGCCGGTGCTGTCGGCCTCCTGCGGGCCCGAGCACGTCGCCCGCCGGGTGCAGGCCTTCCTCGACGGGGAGGTGCGCCGCGACCTCGCGCGTGCGGTGGCGCACTACACGGCCAAGCTCGGCCAGGGTCCGGTGCGGATCACGGTGCGCGACACGCGCAGCCGCTGGGGCTCGTGCACCGCCGGCGGCGCCTTGAACTTCTCCTGGCGCCTGATCCTCGCGCCGCCCGTCGTGCTCGACTACCTCGTCGCCCACGAGATGGCGCACCTGCGCGAGATGAACCATTCGGCCCGGTTCTGGACGCTGCTCGGCCAGCTCTGCCCCGAGGTCGACGCGGCCGAGGCCTGGCTCAAGCGCAACGGCACGGCGCTGCATCGCTACGGGTGAGGGGGCGGATCGCGGACCGAGGACGCGCCATTCCACCGGTCCCTCCCCGTCATCCCAGGGCCGCGCAGCGGAGTCCGGAATCCAGAGCCGCGACGGCGCATACGGGAACACGACCTGCGGTTCTGGATCCCGGGCTCGCCTCCGGCGCCCCGGAATGACGGGAAGGAGCGTGAAACCGCGTGGGCGAACGGTGCGGCTTCGCGAATCTCACCCCTTCGCGCGCAGCACCCGCTCGCGCGAGACCCGTTCCGCCGGCCAGGCCGGGCGGGGGTCGACCTCGCCGGGATCGAGGGTGCGCGGGGCGACGCTGTCGCAGAGCTCGCGCTGGCGCACGACGATCGGGTTGCCGAATTCGTCGCGGCGACGGATCAGCCCACCCTCGCGGCAGAAGCCGGCGATGGCGGCGTTGCCGTTGCGGCGGCCGTAGGGGTTCACCTCCACCGGCGGATGCTCGACCGTGAGCAGGCCGCTGCGGTTGAGCGAGCGCTCGACGTAGGTCGTCTCGCCGATCGGAAGCGGCTCGGCCGTCGCCGCGACGCCGGTGGCGCCGAGCAGCAGGACCGTCAGGGCGAGGACACGCATGGCGCCGGCTCTCGTGTGATGATGCATCGCTGCGATATCTAGGTCGCGGCGCGTCCCGGCGATAGCGCATTGTGGCAACATTCGGTCCGCACGGTGTCCGGCCGCCGCGTTTCGGGCCCGGGCGGGACGAGGCGGCGCTGAGGCCCGCGCGTTTGCCGCGGGCGCCGGCGCGGCTCGCTTGACAGCGCCGGGCCCCGCATGGTCGGAACACCCGGGTTTTCGGCAAGGCCTCCCGCCCGCAACGGGCTCGGGGGCGCGCTCGTGAAGGGATCGTCGGTGCGGCTGCACAGGAGTTTCGACCGTGTCAGGCGCCTGTCGTCGGCGCTGGCAACCGTGGCCCTCGCCGGCGGCCTGCTGGGCGGCCTCGGCGGCGCGGCGCAGGCGCAGGGCATGGTGCGCAAGACCTTCGAGGACTGGCAGCTGCGCTGCGAGACCCCGGCCGGCGCCAAGGCCGAGCAATGCGCCATGGTGCAGTACCTCGCCGCCGAGGACCGCCCGAACCTCACCCTGGTGGTCATCGTGCTGAAGACCGCCGACAACCGCGGCTACCTGCTGCGCGTGGTCGCGCCGCTCGGCGTGCTGCTGCCGTCGGGCCTTGGGCTGAAGATCGACCAGACCGACGTCGGCCGCGCCGGCTTCGTGCGCTGCCTCACCACCGGCTGCGTCGCCGAGGTGGTGATGGACGAGGGCCTCGTGCGCCAGTTCAAGGCCGGCACGCAGGCGACCTTCATCGTGTTCCAGACGCCGGAAGAGGGCGTCGGCATCCCGCTGTCGATGAAGGGCTTCGCGGCCGGGTTCGACAGCCTGAAGTGACCATCGGGAGGCGCGGCATGATCGGGGCTTTGGGGATCGGGCGAACGGCCCTCTGCGGGCTCGCCCTCGCGCTCGGCGCGGCGCCCGCGGGCGCTGAGGAGGGCAACATCTTCTCCAACCTGCTCAAGTACGGCGGCACCACCGTGCCGCCGTCGCAGCCCAAGGAGCTCGAGGCGCCCAACTGCCCGACCGTCGACGTGCCGGACGGCGGCGCCGCGCTCACCAACCCGGCCGGCGCCACCGGCGCCGGCATCCGCAGCCAGGTCTCCCTCGGGCGCATCGCCCGCGAGTGCACCCGGCGCGCGGACGGGTCGATCACGGTCAAGGTCGGCATCGAGGCCCGCGTCCTGCTCGGCCCCTCCGGCGCGCCCGGCCGGTTCGACGTGCCCTTCACCATCGCGATCAAGCACGACGACAAGACCGTCAGCACCCGCACCCGCCGCGTCGCGGTCTCGGTCGGGTCGGGCGAGGCCCAGGGATTCGCCACGGTGGTGGAGGACGACATCCCCGTGCCGGCCGCCGTGAGCGCCGACTACGAGATCGTCGTCGGCCTGGGCGGCGCCCCGAAGGCGGCGGCGGCGAAGCCGAAACCCCGCCGCCGCGCGCCGGTGGCCCAGGCCCCGTCCGAGGCGCCCTCCGAAGCCCCGGCCGAGGCGGGCGCCGCGCAGTGAAGCCCAAGCCGGGAGACGGCCCGTTCCGCGCCTGACCGCCCGGCTCGACCTCGGGCGCGCGACCGCGTTCCACTGCGTGCCGGCGGCCGACCCGGTCTTCGACCGCCGCCTCGTGCTGCCGGAGATCGCCCGCGGCGGCTGGGTCGTCCTGACCTATCGCGAGCCGCCGACCGCCCGGCCGCGCCGGCCGATGCTGCGCCTGATCCGCGCCGAGGGCGCGCAGGACGTGGTGCTGCCCGGCGTCGCGCAGCCCTGCGCCCACTGGCTCGGCCTGCTCCCGGACGACCTCCGCGAGATCCGCCTCGCCGCCGGACCCGGCTTCGTGCTGGAGCGCGTCGGCCGCCGCACCGAGGCGAGCCTGTTCCTGCAAGCGCTCGCGACCCGGCCGCTCCGCGCCGGCTCCGCCCTCTACGAACGCCTGCGCGGCGACGAGCGCCGCTATCGCGACACCCTCCGCGGGACCTGCGCGGTGACGCCGCGCGCGCGGTTCTCGGATTGGGCGGCGGACCGCGCCCTCCCTCTGCCCTCCTCCGAAGGCGGGGGAGGGCAGAGGGCGTTCGGCATGATCTGCGTGCTCGTCCTGGCCGACGCGGATGCCGAAAGCCTCGCCGTGACGCTCGCGAGCCTGCGCGCGCAGACCCATCCCGACTGGCGCGCGATCGTCCTGCACGCCACCTTGCAGGCCACGTCCGACGACCCTCGCATCGCGCACGAGGCCTGGCGCGACGATCGCGGCCTCGGGGATGTCCTCGGAATCGCGCCCCTCTGCCTGCTCCGCGCCGGCGACCGGCTGAGGCCCGACGCGCTCGCTCGGCTCGCCGCAGAGATCGGCACGGCCGACCTGATCTACGCCGACGAGCTGCGCGACGGCGCGCCCCGGCTGAAACCGGATTGGAGCCCGGATCTCGCCCGCACCACCGGCTACCAGGGCCGGCCGTGGCTCGCCGCGCCGGCCCTGCTCGCGCGCCTTCCCGAAGACCCGGCCGGGGCGATCGCGGCGTTTCCGCTCGTCCTCGACCTGTGGCTCGGCGCGCGCGCGACCCGTGTGGCGCACCTCCCGCGCATCCTCGCCGAGACCACCGGGGCCGCGCCGGATGCCGCGCCGCGCGCCGCCGCGCTCGCCCGGCATCGCACCGACGCCGCCGAGCCGGTGATCCGCGACGGCGTCGTCGACCTGCTCTGGCCGCTGCCCGAGCCGGCGCCGCGCGTCAGCATCGTGATCCCGTCGCGCGACCGGCTCGACTTGATCGAGCGGGTCTGCCGCGGCGTCCTGCACGAGACCGCCTACCCTGCCATCGAGTGCGTGATCGTCGACAACGGCTCGACCGATCCGGCGGTGCTCGCTCACTACGACGCGCTCCGGCGCGATCGGCGGGTGCGGATCGTCGCGTTCGATGCGCCCTTCAACTTCTCGGCGATGGTCAATGCCGGGGTGGCGGCCGCGACCGGCGCCGTCGTCGTGCTGCTCAACAACGACGTGGCGGTGCTGCACCCGGATTGGCTCGACGCGATGGTCCGGCAGGCGCTGCGGCCGGAGGTCGGCGCGGTCGGCGCCAAGCTGCTCTACGCGAACGGCACGTTGCAGCATGCCGGCGTCGTCGTCGGGCTCGGCGGGCGGGCCGGGCACATCCTGCGCAAGCGCCCCGCGGGCAGCCCCGGCCGTCTCGGGCAGATGCGGGTCGCGCATGAGGTCTCGGCCGTCACCGCCGCGTGCCTCGCTGTTTCACGGGAAAACTATCGGGCGGTCGGCGGCTTCGACGCGGAGGCGTTCCCGGTCGATTTCAACGACGTGGATTTCTGCCTCCGCCTCGGGGCGGCCGGTTGCAAGACGGTGTGGACGCCGGCCGCCACCCTGGCTCACCTCGAATCGGTGAGCCGCGGCCCGTCGGTGGGCGCCAAGCGCATCCGGTTCGAGGCGGAGGCCGCCCGCTTCACCGAGCGCTGGCGCAACGTGATCCGGCACGATCCGTTCTATCATCCCGCCCTGTCGCTCACGACCTTCGGCGAGGACCTGGAATAGCCATGGCTGGCTCGGGCACGCGCGCCGTCGCCGCCACCCTGGCGCGTCATCCGCGGCGGACCTTCGCGATCCTCTGGGCCCGCCTCACCGGCCGGCGCCTGCGCGCGCGCCAGCAATGCGCGGCCCTCGTCGGCATCGATCACCGCCTGGCGCTGCCGCCCGGAATCCTGGACCGGTTTCCGACCGAGCCCGTCCCGTCGGACGATCCCGACCTCCGCCTGCTCACGGCACCGGGTCACGCGCTCGTCGCGGGTGCCCGCCGAGCCTTCACCGCCGCCTTCGCCGCCGATCCGAGCCTGCACGCGCTCTACGGCGACGCGCTGGTCCAGGCTTCGCCCGGCGGCCCGGTGTTCCCGCTGCTGCGCCCGGCCTTCGATCCCGACTACCTGATGGCCGTCGATTGGCTCGGCCCGGTGCTCGCAGTGCGCCGGACGAGCCTTTGCGCGATCGCCGGCGGGGACGCGGAGATCTCGGCCCTCGACGCCGCCTTGCGCATCGTCGAGCGCTTCGGCCCGGACGCGATCGGGCACCTGCCGGGGATCGTGTCGGTTCGGATCGGGCCGGACCTCGCTTCCGACCGCGCGTCTTCCCTCCCCCCTCTGCGGGGGAGGGGACCCTCCGAAGGCGGGCGGGAGAGGGGAGCGACCGATCCGGCTACGGCGCTCCCCGCTCCCGACCCTCGCGCGCGCGAGGCCCACCCTCTCCCGCTTCAGGGCGAGGGAAGGCGGGGGCCGCGAGACGCCCATCTCGAAACCCGGCTCGCCAGCCTACGCGGCCACCTCGACCGCACCGGTCGGGCCGCGACCCGGCTCGCGCGCGAACCCGACGGCGTCGTCTCGGCCCTGCATCCGCTGCCCGATCCGCTTCCCCTGGTCAGCGTCATCGTCCCGACCCGCGACCGGGTCGATCTGCTGCGCGCGTGCCTCGACGGCCTGCGCACCCGCACCGACTGGCCGAGCCTTGAGATCCTGATCGCCGACAACGACAGCCGCGCGCCCGAGACCCTGGCCTACTTCCGCGCCCTCGAAGGCGAGGGGGTGCGCGTCGTCGCCTGCCCGGGGCCGTTCGACTTCGCCGGCATGAACAACGCCGCCGCCGCGCTGGCGCGAGGCGCGCTGCTCGCCTTCGTCAACAACGACGTCGAGGCCTTCAGGCCGGACTGGCTCGGGCGGATGGTGCGCGAGGCGCTGCGGCCCGAGATCGGCGCGGTCGGCGCCAAGCTGCTCGACGGGGAGGGCCGGATCCAGCACGGCGGCATCGTGCTCGGCACCGGAGGCCTCGCCACCCATGCGCATCGGCACTTCCCCGGGGACGCCCCCGGCGACGGCATGCGCCTGCGGGCGACGCATGCGGTCTCGGCCGTCACCGCCGCCTGCCTCGTGGTCGAGGCGGCCAAGTTCCGCGCGGTCGGCGGCTTCGACGCCGCGCATTTCGCGGTCGACTTCAACGACGTCGACCTGTGCCTGCGCCTGAACGCGGCCGGCCACCGCACGCTGATGGTGCCAAGCGCGGTGCTGCATCACCGCGAGGGCGCGAGCCGAAAGCGCTCGCCGGAGGCCGAAAGCCGCCACGCCCGCGAGGTCGCGGCATTCAAAATGCGATGGGGGCCGCTGCTGGTGCAGGACCCCCATTATCATCCGGGCTTCGATCCCGATCTCTCGACCCACGCCCGGCTGCGCGCGGGCGCCGTCGACGGCCCTACTGGACCAGGCGCGGTCCGCCGGTCTGGACCTTCTCGTTCTCCGACATGATCCCGAGCCGCTTGGCGACCTCGGTGTAGGCCTCGATCAGGCCGCCGAGATCCTTGCGGAAGCGGTCCTTGTCGAGCTTGTCGGCGGACTTGATGTCCCACAGCCGGCATGAATCCGGGGAGATCTCGTCGGCGACGACGATGCGCATCATGTCGCCCTCCCACAGGCGGCCGGTCTCGATCTTGAAGTCCACCAGGCGGATGCCGACGCCGAGGAACAGGCCCGACAGGAAGTCGTTGACGCGGATCGCCAGCGCCATGATGTCGTCGATCTCCTGGGGCGTCGCCCAGCCGAACGCGGTGATGTGCTCCTCCGACACCATCGGATCGTTGAGCGCGTCGTTCTTGTAGTAGAACTCGATGATCGAGCGCGGCAGCTGGGTGCCCTCCTCGAGCCCGAGCCGCGTCGCCAGCGAGCCGGCGGCGACGTTGCGCACCACCACCTCGAGCGGGATGATCTCGACTTCGCGGATCAGCTGCTCGCGCATGTTGAGCCGGCGAATGAAATGGGTCGGCACGCCGATGTCGTTGAGGTGCTGGAAGACGAACTCCGAGATCCGGTTGTTCAGCACGCCCTTGCCGTCGATGATCTCGTGCTTCTTCGCGTTGAAGGCGGTCGCGTCGTCCTTGAAGTGCTGGATGAGCGTTCCCGGCTCCGGACCCTCGTAGAGGACCTTCGCCTTGCCCTCGTAGATGCGACGGCGGCGGTTCATAGGCGTGTACCGTGGTTTGAGGAAGTCCATCGGGCCGTGGCTCCTTGGCGACGAGACGTGCGCGGATTCCGCGGCGTTCAGACCTCGGGAGAGGTCGGGCCGCGGGCACATGTCATGACTGGGAACCCCGGCGACCGTGCCGCAAACTACCCGAAGCGCGCTGGCAGCACAACGCGTTAGCCGGGTGGGGGATACGCGCGGCGCGCCTTCCTCGGCCTTGATCGACGCCGGCCGTTCGTCCGTCGCGCGCACGCTTCCCGCCCCCGCCCCGTCATCCCGGGCTCGCCTTCGGCGCCCCGGGATGGCGGGCGGGATGACGGGATGCCTTCCCCCTTGCAGGCCTCGCACCGGGGCGCCCCCTCACGCCGTCTTGTCCGGGTAGCGGCACAGGTCGGCGATCGGGCAGTTCGGGCAGTCGGGCTTGCGCGCCTTGCAGACGTAGCGGCCGAACAGGATCAGCCAGTGGTGGGCATTGAGGCGGAACGGCTCGGGCACCAGCGCCTCCAGCCCGGCCTGGACCTTGTCGGTGGTGGCGGCGACCACCAGCGGGATGCGGTTGGCGACGCGGAAGATGTGGGTGTCGACCGCGATGCGGGCCTCGCCGAAGGCGACGTTGAGCACCACGCTCGCGGTCTTGGCGCCGACGCCGGGCAGCACCTGCAGCTCCGCCTGGCTGCGCGGAACCACCCCGCCGTGCTGCTCGACCAGGATGCGCGAGAGCGCGATCACGTTCTTCGCCTTGGTGTTGAACAGCCCGATCGTGCGGATGAAGTCGCGCACCCGGTCCTCGCCGAGCGCCAGCATCGCCTCCGGGGTGTCGGCGATCGCGAAGAGCGGCCCGGTCGCCCGGTTCACGCCGACGTCGGTCGCCTGGGCCGACAGCACCACCGCGACGAGCAGCGTGTAGGGGTTGAGGAACGTGAGCTCGGCCCGCGGCTCGGGATTGGCCGCCCGCAGGCGCGAGAAGATCGCGACGACGGCGTCGGGGCCGACCGGATCGGGCGCGCGGGTGGCGCGTGCGACGATCGGTCGGGCGAGCGTGCCCCCGATCGCGGCTTTCTTCACGGCGGGCGGCTTCCTGGCTGGCATCGTCGGGTTATATTGGCCCCATGGCGAGCGGCAACCTCCACGTCCACCCGGACGGCCTCGATCCCGATACCATCGACCGGCCGGTGTTCTCGGCCACCATCCGGCCGGCCCAGTCCCTGAGCCGCGCCGGCTTCAAGGTGGTGATGACGGGCTGCTGCCTGGTCTCGCTGGTGATCTCGGTGTGGTGCTGGCGCATGGGCTTCTGGCCGGTCGCCGGCTTCTTCGGCCTCGACATGCTGGCGATCTACGCCGCGCTCAAGGTCAGCTTCCGCCGCGGCCGCTCCTTCGAGGAGGTGATGATCTCCCAGCTCGAGATCCTGCTCACCCGCGTCAGCCACCGCGGCGAGCGCCACCAATGGCGCTTCAACCCGCTCTGGACCAAGCTCACCCAGGTCGAGGACGAGGAGTTCGGGTTGCAGCGCCTGACCCTGGTCTCGCGCCGGGAATACGTCGTCGTCGCCCGCGACGCCTCGCCCGACGAGCGCGCCCGCATCGCCCGCGGCCTCACCGGCGCGCTGGCGCAGGTGAAGAAGGGGTACTGACCGGGGCGCCGCGTGTCTCCCGGCCGCGCCGGCACGGAAGATGCCTCGTCCCCCATACCCCAGCGGATGACGCCCGTGCACGACACCTCCACCATCGATCGACGCGCCCTGCTCGGCGGGATCGCGACGGCTGCGGCCCTCGCGGCATCGCCCGCCCGGGCGGGCGGCACGAACGCGCTCACCGCCGCCTCCGCGAGCGCGCTGGCCGAGGCGATCCGCACCCGGCGCGTCACCGCTGCGGAGGTGGTCGAGGTGCATCTGGCCCGCATCGCCGCGGTCAACCCGCAGCTCAACGCCGTCGTGCAGCTCACCGCCGACTCCGCGCGGCGCGAGGCGGCGGCCGCCGACGCCGCCCTGGCGCGGGGCGAGGCGCCGAAACCGCTGCACGGCGTCCCGGTGACGATCAAGGACACGCTGGAGACCGCGGGCGTGGTCTGCACCGGCGGCACGCTGGGCCGGGCCGCCTACGTGCCGAAGGCCGACGCGACTGCGGTGGCCCGCCTTCGCGCGGCCGGCGCGATCGTGCTCGGCAAGACCAACGTGCCGGAGCTCGCCGGCGCGCTGGAGACCGACAACCTCGTCTACGGCCGCACCAACAACCCCTACGACCTCGCCCGCACGGCGGGCGGCAGCAGCGGCGGCGAGGCGGCGATCGTCGCGGCCGGCGGCTCGCCCCTCGGCCTCGGCACCGATGCCGGCGGCAGCATCCGCGTCCCGGCGCATTATTGCGGGCTGGCCGCGCTGAAGCCGACCTCGGGCCGCATCCCGCGCACCGGGCAGTTTCCCCGGCCGATGGGTGCCCGCAACAGCGTGTTCCACGTCAGCCTGATCGCCCGTCGCGTCGACGACCTCGCCCTCGCGCTGCCCATCGTCGCCGGGCCGGATTTTCGCGACTACACCATCGTCGACATGCCGTTGCGCGATCCGCACGCCGTCGGCCTGCGCGGGCTGAAGCTCGCCTTCTTCGACGACGACGGCGCCTCGGCCCCGACGCCGGAGATCGCGGCGGCCGTGCGCGCGGCGGCGAGGGCGTTCGCGGAGGCCGGCCTGACGGTCGAGGAGCGCCGCCTGCCGGAGGCCGAGACGGCGGCGGCGGTCTACTACGACATGACCCGCGGCGACGGGGGCGCCGGCACCCGGGCCTTCCTGCGCTCGATCGGGACCGAGCGGATCTCGCCGCTGTTCGAGCAGTCGCTCGGCACGCGCGCGGCGCCGGCCATGGCCGGCATCACCGAGGCGCTGGCGGCCTTCGCCCGCTGGGACGCGTTCCGCAACGCGCAGCTCGCCTTCCTGCAGGGCTACGACGCGGTGCTGTCGCCGGTGGCGCCCTACGTCGCGCCGGCGCACGGCACCAGCTTCGATCCGGCGCTGCAGCGCGGGGTCGGCTACGCCCAGAACCACAACCTCACCGGCTGGCCGGCGGTGGCGGTCCGCGTCGGCACCTCGCCCGAGGGGATGCCGATCGGGGTGCAGGTGGCGGCCCACCCGTGGCGCGAGGACGTGGCCCTCGCCCTCGGCCGTCATCTCGAGGCGAGCCTCGGAGGCTTCGCCCCGCCCGCGATCTGACCGGTCGTCCCTACGCGCCCGGCGCCCAGTCGATCGTCGGGCGCTGCGCCAGGATGCGGTCGAAGTAGTTGGCCACCGCCTGCGCCCCGTCCGCATGCATCATCGCCACCGGGTGGGCGAGGTAGGCGCGGGCCAGCTCCAGCGGCATCTCGCCGGCCTTCAGCGCGTTGAGCACCGCATCGATGAAGGCGTCGTTGGCCTCGTTGAAATCGCTCGACAGCTTCTTGCGGTCGTTCAGGGCCTGGATCGCCATCGCGCATGCTCCGTGCCGCCCCCGCGGCGACGCGGTTCTACGGATGGAGGGGCCGATCGTTCCCGGAGAGGGCGCACCCGTCTCAGGATCGTTGGAGGGCCGTCCGGGCGGCCTGTCGTGGTTCTGTCGTCGAAATCGGAGAAAGTTCCGTTTTGGCTGTTGACGGGCTGCTGGGTGGTCCGTATACCCCTGTTCATCGAGACGGGGCGGCGG
>NZ_JAKSYR010000025.1:0-16907 GCF_022829705.1 Methylobacterium sp. E-025
GATCGCGAATTCATCCATCGTTTAAAGTGGACGGCATAGCGACAAGGTTCAACCCGATGTCGACTGTCGGCATCCCGGCGAACACACGCTCTCCCGGAGCCGAATGTGCCAGGCGGCCGACGAATGACCGCGTTCGTTGAGCCCAAACGCCGATCCTAACGGCTGAGTTGGGTCGCTAGCGGGTAGGCCGCTCAGGGGCGAGAGCAGTGCGGCTGCTTTCGGTCGCGGGCTGTGCTTATGCAGCCATAGGCACACACCGGGGTCGGCCTGTCGGCCGACCAGGTCGCCGCCCTGGTCCAGCTCGACCGACGCACGACCACGAACGGGACCGCTGGCAAGCGAGGCAGCGGCCTCGGCCTCCTGCTCTGCCGAAATCTCGTGGAGCGTCAGGGACGCACTCTAACCGTCGAAGGCGTGCCCAGCCGCGGCACCACGTTCGACTTCATCCTGCCGAGGCCGCGGTGGTCGGGAGGAAGCGCCTGGCACTGCTCGGGACCTGAACCCGCATGGCGTATCACCGGCGCGGGCGCACGTTTGACCGCACCCTCACCCGGACTCGCTCACGCCGACGCTAACGGACATTTCCATCGCTGCAGCGGAGGGTCCGGTGAAGCTTCCACCCGGCGGCATCACCTCCCTGATGTCGTTCACCGCCACCAAGACCAGGTTGGCGCCCCCCAACGCTGCAGGAGGCGGGGTTGAAGGAGATCCGACCCGCGCCGGGTGATGCCTCGCCACGGATCGGTTTCGCTGGGCTCAGTGGATGTTGCCCGACGCATCATCCCCGCCCTGCCGCCGGGCCAGGTCCCTGCCTACGGCGAACAGCAACGCGTCGACCATCGGCAGGAGATGGTCCGAGGCGCCTCCCAGGGCGAGCGACCTTGCCATGAGGATGTGCTCGGCGAGGGCGTCGAGTGCCGTGACCGGCGCGAACTCACCGGCGGACGGGGTCACCTCAAACCTTTCGAGCTCCGCCTGCGCGATCAGTCTTCGTCCTTGGGGCTTCACGTCGGTGATCTGCCCGAAAAAGCCGAGGAAGCCCCGTCGATTCGGCAACCATGAGGGGGTGGCGGAGTCGCTCACCCACACGTAGGTGCCGTCCTGGCGCCGGAGGCGATATTGCAGGGTGAACTCGCATCGTGCCGCGCAGGCATGCCGGAACGTCTCGACCATCAGGTCACGGTCGTCGGGGTGGATGACGCTCGCCCAGCCCGGCCCCAGGCCGGCCGGGGACCGCAGCCCAGTGACGGCGTACCACTCCGGACACATGTAGGTTGTCCGTCCCTCGTCGTCCGTAACCCAGATCATCGTGGCCTCCCTGGCTGGGCCGGCTCAAGGACGTGCGCCCGCACCGAAGATGGCTCCAATCCGGGTTTGCCGTGATGTTGCGGCAAAATCCATCGTCCTGCCAGGGGACCAACCAGTCCCCCTTGCATCCGCCATAGCCCATCCAGCCACGACCTGCCGCATCGGATCCGTGTCACCTGCCCACCTGGCCCAGCGCTTCAGCCTTCGGTGGGGTCTTAATGGAAGATCCCGCCGTGCTCCGGAGCTGAGCACAGCGATATTCCCACGTAGTCGCATCGCACGAACGCGGTGAACTCGGGCTAACTGGATCATTCCCTGGGCAACGAACCCTTCGCCGGCATCGACAGCGGCCATTGCGATGGCAGCGAGCTGAGACGCGCATGCGTCGTCGGTCGCGGCCGCATGAGCCAACGTGATCATCAGTTCCAGAACCTCCTCACCCATTGAGGCGAGATAGGCCTCAGCCCGAGCTTGGCCAGCGGCGCTGGCTTGATGCGCCTCAACCTCGCAGCGGGAAGCGCTCCATGAACCGCATGCCGTGCCATAGCTCGACCGCATGACCGGCCACGAACGCCTCGGCCTGACGCAGGGCGTCTTGATCGTCGAGGGCGGGTAGGTTTTCCAGTCTTACCACACGCCCGTCAGCGTTGACCAGGAAGGCATGATAACACGGTGGCACGGGTAGCCTGTCGAGATCGGCAAATCTCAAGTGTTTCGAGTTCATCGGCATCATGCCTCTCCGTTCGTGAGAGCACGATGGGTCAGGTCGTCCGCTCGTATCGGAGGTTAGCGAAGATTTAACAATGCTCACCTAAATTTGATAAAATTATACCTATGCCAATTAAAAAGGCGCGCCGGGTCAGGGCGCGCCGAGGTGAGTTGAGAACAGTTCACGGGGAGAACCGAGTTGAGCCCTAGCATGAAGCCCGGGAACCGATTGCTCATTTGATCGACACGACGAGGAATGCGCCCGTCACCACCGGCCCATCCCGGAGCCGGCACCTGTTTGGTGGCGGCCTGCACGTCGGAGAGCAAAGCCAGTGGGCCCTGCATCGAGATGATGTGCGGGGATTGGCGCTCATACGGGCCGTCGACCGAAGGCGTTCTTCGGAACTTGATGGCGAGGCTGAAACTTGCGGCCTCTCGATCCCGTAAGCCTCCTCGAAGACCCCGACCCAAGCATGTTCGAAGCATAAGCTTCCGAGCGTGCCTTAACTTGTCTAATTGGCAAGCTTGATGTTAAATCATTCGGCTTAGATCGGAACAAGTATGGAATTATTCTGTTTTCACAAAGGTTGAATGAGACATTCAGCACTACAGGAGATCCCGCATGAAGAAGTTTACTCTCGCCCTCACCGCCCTGGCCGCCCTTAGCGGCGTGTCCCTGGCAGCCGGTGCCGCAACGGCCGCCCCGATGGCCGTCAACGGCCTGCAGTCCGATACCGGCGTGACCCAGGTCCGCATGATGCACGGTGACCGGATGATGATGAAGAAGCGCATGATGAAGCGCCGGATGATGAAGAAGCGCATGATGATGAAGCGCGGCATGTAATTCGAGGCGTCCTACGCTTCCGGAGGTCCCGGTCCAGGGGCCTCCACCCTTTTTGAGGATCGCCTGAGGAAGACCGTTTGCCCCGCACCTACCTAACGCGCTCCGCGCCCGACACGGGCGAGGTCGAGACACGACGCTGGATGTTCCGGCACCCGGTCGTCATCCGCGTCGCGCACTGGGTCAACGCGATCTGCCTCCTCGTGCTGCTGATGAGCGGCCTGCAGATCTTCAACGCCCACCCTGCCCTGTACTGGGGCAAGGTCTCCACCTTCGACACGCCGCTGATGGCGATGTCCTCGACGGAGGACGATCCGCCGAGGGGCGTCGTCACCATCCTTGGGCGGACCTTCGACACCACCGGCTGGCTCGGCTCCTCGGCAGGTGCCGACGGCGAGGCGGCCGACCGCGGCTTCCCGTCCTGGGCGACCCTGCCGAGCGACCAGGACCTCACCGGTGGCCGAAGCTGGCACTTCTTCTTCGCCTGGGCCTTCGTCCTGAACGGCCTCGCCTACCTGTTCTACGGGCTGGGCAGCGGACAGCTTAGGTTCCGCGTGATCCCGTCGCGCGACCAGGTCCGACACTTCGGCGCTTCGGTATGGGAGCACCTGACGCTGCGTTTCCCTGAAGGTGACGAGGCCAAGCGCTACAACGTCATCCAGAAGCTCACCTACCTCGTCGTGCTGTTCGTGCTCCTGCCCGCTCAGGTCCTGGCGGGGCTGGCGATGTCGCCGGCCATGGATGCGGCCTTTCCCTTTCTGCTGACGCTGTTCGACGGGCGCCAGTCGGCGCGCACGGTCCACTTCGTCGTGGCGGCCCTGCTCGTCCTGTTCGTAGTCGTGCACGTCGCCCTGGTCGTCCTCTCGGGCTTCCGGAACAACATGCGTGGCATGATCACCGGCTGGTTCGTCATCGAGCGGAAGGTCGAGCCGTTACCGGAGCGGACGTCGACGGAGGCCGCCTCGTGATCCGGCAACCAAGCCGCCGCTCCCTCCTGCTCGGCGCCACCGCCGCCGCCGGTACCGCGATGCTCGGCGGCTGCGACCGCCTCGGCAACGCGGAGTGGTTCAGGCGCACCCTCAAGACCGGCGAGGACGCCAACCTCTTCGTCCAGCGCCTGCTGCTCACCGACCGGACACTGGCACCTGAGTTCGCAGAGGCCGACATCTCGCCGTGGTTCAAGCCGAACGGTACCGAGGACCCGCCGGACAAGGATTACAAGGCCCTGGTGAAGGGTAAGTTCGCCAAGTACCACCTGGAGGTTGGCGGCCTCGTGGAAGCGCCCTTCAAACTGTCGCTGGCCGAGCTCCGCAAGCTTCCCGCCCGCACCCGGATCACCCGGCACGATTGCGTCGAGGGCTGGAGCGCCATCGGCAAGTGGACCGGGGTGCCGCTCGCCGACCTCCTCTCCCGGGCCAAGCTGAAACCGGAGGCGCGCTACGTGGTGTTCCACTGCGCCGACACCATGGACCAGGGCAGTCCGCTGGAAGGCGGCGAGGAAGGCGCGGAGACCGACGAGGCGGCTCCCGCCGGCAACGCCAACCCGGCGATGACCAAACAGTCGGGCAGTGGCGAGAGCAGGAAGGATTCCGGCGGCCAGCAGGCGTCGGAGGACACCGCGGCCAGCGGCGGATCGCCGGTCCGGTACTACGAGAGCATCGACCTCGTGGACGCGTTCCACCCACAGACGATCCTCGCCTACGAGATGAACGGCAAGCCGCTTCCCGTCTCGAATGGTGCCCCGCTGCGCCTGCGCGTCGAACGCAACCTCGGCTACAAGCAGGCCAAGTACGTGATGCGCATCGAGGTGGTCGAGAGCTTCGCGCAGCTCGGCGAGGGCAAGGGTGGCTACTGGGAGGACCAGGGCTACGCCTGGTATGCCGGCATCTGAGGTGGCAGGGACGTGCCGTCGACGTTCACGCGGGACCTAGATCCGCGCCATTTCCGAGGCGACGTCCAGCAGGGTTTCCCCGGTCACGGCGGGTCCCTTAAGGACAGCCGAGTACGGCCGGCCCCGTGCGACGTAGCCTGCCATGAGGCCTGCGATCTTGGCACCGTGCAGGTCCCAGGGATGGGTCGCGATCAGGGCCATCTCGCCCGGTGCGACCCCAGCGGTCTGGGCCGCATAGAGATAGACCTCGGCACGCGGTTTCGAGAGCTTCACGTCCTCTACGGAAAGAATTTGCTCGACCATCCCGTCCATGCTCGCCGCAGCGAGCAATCCCTGCGTGGTCTTGACCGCGCCGTTGCTCAACGCGCAGACCCTGACGCCGGAATCGACCAGAACTTGGAATGCGGCCTTGGCGTCCCCGTGCGGGGGAAGGGCCCTCATCATGTCGAGCACGGCCTGCTTATCCTTCGAGGAAGCAGTGAGACCCTGCATGGCGAGCAACTCGTCGAGGCACGCCGATAGAACTGCCTGGAAGGGCGCGAAGCTGTTGGTGGTAGCAAGGGCGAAGGTGTCCCTCAAGCCGGCCGTGTAGAGGAGATCGAGGGCAAGCGACGGCAGACCCAACCCGACCAGGGGCGCCCGCATCGGCTCCATGCTGAACACGGTGCCGATGATGTCGAAGGCGACGACCTTGGGGCGGTGGGGCATGACGGTTCCGATGTCGGTCGGCGCACTGGGGTCGAAGGGGTAGCGGGGGTGATCTTCGAAGAGGTTCGAGGTATCGGTGGCGTGGGGCCACGCCGTGAATGATGCCTTTCGACGCGAACGCGGGCCGTCCCCCCTTGGAAGGTCGGCCCGCATTGACGTCTTAGATTTCGCCGGTGGTTTCGCCCGGCCGGCGTCAGGTCACTTGGCGCCGGTGGTACCGGTGGCCATCCCACCGGAGGCGGCCTTGAGGTCGGCGATGACGGCGTTCTCGGCTTCCTTGGCCTTGGCCACGACGTTGCCCATGCCGAAGAACTCGTGGGTCACGCCGGGGTAATCGCGGTAGGTCACCTGGCCGCCCGCAGCCTTGATCTTGGCGGAGAGCATCTTGCCGTCGTCGTGCAGCGGGTCGATCTGCGCGGTCACCACCGTGAACGGGGGCAGGCCCTTAAGGTCGGCCTTACCGACGATGTCGAGGCGCGGGTCCGCCCGGTCGGCGTCGTTGCGCACGGTCTGGTCGTAGAACCAGGCCATCATCGGCTTGTCGAGGGGCTTGGCCGAGGCGTTGTCCTTGTAGGACTGCGTGTCGAGGTTGGTGCCGGCCATCGGGTAGACGGCGACGACCTGCACCGGCTTCTCGACGTTCCCGTCACGGGCCATGATGGCCACGTTAGTCACGAGGTTGCCGCCGGCGGATTCACCGAGCAGAGCGACCTTTGACGGGTCGCCGCCGAAGCTTTTTGCGTTGGCGAGCGCCCACTTGTAGGCGGCGAAGGCGTCCTCGTGTTGGGCCGGGAACTTCGCCTCCGGCGCGTGCCGGTACTCGACCGAGACCACCACGGCCTTTGCGCCCTTGGCGATGGCGCGCGGGGTGGCGTCGTAGGTGTCGAGGTCGGCGATCACGAACCCGCCGCCGTGGTAGTACACCACGACCGGCAGCGGACCCGCAGCACCCTCCGGCGTGTAGATCCGGACCTTCTGGGATACGCCGCCGGTCTCGTAGGCCAGCTCCTTCGTCGTCACGCCAGGCTCGGGTGCCGTCGGCTTGCCCTGCTCCGTGAGCAGCGCCTTGACGCCATCGGTCGGGCTCGGTTGCTTGCGGGCGTCCTGCGGCGAGAGCTTCGGAAGCGGCTTCGGATCGAGCTTCTTCAGGGCGTCGAGGACGTGCTTCATGTCGACGTCGAGATTGGCCATCGGTGAGCCGGTCACCGTCGAGACGGCACCGTCGAAATGATCCTTCATCGTCGGCTGCGCCTGCGCCCAGGCCGCGGAAGCGGTCAGGAGTACGGTGCCGGCAAGCAGGGCAGCAAGCGCATGCGACTTCGTTCGAACGATCATGTGGTGTTCCTGGTGTAGGAAACGGACCGCCCATGAAACGGGCAGGTTCTCGACCAGGGCAACCACACCTGTGTCGTGGCGTTCCTTACGTGCCCCGCCTGATGACGTAGGCGTGATGACACCGACCAAGCCTGGAACCCCATACGCCATCGGAGCTTGGCTCGCTGGGAAGAAGCCCAGTCCTAGAAAAAGGAACATCATGTCGAGCGACACTGAGAAGCATCATGCGTTGCTCAGCGCGCTCAAGGCTGCACAGGGCAAGGCCGACGGTTCCTTCGAGCTGGCCGTCACCAATGCCTTCGAGCATGTCTTCGAGCACCTTGGGCGCCTAAACTCACACGTCTCGGTCGGTGGGCCCCACGGCGAGGATCGCCCCCTGCAGGATGGGGAGACCACGACCCTTCGGTAAGTCTCCTCTGCTGTCTCCTGCATTCCCTATGTCGGCCCGACCAACGCGCGTAGGGATGCCTTCAAGGTGGGCCAGGCCGTCCTTTGTACCGAATGACCTCATGCATCGGTTTCCAGGCAGGATTTCGGATTTCGAAAGCACATGGCACCTGGAATCGACCGCGCTCTTTCCGGCTGCGGCCCGTTTCCTTTCCCCGCACCCTACGAGGCGCCGCATGACCTACCTTCGATACGCCCCCGACATCGAGACGCCCGCCGCGGACGAGCAGAAGACGATTGAGGGCATCATCAAGGGCATGACGCAGCAATCGGAGACCGTCGAGGCCCGCGAGCACCATGCCGTACGCGCCAGCCACGCCAAGAGCTCGGCCTGTGTCACGGGCGAGTTGACGATCGCCGCCGGCCTGCCGCCTGAACTGGCCCAAGGGTTGTTCGCCACGCCCGGCACCCACCCCGTGGCCGTCCGCTTCGCGCAGGGGCCGGGCGAGACCCTGGGCGACCGGGTGTCAACCCACCGCGGCATGTCCATCAAGGTGTTCGACGTCCCCGGCGAGAAGCTGCCCGGCCACGCCGTCGATACCCAGGACTTCGTGCTCGCGACCGGGACCACCTTCCCCTCGGGTACGGCGGCCGGCTTCCTGCGCGACGGCACGGTCATCGGCAAGTCGACCGGGCTGCCGGAAGGGGTCAAGAGTGCGGTCTCGTCGACCATGCGCAATCTCAACCGGGCGCTCCATGCCTTCGGGACCGAGAGCGCGCTGGCAGACTTCTTCGGCCATCCCTACAGCCATCCCCTTGCCGACAGCTACTTCAGCCAAGCGCCGGTCCGCTACGGTGACTACGTCGCCAAGCTCGGGGCCGTGCCGGTAACGGAAAGCCAGCGCACCCTGTCCGAGTGGCGGCTCGATCCGCACCAGGACGAGGACGGCTTCCGCCATGCCACGGTCGCCTTCTTCCGGGAGAACGAAGTGTTGTTCGAGTTGAAGGCTCAGCTCTGGGCCAACGTCGAGAGCCAACCCATCGAGGACGCCTCGGTCGACTGGCCCGTCTCGATCAGCCCTTACCGCACCGTGGCCACGCTGCGCCTGCCCCGGCAGGATGCCTACTCAGTGGATCGCGTGCGCTACTTCGACGAGGTGATGACGTTCCGTCCTGCCTACAGCCTCGCGGCACATCGGCCGCTCGGCTCCGTGATGCGGGCGCGACTGCAGGTCTACCAAGCCTTGAGCGCGTTCCGCCATCGGGAGAACGGCGTGGTCGCGCAGGATACCGCGAGCATCGACCAGATCCCGGCCTAGGACCCGCGTTCTGTGCGCCGATGTGCATAGCCTGGAAGGCCGACCCTGTATCCTCGGCCATAGGCTCCCGTTGGAGCCGCCGGCATCGGAAGCGCGACGGCGATTCTGAGGCCGTCCGGATCATAGGCGATGTCGACTTTGGCGCCGACCTGCTGGGTCAGGACGCGATTGAGCAGTTGCGAGCCGAAGCCTTCCCGCGTCGGCAACGCGACGGGCGCTCCGTCATGCTCGTTCCACGTCCAGTGCAGGACGGACCCCTCGGGAGCTTCCTCGACGGACCAGTCCACTGCAACCCTGCCGTCCGGATCGGCGAGTGCACCGTGTCGGATGGCGTTCGTCGTCATCTCGTGCAGCGCCATCCCGACCGGAACCGCCAGTTCCGAAGGAAGGAGCACTCGGGGTCCCCTCAGCGTCACACGCCGTAGGCCGGGCCTGTCGTAGGCTTCGAGTTCCGTGCGGAGCAGGTCCTCGAAGGGGACGACCTGGACATGGTCCTCCGTGATCAGCGCGTGCGTCTTGGCGAGGGAGGCGATACGGCCGGAGAAGGCCTGCCGAAACTCCGACAGGCCGAGAGAGGAACGCAGGGTGGCGTTGAGCACGGCCTGGACCGTGGCAAGCGTGTTCTTCACCCGATGGTGGAGCTCGCGCACCAGCATGGCCTGGCGGTCCTCGGAGGCGCGACGTTCGGTGACGTCCCGTTGCGCCGACATCCACCGCGTGATGCGGCCATCCCCGTCACGCAGGGGCGTGATCAGCCATTCGACGACGTAGGTCGAGCCGTCCTTGCGATGGTTGATCGCTTCGCCCTGGAACGCCTCGCCGGCGTTGAGCGCCGTGCGCATCCTGTCGATGACGCTCCGGTCCGTGAGCGGTCCCTGGAGGAGGCGCGGGCTGCGGCCCAGGACTTCGACGGCCTCGTATCCGCTCATGCGGGTGAAGGCGGGATTGACGTACTCGATGCGGGGCCCGGGGTGGTCGAGCTCGCCACAGGTGATCAGGATGGCCTCGCCGGACCCCTCTACCGCGGCCAAGAGAACCTCCAGGTCGGGCCTGACCCCTGCCATGATGTGTTCCTCCCGCAAGACCGCCCCCTGTCGGCCCACGATCTTAGACCCAAACGGACAACTTCCGGCGCGGACCGTTGTTTCTACCTGCGGCACTGCCCCCTGGGCGAGCCGCGTTCCGGACGGATGGCTCATCGAGAACCCGGCGTGATCGCGTCATGTCCAGCGGTTCGTGGGATCGTGGGCGTAGGGGGACATGACATGGGTATCCCCATCCGGGGAGATCAAAGGCAGTTCCGGTCGAGCAAATCAAAAAATACGATCCTATGATGATGCCACCAGGATTCCATCACGGTATCCCTGGATCATCGCATGTGGCCCGAGCATTCACAGGCCATGTAGGATCAGGCCATGACCCAGGGCATAGACCGGGTGCAGACCTCGAACGTGGTCCCCCTGCGGACCGGCGTCCCCCCGTCTTCCGGAGCGTCGAGCGGTCCGTATCGTCTGGATCTTCCCTCGGGCGAGATCGAGAACAATGCCTACGACCGATGGAACGCCTGGAACCTGGGTCGCGAGCTCATTTCTGCGAGCCAGGACTGCGTCGAGGTGATCGACGACCTGGGTCACCTCCGCCTCCGGAACCCGATGGCCCGTCGCATGCTCGGCGACGACGACATCGCCGATGCCGGCGACGGATCATGGTCCCTGTCGTGGCCCGTGGTCGTTCGCGAAGTCGCCTCGGACGCCTTGGCCGTGGCGGCCACGGTCGGCACCGCGCGTTTCGACGGGTGGCGCGCCGCCGCCCAGGGCGGGACGGTGTATTGGGACGTCGTCCTCTCGCGCATCGTCGACGTGGACGGCCGGCTCGTGGGCATCCTAGCCGTCTCCCGTGACATGACCCAATTGCGCCGGATCGAGGACGGACACGACCTTCGCGGTCGGGAACTCAGCCATCGCCTCAAGAACATGTTCGCCCTGGTCAACGGCCTCGTCACCCTTTCGGCGCGCAACCTCCCATCCGTCCAATCCTACGCCGGAACTCTGCGCAACCGCTTCACGGCCATGAGCCGGGCGCTCGAATATCTCCATGTCGCCCCGCCGGACGAGCGATCGTCGCGTCCGCAGCAGACCCTGCAGGGGCTTCTGGCCGCGTTGCTCGATCCCTACGACGACGTTGGCGAGGAGCGTCGGTTCATCCACGGCGGGGTGGACGACGTCCCGGTCGGCGACGGATCGGTGACGGGTCTGGCGCTCGTCATCCACGAGTTGGCCACGAACGCGATCAAGCACGGTGCCCTGTCCGAGGAGGGTGGTACCGTCACCATCGACTGTCGACGGGCCGGCAACGACATGAGCCTCGTCTGGACCGAACGGGGCGGTCCCCCTATCCGCACGCCGCCGTGCCATGAGGGTTTCGGCTCGAAGCTGACCGAGCGAACCGTACGGGGGCAGCTTGCCGGGACGATCTCGCACCATTGGGATGTCGAAGGTCTGAGGGTCGTCATCGGCCTGCCATGGGCCAACCTGGCATCCTGAGCGTGGACCGGATCGGCAAGGCCCACGCCTCCGTGTCTTCCTAGCCGTCGACGAGCCGCACGTACTCGGCTTCCGCCACCCCGTAGGAGTCGCCCGCGAGCCTGAGCAACGCGGCTCGGCTTCGCACCGTGATGGTGCCTCGCCGCGTCCCGATGACGTCGGCGCGCTCAAGGGTGGCGACGGCCGTCGTCAGGCCGGTGCGGTTGACCCCCAGCATCAGGGAGAGGAACCGATGGGTCGTCGGGAGGAGGTCGCCGTCGACGCGGTCGTGGCACATCAGGAGCCAGCGCGCGAGACGCCGCTCCAACCCGTAGCGGCCGTTGGCAAGCGCCATCGAGGCGACCTGGACGTTCAAGGCCTGTGCGTAGCGAAGCAGGCCATCGCGGAGACCAGGACTGTCGCGCAGGGCCTCCCGCATCTTGCCGCCCGGCATCGACCAGGCCATCCCCGCCATCTGGACCCGGCCTTGGTCCGGTGTCCGCCCGGCGCCGAGCAGCACCGGCACTCCGACCATGCCCTCCCGTCCGACCAGCCCGAGCTCGATCTGGCCGGCGTCCGCGGATGCGGCGATGAGAGAGACGATGCCCCGCTCGACGAACCACACCCGTGGGATCGGCGTGTCGGCGGCGATCAGCATCTCGCCCACAGCGAGGGGGACCTCGTCGAGGTGAGGCTGCAGAAGGGCGAAATCTTCGGGCGTCAGAACCGCGAGGAGATGGTTCCGACACTGATCCTGAATGGGGTGGGCCACGGTTCCGTCATCCTCGGGACGGGGGGCACCGTGCCTCGACCACTTCCCTCAAGATGCGCCGGGCCCCATCCGCATCAAAGGGGGACGCACCGGAAATCGGCGCGAAAACCATCCTATGATTGCACAGCGTCGTTTTACCGACCTATGGTTACATAGCACTTTGAAACGAAATGGCTTGATGCAACATGCGCTGATCCGGAAGTTGGAGAGTTACGAGACGCTGTCCGACAAGGACCTGCGGGCGCTGAACGCGTTGGTGCCTCGAATTCGTCAGGTCGGGGCCCGTGTCGACCTGGCGAGCGAAGGCGATCCGCCCGACAACGTCCACCTCGTGCTCGATGGGTTCGCCTGCCGCTACAAGGTCCTCGCAGACGGCAGCTGCCAGATCATGGCCTACCTCGTCCCGGGCGACTTCTGCGACCTGAACGTCTTCATCCTTGACCAGATGGACCATAACATCGGCACGATCTCGAAGTGCCAGGTGGCGGACATCCCGCGTCAGGCCATCGAGGAGATCACGGCGAACTATCCGCTCATCACGCGGGCGTTCTGGTGGTGCAACCTCGTCGACGAGGCCGTCCTGCGGGAATGGCTGGTCAACATGGGTGTGCGCGCCGCCGACGAGCGCATCGCCCACCTGATCTGCGAACTCCATGCGCGCCTTGAGGCCGTAGGGCGCTGCAAGGACAACAGCTACGCGTTTCCGTTCACCCAGACCGACATCGCCGACACGATGGGTCTCTCCAACGTTCATGTGAACCGGACCCTGCGCGACCTGCGGGGCATGGGGCTGATCACGCTGAAGAACAGCGTCATGACGATTCTCGACGTGGAGCGCCTGAAGGATTTCTGCAAGTTCAACCCGAACTACCTTCATCTTAAGAGCGCGCGCTGGGTCGACCGGCGGAGCGTCGTCTGGGCCAACCTATCGCAGGGAAGCTAGCCGTGCCCGCGCGAGGCAACGTCGAGACGCTTGTCACGATGCAGCCGATCGCCGTGGACACCGGGAGTGACGACCGGGATGGGATGCTAGTGATGGCGAACGGGATGCTGGTCGCGGTCCTGGTCCAGCTCGCCATGACCGATCACGAGGAGGCCGGCGATTGGTTCGTCGAGGTCGCCTTGGGTCGTCTCCGCGTGCACCGTACCCCGACGTTCGGGAACCTCGACGACGCGACCCGTTGGGTGCGCCAGCGCCTTCGGGCGTGATGCGCATCGCGGTGGTCGAGGGCTTCGCTGTGATTGGCGAAGGCAAGGGCGGTCTCTGGGAGGACCAGGGTTACGCCTGATACGGCGGAAACCGACCGCATCTGAATTGATCGGTATGGCGCGGTCTCACCCTGTGCCCCCTTGCGGTCATCGCCACCCGGGAGGCCCCATGGCCCACGTTCTCGTCATAGGTGCCAGCAACGGCATCGGCCTGGAAACGGTCAAGGCGGCCCTGGGGGCCGGGCACCGCGTGCGTGCCTTCGCCCGCTCGGCCGCCAGGATCGACCTGTCCGGGGCTAACCTGGAGCGCTTCACGGGCGACGCCCTAAAAGTCGCCGACGTCGAGGCCGCGCTCGTAGGTGTCGATGGCGTGGTCCAGGCGCTGGGGGTTCCGTTCCGAGACCTGTTCGGGCCGGTGCGCTTGTTCTCGGATGCGACCAACGTGCTCGTGCCCGCCATGGAGAAGGCCGGCGTCCGTCGCCTCATGTCGGTGACCGGCTTCGGGACGGGCGACAGCCGGGAGGCGGTCGGCCTCCTGCAGCGGGTACCGTTCCGGCTCGTGTTCGGGCGTGCCTACGACGACAAGGACGCGCAGGAAATCCGCATCCGGAAGAGCAGCCTGGATTGGACGCTGGTGCGGCCAGGCGTCCTCACCGGTGGGGCCGCCACCGGCCGATACCAGGTCCTCGACGAGCCGACCTCATGGCGGAACGGCCTGATCCCGCGGGCCGACGTGGCACACTTCATCGTTCAGAGCCTCCAGAACGACTCCTACGTCAAGAAGGCCGTGGTTCTGGTCGGATAGTTTTTGGAACGGGATGGCCCGTCCGAATGGCCGATGCCGAGCCATGGACGCTGGAATGGTTACGACCCGGCACGGGAACACGCGGTGGGAGATTCGATCATCAACGCTTTTGACAACGCCGACGCCGAAGAAGCCCGGACCGTCATCGAGATCGTGTCGGACGACAGAGCCGATCAACGCGGAGAAGGGTTTTGAACGTGAGCGGAACGGACGGCCTGCAGGAGCTTCTCCGCCAGCAGACGACGCTCGCGCGCTTCGGGGAGCTCGCCCTTCGATCCGACGATCTCGACGAGATCCTGACGGAGGCCTGCCGGCTTGCGGGCCAAGCTCTCGGGACCGACCTCGCGAAGGTCGTCGAGCTCCAGCCGGACGGGAAAACCCTTCGCGTGCGCGCGGGGGTCGGCTGGAAGGAGGGCGTCATCGGAAAGGCGACCATCACCGCAGAGCACGACACCTCGGAAGGGCATGCGTTGCGGACTGGCGAGCCCATGATCTCGCCCGACATCGCGAAGGAGACGCGGTTTCGATACTCGCAGTTCCTAATCGACAACGATGTGAAGGCGGTGGCCAACGTCCTCATCATCGGCGGTCACGGGAAGCCGCCGTTCGGCATCCTCCAGATCGACAGCCACGTTCCCCGCCAGTTCATCGAGAGCGATACCCTCTTCCTGCGCAGCTACGCCAACCTGCTCGCGGGTGCCGTCGACCGCATTCGCGTCACCGGCGAGGTTCGGGACGACGAGGCGCGTGTGCGAACCGCACTTGAGCAGCGCGTCGCCGAGCGCACCCGCGCGCTGACCGAAGCCAACGACAGGCTCCGCGCGGAGGCCGAGGAGCGCGGACGGATCGAGGAGACGCTGCGCCAATCGCTCAAGATGGAGGCCGTCGGGCAGTTGACCGGAGGGCTGGCGCACGACTTCAACAACCTGTTGGCCGGCATCTCCGGTAGCCTGGAACTGATCCGGTCGCGCTTGAGGCAGGGCCGCGCCTCGGAGGTCGACCGCTACGTCGACGTCGCGATGACCTCGGTCGAGCGGGCCGCCGCGCTCACCCACCGGCTCCTCGCCTTCTCGCGGCGCCAGACGCTCGATCCCAGGGCGACCGACGTCAATCGGTTGGTCGCGGGCATGGAGGACCTGTTCAGTCGAACGGTCGGGCCGGGGATCGCGGTCGAGACCAGGCTGGCGGACGACCTTTGGCCGGTGCTGTGCGATCCGAACCAGCTCGAAAACGCGCTGCTCAACCTGGTCATCAACGCTCGGGACGCGATGCCCGATGGCGGTCCCCTCATGATCGAGACCCGGAACGCGACGGTTCCGGATACGCGTCCCGGAGCAGACCCCACGACGTCGAAGATGCCGGCGGGCGAGTACATGGGCCTCTTCGTCACGGACGAAGGCACCGGCATGCCACCGGAGGTGATCGCCCGTGCATTCGATCCGTTCTTCACGACCAAGCCCACCGGTGAGGGCACGGGCCTCGGCCTCTCGATGATCTACGGCTTCGTCCAGCAATCGGGCGGCCACGTCCTCCTGGATAGCGAGGCCGGCCAGGGCACCGTGGTGTCGATCTACCTGCCGCGGCATCTCGGGTCGGCGGACGTCGCGAAGCCGGCCGGCTCGGTGACCAGTCCGGCGGCTGCCGAAGCGGGCACGGTCGTGCTCGTGGTCGAGGACGAGGTCGCCGTGAGGATGGTGATCGTCGAGGTGCTCTCCGAGCTCGGCTACTTCGTGCTGGAGGCCGAGGACGGGCAGTCCGGACTGCGGATCATCGAGTCCCGCGTCCGCATCGATCTCCTCCTGACCGACGTCGGCCTTCCCGGCGGAATGAACGGGCGTCAACTCGCCGACGCGGCGAGGGCGCACAGTCCCGAACTGAAGGTTCTCTTCCTCACGGGCTACGCCGCGAGCGCCGCCGTCAGGAACGGCCGGATGGAGGCGGGCATGGAAATCATGATCAAGCCGTTCGCCTTGGACGCGCTCGCGGCCCGGATCGAGGGCATGCTCCGGATGGATCGAAGGATCGAGATACCCGCCACCGCCGTGGGTATGCAAGCGAGCCCGGGTTGAGCATTGGGAGGATCGAACGCCTGCCGGTAAGCGCATAACGGTCAGTGCCGACGAGGACCGTCGTCCCTTGTGTGGGACATGAAGAACCGCAGCATCTCGCGACTGGCGTCGGGCCCCTTCGGATCGGTGTAGGAGCCGACCTGGCTGCCGCCGGCCCAGGCGTGGCCCGCCCCATGAAGGAGCCACTGTTCCGTTTCCTGATTGCCGGCCGGGGTGGACATCACCGTCTTCGTGTAGGCCATCCCGCTCGGGGCATGGCCCGTGCTCACCGACGTCCGCAGGTCGCCGGCCGGCCTTGCCTGTGCGATGGCCTAGTCATCGTTGACGGGGGAGACGGTCCTGTCCCGGTCACCGTGGAATACGATGGTCGGCAGCGGCCGCGGCGCCCTCACGGGACGGATCAAGGCGCCCCTTCGCATCGCGGAGAAGGCGGACGAGACGCCCTTGGCCGAACCTCCGGCCAAGCCGGAATGGATGCCGATGGCGGCATAGAGATCCGGGTAGGCCAGCGCCATGATCGCCGCGGCGGCCCCGCCGGACGAGAGGCCCGAGACATAGATTCTGGCGGGATCGACGGCGAAGTCCTGCATGATCCGGCGCGTCATTCCGGCCAGGATCGACGGCTCGCCCCGGTCGCGCCGCTGGTCGCCGGGCCTGTACCAGTTCCAACTCCTGGCGATGTTGGCCGACCTCGGCTGGTCCGGGTAGGCGACGAGGAACCCCTGTTCCTCGGCCATCGCGTCCATCCGGGTCCCGATGGCGAAGTCGCGCGGCGTCTGGGAGCTGCCGTGCAGCATCACCACGAGGGGCACGGGCCGCCCGTCGTAAACGGACGGGACGTAAAGGCGGTAGGCCCGGCTCCCGGCGAGGTTCCCGAACCGACGCTCAAGCACCGGTGGTGCTCTCAGTGGGGCGATCCCCGCAATTACAGTCATCAGGATACTCTCCTCGAGGAGAGCCGTCGGCGTCGCCGAGGCGCGACGAAGCAATCCGCCGATGATCCATCGGGCTCATCGATGGCGGCCTTCACGGC
>NZ_JAKSYR010000026.1:0-3317 GCF_022829705.1 Methylobacterium sp. E-025
CCGATCGAGCTTCCACACCACCAGCACGTCGGTGGGTCGCAGGTAGGCGAGCGCCGCCTCGAACTCAGGCCGCTTGGTCCCGGCCTTGCCGGACTTCTTCTCCTCGAACAGCTTCTCGCACCCGGCCTTGGTCAGCGCATCACGCTGGAGGTCGAGGTTCTGGTCGAGCGTGGAGACGCGGGCATATCCGACGAGCATGTCGGGATAGTGATTCAGGTGCGTTTTATCCGCAATAGAAAACCCGTCATATTTTCCCGACAGAAACCAAGCTGCGGTGAGCCGTCAACGAGCCGCTCCACCTTCTCGTCGGAAAAACGTTCGGATATCCGACACAGAAGGGTCTAGGAAATATATCTTGATTGGATCGCTTTTCCCCGACTGACGAAGATCCGATGATTTACAGGGCAGCCGCGGTTATCCTCGGCCTTTCGTATTCCATCAACCCTTGGGGAACGTCTTTGTCAGCTCTACGATTGGACGATAGTGAGCTACGGCTTTCAAGAAGGTGATCGCCCAACCAATATGACAATCGTCGAATTAATCCGTGCCTTTGGCCGGGATCTTCCTGTTGGTATCGTCATTACGGAGGCCGTTCTTGAGCCGCCTGGGCCGATCATCACCTACGTCAACCCAGCCTTTGGGAAGCTGGTCGGACGCGATCCAGACGAGATTGTCGGTCTGAGCCCACGCTTCATGCAAGGTCGAGAGACGCGCAGGGCGACGCTCGACGTCTTCCACCATGCCTTGAAAAGGGGAGAGCGCTTCCACGGCTACCTAACGAACTACAAAGGTGATGGAACACGATATCGCGCCGAGATCGATTGCCGTCCCATTCGCGATGTGCGCGGCGAGATCGAGGGCTTTATCTCATTCGAGCGTGAGGTGATCCGCCGAATTGGGCGCCCGATTGCAAACATCGCAGGGCGCTACGAGGACGCTTCAGCAAGTAACGATCAGTTAGGGAATGCCTTGCGGGCCTTGGGCGTTTTTGTCGCATGAAAGCAGGCTTATAGCTCTCCAGTTCCTGCTATCTCAGCCTAATGACTAAATCTGCGCCCCCCCAAAAATAGCATATGATCATATTTTATCCTTGTACATCATTTGATATTAATTTGAAATCAACTTGTGTGACGCTATAGAAATTTCCTGTCGGCACTTTGTGGTGCTATAAAAAACTAATCCTAGCTATCATTTGTAGCAAAGTCTGTCTTCAGCCGCCTCATACCGGGTGGTTTCGAGGCGTGGTCAATCTAGCGGTTTAGTCAGGAGTATCAACCGATGGTGTCGGCTGAAGAAAGCAACCGTCTAGACGCGCTTCACAGATTAGACCTCCTTGACACGTCACCGGGGGAGAACTTCGATCGTATCACGCGAATGGCAAGCCAGATTTTCGACCTGCCAATCGCAGCTATCTCTCTCACCGATAGCGACAGACAATGGTTCAAGTCGCGGGTCGGCGTAGAACACAGCTCGATCCCACGTGAGAAGGCACCATGTGCTGAAGTGGCCGAGAGTCGCGACCTGTTGGTGATCGAGGACTTTCTCACAGATCCCTGTTATCACGACAGCGTCTTGGCAAGAGCTGGAATACGCTTCTATGCTGGGGTTCCACTCATGACGCGCGACGGTTTCGGTCTTGGCGCCATGTGTGTGCTCGGAACATCCCCGCGACAGGCAGAGCCCTCTGAGCTAACGGCCCTTCACGATCTCGCCGCTATGGTAATGTCGCAGATCGAGTTGCAGCATGCCTTCGGACGCATTGATCCGATCAGTGAGCTTCCGAACCGAACACAGTTTTTCGATGACCTTAGCGATCTGGCTCGTAATGATACAACAAAAGCGAAAAATATCGTGATTGTTGTTGATTTGATCTCTGTTGAGCAGATGAACCATGCTGTACGCGTCATGGGCTCGGCCGTTATCGATGATCTCGTCAGAATATCAGCACGCAATTTTCGGTCCTTGATTGGGCCGCATCGAAAAGCATATCATATCGGAAGTACACAGCTAGCGGCATTAGCACCCGAAAGCATGAACGAATTTGCCTACGTCAATCTTTTGAGAACGCAGACTCAGAAGCTCCGAAAGCTAGGCGGGCCGGATATGATTGGCACCGTCGCGCTGGGGATCGCTCCCTTTATCCTGGGAGAGCTACCCCCGAGCGACATTTTGAGGATTGCCCAGGGAGCAGCTCAGGACGCTCGTGCGACAGGCAAGCTCTTTCAGATCCATTCAAACACCTCGGACAACGCCTTCCGACGAAGCTTCATGCTGCTGCGGGATTTCGAGGCAGCGTTACAGAAGCCCTCAGAGTTTTCTCTCGCGTACCAGCCTCGCGTGGATCTCGCCTCCGGACGTTGTGTGGGCGCCGAAGCTTTGATGAGGTGGACGCATCCGACGCTCGGGTCGATCGCTCCAGGTGAGTTCATTCCTCTGATCGAGCGCATGGCCCTGGCAACACCAACAACAGCCTGGGTGCTGGAGACTGCTGTCTCACAGCTGGCGCAGTGGCGAGAGATGGGCTTGGAGCTGATCATTTCGGTCAACATCTCTTCCACCAACTTGCACGAAGCTGATTTTGCGGCCCGCGTCAGTCAGGTTCTGGCGCGCCATCGAGTACCACCCGAGTTCCTTGAGCTTGAGATCACCGAAACGGCAGTAATGAACGATGCAGAGCAAGCCCTGAGCCAGCTTAATGAGCTGGCTGCTGCCGGTATTCGTTTAGCGATCGACGACTTCGGCACCGGGTATAGTAGTTTATCCTATCTACAGCGGCTGCCGGTCCATGTCGTAAAAATCGATCGCTCTTTTATGAGTGACATCGATACCGATCCACGCCAATTCTCACTGGTGACCATGATGATCTCGATGGCGAAGCATCTTGGCCATCGCGTTGTAGCCGAGGGCGTCGAGACGCAAGCTGTACTCAGCCAGCTCCAATCGACAGCCTGTGCCGAGGTGCAGGGCTACCTTTTCGCTCGCCCTTTACCGGTGAATGAAGTTGCAAGTTGGATGAGGGATTTTAATTCGTGAGGCAATCATAGATTTAATTATACCTATTAGCTTATCCAGTAGCCACCCTTCTCGGACCCTACCGTACGTAGCTACATACGTCCAGAAAACGGTCGGATTATCGAAAATTCACTCAAGTTGCTTGCGACCCTTCTCGGACCCTTCAAAGGTCTCCTTCGCGGCAGGTTGGCGGAGGATGCTACGATCGGCGTGGGCGGGAGGCGGACAGTATGCGATGGACGTTCACGAACCGTCGCTCCTGCGCACGACCCAGGATGCGCAGGACGCTCGTCACCGTGCGGCGG
>NZ_JAKSYR010000031.1:0-15361 GCF_022829705.1 Methylobacterium sp. E-025
TGGTCGAGCGCTTCTTCAGCAAGATCAAGCACTTCCGCGCCGTCGCCACCCGCTACGACAAGGATCCCGACAACTTCCTCGCCAGCGTCAAACTCGCTGCCGTCCGGGTCTGGCTGCGAACTTTATGAGTCCGCGACCTAGTGTGTAGCAGACCGTCAGCCACTTCGCAGCATGAGGCCCGGTCGTCGCTCAGCTTCAGCTCGCCACGCATCGAGCTCGGCTTGCACCTTGGCCAACTCCGCCTGCACCTTCTCAAGCCGAGCGTGCATCTCCCCAGCATCGACCGCGGTCTCGACCAGGTGTTCTTGTGCCTCAGCGAGCTGGGCTCGTAGCTCGGCGTTCTCTGTTGCGAGCGCCAGGATCAGGGTCGTAGGTTCACCACTCATGGCCATCGCTAACACCGGCTTGGCCATCCGTCTTCGGCTTTTGATGGAACGAAGGCTGGCGCCGTCGTAAACCCACCATCCGCTCGGTTAGACCTATCGATGGTACCGGCCTCGTAGGAACCGAGGGGCAGGAACACAGACGGTTGGGCCGGGTTCGCCATTCAATGGAAACCTACGTCCTCGTTGTCGCCGGGTTCGGTGCCCTGGTCCTACTGACGGCGTGGCTGCCGATGGTGCTAAGAGCGCTACCGCTCTCGCTGCCCATCTGCTGCGTCGGTGTCGGTGCCGTGCTGGCCTTCGTCCCGTTTCTCGCGGGGCTGACGCCACACCCGGGCGAGCACCTCAAGCTGGTCGAGCACGCCACCGAGGCGGTGGTCGTCATTTCCCTGATGGGTGCGGGCCTGAAGATCGACCGACTGATCGGCTGGGAGCGCTGGGCAACGACATGGCGGCTCCTCGGCTTTGCGATGCCACTCACCATCATCACCCTGGCCGCGCTCGCCTCCGCGCTCCTCGGGCTTGGGATTGCCTCCGCCTTGCTGATCGCTGCATCGCTCGCTCCAACAGACCCGGTGCTTGCCTCCGACGTCCAGGTCGGACATCCCTCGGAAGGCAAGGAGGACGAGATGCGCTTCGCCCTCACGTCCGAAGCTGGCCTCAACGATGGCCTCGCCTTCCCCTTCGTCAACCTCGCCATCGCCCTGACCAGCGGCGGCGTCGCCGGACTGTCCCTCTCGCATTGGATTGCCATCGACGTCCTCTGGAAGGTCGCCGTCGGGGCGATCCTAGGGCTCTTGTCGGTCGGGGTCTTGGCTGGCTGACCTTCCACCTGCCCAACGTCTCGAAGCTGTCGCGCACCGGCGACGGGTTCGTGGCGCTTGGCGTCACCTGCCTCGCCTACGGCATCGTCCAGGCCGTGGACGGATACGGTTTCGTCGGGGTGTTCGCTGCGGCCCTGGCGCTGCGCTCCTCCAGCCGCGGGCACGACTACCATCGCAAGATGCACGATTACGCCGAGGAACTCGAACGCCTCCTGATGATGGTCCTGCTCGTCGGGTTCGGTTTCGCGCTTTCGGGCGGCGGCCTGCTCGCCGGGCTGACGTGGCCTGCTGCAGCATTCGTGGCGTTGGCCCTGCTCATCGTTCGCCCGCTATCGGGGTGGATCGGCTTGGCCGGATCGGGCCTGCCTACCGACGAGAAGGCGGTGATCGCCTTCTTCGGCATCCGCGGGCTCGGGACGGTGTACTACCTTACCTACGCCTTCGGTCATGCGCCTTTCGAGGCGCCTGACCTGCTCTGGGCCACGGTTGGCCTCGCCGTGCTGGTGTCCATCGTCATGCACGGGATCACCGTCACACCAATTCTCCGCTTCCTCGACCATCGCAGCGGACGCGACACCGAGAGTGGCCAGCTTGAAATCCCCCTGGAGCCGCGGATCCTCTGATCGATAGGTCCTCACGCCTTCGTTCGAGCAAGGCGGGTGTCGAGCAGGTTCCGGAGTGCGGCATTAGTGGGCCGCTGTGTCTCATCGACCAGCACGAACAAGGCTTCAGCGGTAACCACGGCATGCGGTGGCGGATTGCTGTGAGGCTGTCCCTGAGCATCGGCGTATCCGACCGGTGTCCCGTAGTTCGCTTCGAGCACGGTCGAGACCACGTCGGACCATGCCATCCCTTGCAGCGTGACGTCGAAGCGCAGGCACTCGTCGCCCTCGCTGGAGAACAGGCGTTCGACGATCCACTCCGTCCCCGGTGCAACGATGGCGCGGACGATCATCTCCGGGTAGCCGCGTAGCGGCCGGACGATGGCGGAGGCACCCGCTCGCTTCAGTCGATCACGGTTCAGATCGTCCACGCATTCGGCGACGATCCGCGCCGTAATCCCCCGCTCGCGCAGGCGATGAATGATATCGAAGGTACGACTGTCCGAAAGCCGGTCGCCTTCCTGCTCGGCCAGGATGACCAACACCTGTGCATGATCGACGCCCGCGGCCTCCAGCGCGGCAGGATCGTCGAAGCGTCCCTTGAGCTGGACGATGCGCGGGTCGTCTTCGAGGTCCGGCGGCAGACCGTCGGGGAAGGCCTCGGTCAGGATCAGCGAGGATACGTTGGCAAAATTGGCGTGCGAGCGATGCAGCTGGTTGAGGAGACGGCGTAGGTAGTCGCCGGGCTCGTCGGCGGGCGCATTCACGAAGACGATGTGGTCGCGCATATCCCACCTCCACTCGCCTCGGCGCTTGCGCTCGCGCCGCAGGATCCTGAACTCGAAGAAGGCACCGCCTGCCTGGGTGAGCAGGAAGATGCCCGAGAGGTAGATCAGCACGATGGTGGAGGCACGCCCGGCCAAGGTTTTGGCAGACAGATCACCATAGCCGGTGGTGGTGATGGTGGTGAAGGTCAGCCATACCGCCTCACCGAGATCAAGACCCTCGAAGGCTACCATCGCCGCAGCGTGCAGGCCGATGAGGATCAGCAAACCGACGAGTGCGAAGCGGATCCGGTTGCGCAGGTCCCGTACGACGCTGCGGCGGAACCGCAGAGGGCTGGTCTGAGACCGAAGCTGACGCGCCATCAGATTGGCTACCTTCGATCTCGCACCAACAGTCCGATCTCAACCCGTTGTTCGCCAAATCGACCGCCGCGAGTTGGCTTCGGATAGCTCATGCTCGGCCACGTCCTTGTTGCATGCCCGGTGAGGCTATGACAGCAATGTCACCCTCTACCATTCGACAGCCCTTATGCGGCCTCCAACCCTCTGAATTCACAGGGTAGGAAACAGGAGTATTCGTGCCGCTCACGGATTTACGCCCTCCTTCTTTAGAGGAAGAGGGTAGCGTTTCGTTACCCCCTTTGCGGGCGAGCCGTAGCCAAGCGGTCCATTCCCGCGACACGATGCAAACGATGTTGATGTCGTTGCGGAAGCGGGCGAGGCGTCGTTCCTCAACGGTCACGAAGCCGAGCACCATGGCTTGTCAGATCGCGTTGCGGACGGTCGCACGGCTCACACCCGCTAATGCGGCTAGGTGATCCAGGGCTAGACGGCAGTCCCCCCGCTTCACGACCTCCACCGTGATAACAGCCAGCACCGCCTGCTCCGCCAGGGTAAACTAAGCAGCGATAGCCGGTGGAAGCCTCCCAGAGGCTGCCCAGCGGCGACGGCGGGCCATCGAGGCATCCGATTGCGCGGTCGGGAGCCTACGGCCTTCCTGGGGGTATCTGTGGAACGCTGGTGCAACTCCGTGGGACGCTCGGTCAATTGCCGGGCTTCGATTAGCCCGGACAACGCCTCAGCCTCAGCCTCCGACCGGTGTCCCTCTCCGAACGCTTTCCACAGCGCGGATGCGACGGCCGGCAACGCGACGCGCGGCGCTGTCTCCGCCTGTCGGCGGATCTCATAGGTATAGTTCATGGTTCACGGTCCCTCACGGGCCGCGGCAGGGTCCAGGCAAAGCCTTCCCGTTGACGGAAACACGTTCCGTCTTGACGCCCGAGGGAGGTCATGGCTTGTGGGGGGTATTCACTCCAGCCTCACCAGGCCCCAGGTATTCAGCAGCCTCTTCCTTGCCGGGAAGGGGCTGTTGGCTTTTCAGGGTCTATCTCGCGGCGATCTCTCCTAATGCCGGTTCACGACTCGCCACAGGGCGCGCCATAGCCGGACTTGGCATGTCGGCCGGCAGGCACGGTTAAGTCAACGTCGGGAATGTCAGACGGCGGGGTTGTAGTCCCTGACGCGATGCGCTTCCCGCGCCACCATGATCCGATCCGAACTGGTCCAGCGCCTCGCCGACGCGAACCTGCAACTCTACGCGAGGGATTGCGAGAAGGTGGTCGATGCCATCCTAGGCCGGATCGCGGACGCCATCGCGGCCGGCGATCGTGTCGAGCTGCGCGGGTTCGGGGCCTTCAGCATCGTGGAGGCGCGAGCGCGAATAGGGCGCACTCCGCGGTCCGGGGCCCCCGTTGCCGTCGAGGCCAAGGCCAAGTTGTGCTTCAAGGCCGGCAAGGACATGCGGGACCGGTTGAACCCGGCAGTGTCTACGTGATGCATAGGTCGGTGATTCGCAAATTGAGGCTGAACCAACCTGGGGTGGCGCGATTGATGGGGGCATGGGACCCATCGTCGTTATCGCTGCCTCCGCTGGGGGCCTTACCCCAATCAAACAGATCGTGGCCGCGCTACCGGCATCCTGCTCGGCATCGGTTTTCATCGTCTGGCACACCGGCAACCGTCCCAGCATCCTGCCGGAAATCTTGAACATGACGAGCCACCTGCCCATCGGACACGGGGAGGATGGCGAGCTTATCCAGGCTGGCCGCGTCTACGTCGCCCCTCCCGACAAGCACATGCGGTTGGGCTTTGGTTCGATCTGGCTGGATCAGGGGAGCAAGGTGAACTTCACCCGTCCAGCCGCCGATCCCTTGTTCATCTCAGCCGCCGAGGACTACAGCGAGCGCGTCATCGGTATCGTGCTCAGCGGCTACAACGGCGACGGGGCGGATGGTCTCGCCAGGGTTAAGGCTCGCGGTGGTTTGGCTCTCGTCCAGAAGCCCCAGGAGGCCGAGCAGCCCTCGATGCCCTGGGCAGCGCTCATGGCTGATCATCCTGACGCCAGCCTGCCGGTCGCAGAGATCGCCGCTCGCGTGGCGGCGTTGGCGCAGGGATGAAGCAGCGCAACTGCTTCAATGATCCGCCGCCTTATAGGCTCCCGCAATTAGGTAATTCGCTCAATGGGCGGTAGCCCATAGTGCATCGGTGGCTGGCAGTCCCAGGCGCTACCGACAGAGAGCCAGCAAGCTCCCGCCTCGTCCAAAGGCGGCTTCATGGCGGATCTCTCGAACGGCCCCGACAATCTTGCCGAGATGAACTTGCCACCCTGTTTTCGCGCATTCTTAATCGACGCGGCAGGAAACATCGCCCGGCTCGTCAGTCTGGTGGCGAACGACGACCTAGAGGCTTCAGACTTGGCTCAGGCAATGGCCGCTGGTCATGCGGTCGATCTCTGGGATGGTGTCCGCTTCATCGGCCATATCGATATGCTCTCAGACGCATATTAGCTCATAGGCATCTCTGATTGGCCGTGAGCGGGCGATCCTTGTGCTACCCTCCGCGGATGAAGGCCAAGAGCGTCACGCCCTGGTTCGTCGCCGTTGGTGCTTCAGGCGCCGAGGGCCTTTCCGACATCAAGGCCCTACTCCAGACGTTGCTGCCTTCCCTGGCGGCTGTTGTCCTGATCGTCCTCCATAGGCCGTGGGACCGGCTCAGCCATCTCCGCGAGGTGCTGGCGCGCGGATCGAACCTGCCGATCGTCATTGCGGCGCAGGGCGAGCGCTTCGAGCCGGGGGTGGCCTATATCGGCGAACCGGCCGATCATCTCACACTCGCGGCCAGGAGCTTCGGCGAGATCGTAGACGATCCGCATCGCCTGCACGGCAACCGCACGGTGGACCTGCTCTTCTGTTCGGTCGCCGCACATGGCGGGCACAGGATGATCGGCGTGATCCTATCCGGCTCCCTGGATGACGGCTCACGCGGTCTCGCCGCCATCCACGCCGCGGGTGGCTTGACGATGGTGTTGACGCCGAACGACCAGCCGGGACCCGGCATGCCGGAGAACGCGATCGCTTACGACGGTCCAATCGACGTGATCGGCAGCCTCCACGACATCGCAGCTGCCATCGAGAAAGCGGTCCGACACGAGTGACTGTAGGAGCAGGCCCGTCCCCCGATCTGATCACGGGGCGACGGGTGCTTCGTCCATCTCACCAGCGAACCGGTCCTGAGCCCGGCTTGCGAGCACCGTGCCTGCCGTCGGTTATCCTGGGTTTCTCACGCCGCGGCCAGCCATTGCATAAGGTTCGCCGCCGCGCTCCGGCTCAGACCGAACCGCCCCTGCAACACGTTCACGATCTGCGGGCGGCTGACGCCAACCTGCCTCGCCAACGCCCCCTGGGTCATAGTCCGAACGCGCAACGCCTCTCGGACGGCTCGGGCAAGCTCGGGTGGTAGGGGACCGCCTTCGTAGGCAATGAGGGGCGACCCAACCTGTCGCCACTCGCCCAGCCCGTCGAGCATGTCGTGTTGCTCGGAAACTCCGGCCATCGGTAGCGGCAGCGGGACGGCTCGACCGGGCGGGACCGCCCTCGTCCTGGCTCCGGGCGTAGGCCCGTCAGCGCCGACGCTGTGTCTCGGGCGGGCGGTTCTCGCTGGACCCGGAAGCGGTCGGATCTCTTGGTGCACTGGTCCGTGGCAGCTATACGGTACTTCGTACCGGCTGAACACGAATTAGTGCCACGACCGATTTTAAGCTCCGCTTGACGGTCTCGGTAGAACTTCCGGCGGCTGATACCGAGGGCCTCCCAAGGTTTTGTCTGAGCGTCGGACTGCTCACGGGCGGTCGCGCCAGCCGCTTGTCTACGGGCCTTCTTGGCGGCGGTCTTCTGCGCTCGCTGGTAGGCCGCGAACGTTTTGGCCGTCATTCCTCGCGGCCGGGCCTTCGTGATCCCTAGCGCCTCGCGTTCGGCCTTGGTGAGGTGCAACTGGTCGCCGAGATCCTGTGGCCCCCAATAGAGCCGACCCCGCGCATTGCGCTCTCGGGCCTCGTCCAGGCCGAACCAGATTTTTGCCTCAGTGAGACGCGGCGTCGCCACGCGCACCCATGACCGACGCCACGGGGCCTCCGTACAGCCTCGCGGATGCCTGCGTCGAGCAGGTCCGTCGTCGGCAGGCTTGGGATGCAACCCCCGGCGGCCTCAGCGAGGAGGAGGGGGGACGCCGAGCAGGATCGCATCGAAGCCACGTTCGAACGGACGATCCATGAGCCGTCCGCCGGGCTCCGCGACCTTGCCGGCAACGCTTGTCTCTCGCTCGAAGATCTCGACAGGTTCTATCCCGCCAAGAGCCACGCTACCTCCGACTTCCGGCTCCTGCGCGTCATCCTGCGGGAGGCGATCACGATGGGCGGGCTGGTTTATCCGGGGGCGCTCCCGGAGCAGAATGCTGCGCCGAACGCTGTCGAGCACAGGGAGGGCGCGGACGCGAAGGATATGCCGGCAACCATCGAAAGCTCCGCGGCCGAGGAGTTCGAAGCCTACACCCTCGAAGAGCCGGTCCAGTCCCCACGCCAATGGTCGGAGGCGTTCGGCGAGCACGCCTTAGCGATGCACGTCGGCGACCACATGCTGCGGATGTCGAAGGCCGAGGCGGTCTTCTTCATTGAGGAGATCGCGGAGAAAGACGGCGACGCGCCGGCCGTGCTTCTTAGTGCGGTCGACATAGCACGAACGAGCTTCGAGGGGTGGGTAAATCTGCTAGGCGTCATGACCAGCCGCTTCCTGGTCGCCGCCTCCACGGCGGCTCTCGCCGGCCGGGCAACCTCTGCGAACTCCGCGGAGGCCTGACCGATGGGTGATGTCCTGACCTTCCGGCCTCGCACCCCTTAGGCGCAAACCCCGCCGGCCCCCTCGCCGGCCGAGACCCGGCGCATGATCGAGGAAGCGGCGCAGACCGCCTTGGACACCGCGGATAGCTTGCTCGCCATCCTCGACCGTATGGATGGGGATGCGGATGCCGAGGATGGCGACGACGCGGAGTCCTCGCTTGCGGCTCCCGGGAACCACCACGGTAGTCAGGTCGTATGCCTGCGTCGAAACGACAAGGACCGGGAGACCGAGGCGCTGGAGACCAGGTTGCCGGTCGTGATCGTCAGCCCGGTTCCGCGGTTTCGCCCCGTAGACCTCGCGCCCGAGCTGATGGCCTGGGGCGGGCATGGCAACGTCGTGGCAGCGGCCGGCGCAATGCTTCTCGACATGGTGGCGGAAGGTGGGCGCTGATGCCTACTGCCCTCACTCTTAATGCAGCAGACACCACAAAGCGGAGAGGCGCCTCGGCCTACATGCCCAAGCTCACAGCGGGTTCACAGGTAGGCATGCGGCATTTCTGACCGAGCCTATCAATTGAGCGTATGCGTCTTGAGCCACTTGATAAGCTTCTCTCCGGTTCATCCCGTGGACCAATCCCAAGGACTCTGGCGCGCCCTAACCCGGCGCGCCTTTTTCGTTGTAAGTATCTGAAAACAATCAAATTTAGGCGAAAGCCATTAAGCTTTCTTTAATCTCTTATCCGAGCAGCCGACGCGGTCCCTCGCGCTCTCGAGGGTGGAGAGACGTGATGTTGAATAAATCAGACCGCTTTGGATTTGCCGATCTCGACAACCTGCCGGCCCCATTTTGTTACCGGGTGCTAGTGCTGGGATCTGAAGGCCAAGTCACTCGCATGGTGCCGATCAAGGCGCGAAGCGATCTTGATGCAAAGCGTTTGGCAAGAGGCTTCCTAGATGGCCGCGGGGTCGAGCTATGGGACGGGATGCGGTTTATGGAACGCTTCATGTCGATGGATCGATAGCTGGCGAGAAGTTGCCGCTTCGAAAGGCGGGCACTGAGAAGCCTTAGATCCTCGCCTCGGCATTAAGGCGCCTCATCTCAGCAATTGCTTGCTCAGCCACTTCATAGTTACGTTCCGGATCGGAGGGCCCTTTATCTCTCCGGGCGTCGATGAAGCGCAAGTGTTGTTCGCTCACTCAGATCGGAGCAGGCTCTTGCTGAGAAGCATCATCACGTTGCCGGGGCGGGATGGTGATCGGCCGGAGGGCTTGATCCGGCATGATGCCACTTTGTCGCACCTTTGCCTTGCTTGTGTCGTCAAATGATGGTCTGCGGCTTTATTCCCCAGCATCCGCGCATTTGGGTGAATTTTCCATTTGTACCGTAGCAACCTGCTCGGTTTGCTTGACTATTAAGACGGGAACGCCACCGCCCTTGGCGGATACGTCGGGCCATGGTGCGGCAAACATGGATCAGCGGCGGTCGCCGCCTCCTCCCCCTCCACCCGGCGGTGGCCGGCTTACCAATCATCCTGGATCGTCTCGCAAGGGCCTATCCAAATTGCACGATGCGCAACTGAAACCATCGAATGCAGTCTTCAATCTTGTTATGATCAATTGATTGGTTTCTCGCAGAATTTTATGATGATAGCGATTCCGTGATTGAGCTATAGATTAGGGAATTATTGATTATAATCCGGCATGACAGGCGGAACAGGTCCAATCTATCCGCATGGAGCCCGCCGGTGCGCTTGTTCGACACCCCCTTACGCGCGTTGTTCGACAGCATCGACCGCTCACGCGCCCGCATCGCGTTCGCCCCCGATGGCACGATCCTCGATGCCAACGCCAACTTCCTCGGTCTCGTCGGCTACACGCTGGCCGAACTGAAGGGTCAGAACCACCGAACCCTCGTCACGTCGTTGGAGTGCGACGCACCGGCCTATCGCGCGTTCTGGGATGCACTACGCCGCGGTGAGCCGCAGACCCGTGAGTTCAAGCGTGTCGCCAAGGACGGTCACGAGGTGTGGATCCAGGCAACCTACAGTCCAGTCCTCGACCGCGCCGGTCGGGTCAGCAAGATCGTCAAATTCGCCTCCGACATCACGGCGCTGGTGCAGCGCGCGATTGACCAGGAAGGCCAGCTTGCCGCCCTCAACCGCTCGCAGGCGGTCATCGAGTTCACCCTCGACGGCACCATCCTGACCGCCAACGCCAACTTCCTCAACGCAGTCGGTTACCGGCTCGACGAGATCCGCGGTCAGCATCACAGCCTGTTCGTTGATGCGAACGAACGAACCGGAGAAGCCTATCGCAGTTTCTGGGGTCAACTCGGACGGGGCGAGTTCGCAGCTGGCGAGTTCCGCCGCATCGCCAAGGGCGGTCGAGAAGTGTGGATCCAGGCAACCTACAACCCGATCAGCGACCGGGACGGCGTCCCGTTCAAGGTGGTGAAGTTCGCGACCGACATCAGCGCCCAAGTGCACGAGCGGCAGCGCCGGATCGAAGCGCAGCACGCGATCGGCACCGACCTCGATGCGATCGGGCAATCCGTCGAGAATGTCACCCGGCAAACGGCTGAGGCCGCCGGTACGGTGGGGCAGGTCTCGAACGACATCCAGTCCGTCGCCTCGGGCGCCGAAGAGCTCTCAGCCTCAGTCGGCGAGATCAGCCAGCAGGTAAGCCATGCTGCACGGATGGCCGGACAGGCGGTTGAGCAGGCGCAGCGCACGGGCAGCATCGTTGCGGGCTTGAGCACCCAGGCGGCGCAGATTGGCGAGGTGGTGACGATGATCCAGGGCATCGCCTCGCAGACCAACCTGCTGGCCCTCAACGCCACCATTGAAGCAGCGCGAGCTGGCGCCGCGGGCAAGGGTTTTGCCGTTGTCGCCTCCGAGGTGAAGGCGCTGGCCGAGCAGACCGCCAAGGCGACCGATCAGATCCGCGGACAGATCCAGGCGACGCAGACGGCTACGCGCGAGGCCGTGGACGCCATCGGCTCGATCCAGGCGACGATCCGCTCGCTCGATGAGGTGTCGGGCGCCATCGCCGCTGCGGTCGAGGAACAGTCTGCAGTCACGCGAGAGATGTCGGGCAGCATGCAGACGGCCGCGCACGGCGTGACGACGATCGCCAGCAGCATGGAGGACATCGCCCGGGCGAGCGAGCAGGTCGATGTTGCAACCCGGCAGGTGCGCCAAGCCTCGCAAGCCGTGGCGTGACCCCACCGAGATACGAGAGGATCACATGAGCGCGACTGTCATTCCTCTCAAAGGCCGGTTCAAGCCGCCGATGATGAACATCCGCTCCAACGCCGTCGAGAAGGTACTGACAGCCGACGCTGCAAGCGCGTTCCATGACGGTACGCGGGTCCGGCTGCTGCTCGATGGTTTGTGTACTCAGCAGGACACGTTGCTCTCGGCGATCGAGAACCTGCGTGCGCCCTCGTTGCGGGTGCATCCAGACCTAGGTCGCCCCACTGCTGCCCTCGAAGCGGCGTCCATCCAGGCGCTGGCGGAGATAGGGTTACTGATCCGGTGCGGTACAGAGCTACTGCGCCGGCTGGATAATACGGGCGTGCAGAAGATAAGCTAAACTACTTTGTCATTTTGCCCATTAAAGACGTTGTGCCGTCATGCCCCAACAACCTCGTGATCTTGCTGATGTACGCAAAAGTCTAGAGCGCATCGCTCGCGCCCTGGATCAGCCTGTAGTGGCTCTGTTTGATGCGGAAGAGATGAACGCTCGGACAGCGGAAACACTCGCTCTCACGCGAGCCTTCGACACCATTGACGACCGACAAGCCCGCGCCCGGTGCCTCGCGTTCGTAACTGCTGAGGCGGAGCGGGAAGCGCGCGCCTGACATCATCGAGTGACTGACCAATCGCTACATACTGCACTTCATCCAGCGCTGGCTGGCCTGCCAAGCTGTGATTGCCGCGCTGCTGGGCAAGCCAAAGCGGGGCGACGTGGTGGAGTCGCGAGCCGTCCTGGCGGGACAGCACTGAAGGCCCCTTAGGGTGGAAGGTAGAATACCCGCTTCTAGCCGAAAGGCCACGGTCCGCTAAATACTCGACGCGGACGTTCGACCCGGGCACCTAGCGTCAGATTTCTACCCTTAGGATGGACGACGACGGCTCAGGGTAGGCGGGGCAGCCAAAAGGACGGTCAGGGTCCACTCGCAGCTAGAGGGTCTGCGGGTGCTCCTATTTGCGGCTGGCGCATTGCAGCTCGTGCTTTGGGCGGGTGCTGACGACCCGGCTGAAAGGGCGTTCGTAGCCGCCCTCGTTGCAACGGTCGTTGTGGTGGGTCCGACTTGGTAACGTCCTGGGCCCTCAAGCGACTGCGTATCCTCGAACGCGGGCCGCGTGCCTACAACCGTTGGGATGCAGCTAAGGCTTGCCTCACGGCCCGTGGATGGGTCGCCGAGGCTCCCTGTGAGGACCATCCGGGTAAGCGTCTGATCACAATCACGCCCGAAGGGCGAGCTGTCTATGTAGCGGCACTGGCGGTTCATGCTGAACACCAAGCACCTTCGCTGTTATGACCAAGACGGCAGCACCCTCCTCATCGGTGCGGCCGCCCACTCGGCGGTGGCAGGTAACACCGAGAGCCGGCGGCCTTTCTCAACGGGGCGTGGCCGGTACCAGAGCTGGGCGCAGATCGCAGAGAGCGGCAGGGCGCAGGCGGACCTAGTGGGTCACATCGAGCAGAGCTACCACGTCCCTGCGTTAGGCGGCGTCTAGCGCTCGCCTCTCTCAGCCTGAAAAGGATCAGCCCCACCGGCATCCGCCGCGCAGGGATTTTTCATGCGCACTGTTCGTCCTAACCCAGCCCCAGCACATTGATCAGATGGAGCCCAGGCGATGAGGCAGTTTTACGCTGAACGCGATTGGTCCAGCCTTTGCGTGGTTGAGCAACCGTGGCATGATTGTCCTATGCCCTATGCAGTCGAGATTACACTCGCCGATCCTCCGTCCATAGACGGAGAAGACGAGCTATCGATGTACCTCTTACCTGACACGTTTGACACGGTGGCAGATGCGAAGGATGCCGCGGCTGCCCATATCGCTGAGTTGAGGCGTGATCCCGTGACTGTGATATTTGTAGTAACGGACCAAAATGGCCTCACAATCATGACGAGTGTGGAGGCGACGCGATGATTAACCCCCAAGCGCCCGCGTGACCAATTGCATCCCCCGATTGCTGCGGGATCAATAGCTTGGACTCATGGAGCTCGAGGCTTCATGGAATTAGCTTGACTGCCAGACCAACACCCGCTGCGCCTAGCTTTTTCGTACCGTTAGTTCACCGCGGCTAGGACCATGATCAGCGGCGGGGCTTCTTGTGAGGCCTGCCCAGCCTTCAGCCCACCCGGCACCGGCCGTGGTGGGTTATTTGTGGCCTCGACTAGAACGATCGGCTTCGGTGCGGCGTTGCTCTCGAATTATTAAGGAGACCAACATGGCACCCCGCATCTATCCAGGCAGTCCGGACAGGCTCGGTCACGGGGCCAACAGCGTCGAGCATCGCATCGGCCAAAGCGTTGATACCATCGATCAGCTCAGCAGCGTCACCCTCATGGGCCTCGCGATTGGTGGGGCGGCGGTAGCCCTGATCCTGGTGCATTTCTTGATCGGCTGACGCTCCTACGGCTCGCGACCGCCTAACCCAGATATCGTCTCGGCGGCTCGGGCCCTCTCAACCGGAGGTCGAGGAACGATCGGATCATGCCCGTTGTTTCACGCCGTGGCACCTCCCCGGTGCGGTAGCAAGGTATCGGCACCGATGCCCAAGATCCGTCTCACAGCTTCTGCGATCGCGGCCGGAGCCTTCGGTGCCGTTCTAATGTCGGCGGGCGTCGTCTCCGCCGCGACGCCCGCCCCCGCCCCTAGCCTCATCGAGCCTGGGACCCCGGCTGTTCAGGTGCGAATGATGCACCGCCCAATGATGAGGCACCGCATGATGCGTCGTTCGACGATGCGCCGTGGCGGCCGGACCATTGGGACGAAGAAAGGGCTCTGATCCGCGGTTCGCCGGTTCACTTCGTCGCCAGTTTCCGCGGCGAACTCATCACATCAGCCCGCCCGGTATCAGCCGCGGTGGGCTTTTTCGTGCGCACTTGCCTCTAGTAACACGCAGCCATTCCCTAGAAAGGGTTGAGCTGACAAACATATGATGACGCGATTGAATTTTGCATTCGTCCCAGAAACTTTCGGCTTACACTGTGGTATCCGAGCATGGCCGACAACGAGAACCAACACCTTCAAGCGATTGCTCGCGCTCTGAACATGCTGCCGGAAATACTTTTTGAGGGAACAGTGGAGAGTGAAACCACCGAGGCAGCGACATCAATGCGCTTATGGCTTCAGATCAGCGACACTCAAGGGCGCAAGCGCGTCCTGAGCGTAGCCTGTCAGGAAGCCGAGCTTTGCGGCTACCGGGAGTAGCAAGCAACATGCTTGTGGGCGGATCAGGGCAGGCCATCTACGCCGTGCACTTCCTCAACGGCAGCGGATCAGTCCACTGGCGGGAAGTGCTCTATGAACCGCACCCCGTCCCATAACTCGATCGCCTGACCATCAACGAACCTGAGCGCACGCTCTACAACCTCATCGTCACCGCCGCTTTCAATCCGTTCCATCCGCAGCACTTGGCCTCTGCGGTCGAGGATCAGAACGTGGTAGCGCGGCGGGACTGGCGACTTGTTGAGGTCGGCAAATCCGATTGGCGTGTCTGAGCTCATATCCAGCGCTCCCCGACAGGCGAGAGCACACAACCCTCAGTCAGCGACGCCCAAAATTTCGGCCGCGGATGAAGGCACCTAAGCTGGCTCGCTCGAAAACGTCATCATTTGATTATCGTCTGAGTTAAAGTGCGTAGCTGGTGTGCTGCTTCATGAGCCGGCATGCGCTAACGAAAAGGGCGCGCCCGTCGCCCTTCGCCTGCCGCTGCGAGAGCACAGCCCGGCCATCAAGCAAGCTACGGCCGCCACGTTAACGTTTTAAATAAGAAGAAATTCGCCATGCTGACCATCGTGCTCGGGGCAGCCGTGTTCGTTGCATTTGCGATGACGCTTGTGGCACCGTTTGATTTTTCGAAGCCGCCGAAGGATTGAACCTTCTAGCGTAGGCCGCCTTAGACCCAGAAGGAACTCACCAGATCTGTCCGCCCGGCTCCAGCCGTGGCGAGCTTTCCGTGGCCTTATGTAGCCGAAGCACCAAGCGATGTAGCCTGCGGCTCGGCAAATTGCTTGGCCTGATTGAACCCAGCAAGGAGCGCCATTCTTTCGTCCGGATAGGACCTTGGTGCCCTAACGACCGGGCCGTTCTCTCGACTGATCAGCCAGACATAGCGCCCTGGATGAGGGTCGTACGGGATGCCAGCCACGCTCCCCGGCGGATGCCGCGTCGTTGTCCTCCCGTAGGACCCTCATCCAGGGCGCTATGTCTGGCTGATCAGGCGACAGAACGGCCCGGTCGTTAGTGCACCAGGGTCCTATCCGTACGAAAGACTGGCGCTCCTCGCTGGGTGCAATCAGGCCAAGCAATTTGCCGAGCCGCAGGCTACATCGCTTGGTTCTTCGGCGACATAATGC
>NZ_JAKSYR010000163.1:0-1376 GCF_022829705.1 Methylobacterium sp. E-025
ACCGCGTTCGACCGCATTCGTCGCTGGGCTATCGGCCGCCCGCGCCCGTCAGCTACCCGGGTCTGGCCTTTCGGCTACCCATGGCCGCCACCATGCAGTAGCCTCTCAATCGGCTCGGTCCAAAATACCGGTCAGGTCACCCCGTGTACCCGACCCGGTGACGTCCGCCTTCGCGGACGGGGTGCCGGGACCGCTCGTCGGCGGTCACGGCACCTGCGTCCTGGTGGTCGAGGACAACGTTGACGTCGGCGCCTTCGCCACCCAGTCCCTGGCCGAGCTCGGCTACGCCACGGTCTGGGCTAAGAACGCCGATCAAGCGCTTGCGGAACTCGCAAAAGATACAGGCCGCTTCGATGTGGTGTTCTCCGACGTGGTCATGCCGGGCATGGACGGGATCGATCTCGGCCACGAGATCCGTCGCCGCCACCGCGACCTGCCGGTGGTGCTAACGTCAGGCTACAGCCACGTGCTGGCCAAAAATGGCACGTACGGATTTGAACTCCTGCACAAGCCGTATTCCGTCGAGGAACTCTCCCGGATCCTGCGCAAGGTCGTGACCTTGCAGGGATCGCGGGGAAGGCCGGGGGCCTGACCCCGCACGCGGGGCAGCCCGACGAGGTCTTTACGCCGCGTGTGCCGTGATCGATCCCCCCGCCATTCTGGGCGACCCACCGGCTGCCGCGAGGCAGGCATCAACGGCTCCGCGGAGGGACGACACGTAGACGTCGGCGCCGACCTGCCGTCCGAGCCCCGCGTCGGTCAGGACCCCTTCGCCCTCCGGCCAGAGGCCGACCAGCACCGGCACGGCCGGGGCCCGACGCTTCAGGCGCTCCAGCAGGTAACGCAGGTGCCACGGGTTGCCGGTGATGTCGAGGTAGGAGATACACACCATCGCCACACCTGACAGGTCGAGGTCATGTATGCCCTCGCGCGAGGCGGACTGATAAGCGGTCACCCGGGCGCCAAGCCCGTGCTTGCGCAGCAATTGCGCCAGCATTGCTGAGGAGGCCTCGTCGAGAGGGCCGCGTCCGGCAAGGCACAGCACCGGCAACTCGCCGCGCCACGCCTCAGGCAACGCGTCCCGGGCCGGGGCCTGACCGGGCACAGCCTCGTTCTTCGGATGCGCGCGCTCGGCGAGCGTCGGGGTGTCGTTCGGGTTGACCGTCGCGTCCATTCCGGCCGGCTCGCCGTCGGGATGGTCCTCGAAGTCCTCGACGAGGGAGCGCGCTGAGGCGCGGATGTTCTCCAGTTGGACAGGTGTGACGACTCCGCGGGCGTAGTCGTTGGCGGCGAGCTGCAGGCCCTTGAGCGCCACCTCGTCGTAGTACGACGATAACGACCTCTCCTTCAGCATCGCCTCGCCCAGGTCACGCGCC
>NZ_JAKSYR010000040.1:0-2081 GCF_022829705.1 Methylobacterium sp. E-025
CTAGGTCGCGGACTCATAAAGTTCGCAGCCAGACCCGGACGGCAGCGAGTTTGACGCTGGCGAGGAAGTTGTCGGGATCCTTGTCGTAGCGGGTGGCGACGGCGCGGAAGTGCTTGATCTTGCTGAAGAAGCGCTCGACCAGGTTGCGGTACTTGTACAGGAACGGGCTGAAGGCCAGGACCTGTTTGCGGTTGGGCATTGGCCTCACGTTCGCCCAAGCACCCTGCTCGGACATCCGGGCTCGCAGCGCATCGCTGTCATAGGCCCGGTCACCCAGCAGGACCTGGCCTTCACCCAACCCGCCCAGCATGTCGGTCGCCGAGCGCCCGTCATGCGCCTGACCGGGCGTGATCTTCAACGCGAGGGGACGGCCCTCGGCATCCACCAGCGCGTGGATCTTGCTGGTCAGGCCGCCCCGTGAGCGACCCATGCCACCGGATCCGCCGTCTTTTTTTTGGCGCAGGCTGCGTGCTGGTGAACCCGCACGCTGGTGGCGTCGATCATCTGCAGATCGCCCTCGTAAGCCTTCGACACGGCAGCCAGAAGCCGATCCCAAATGCCGCGCTTGCGCCAGCGCCGGAAGCGGTTGCCGCAGGTCGTGTAGGGCCCGTAACGCGCCGGGATGTCGGCCCACGGTGCGCCCGTGCGCAGCCGCCAGAAGATCCCGTTCAGCACCCGTCGGTCGTCCACCCGATCCTTGCCGCGCACGTCCGTCGGCAGGACCGGCTCGATCACCGCCCACTCTTCATCCGTCAGGTCAAACCGCGCCGTCCTCGGTCCTCCATTCGGAGAACCAACGATGCCACGGCCAAACCGTGCCAGACGTTATGAGTTCACGACCTAAACTGCCCCGCGGGGAGGGTGAACAGAAGCAGGCCATCATATCATAATTTTTTCCTGGGCATTCGTGTCATGGCCCATGGCATGGGATTTGATCATTTGATCAAAATTAACATGTTTACTTAGATTTCATTACACGCATCTAGTTTCATCACATGTAGGTGGAGCGGCTGTGATGACTACGATGAAATGCCAGGGGTGCCGCGACGGGAAGCCACTGCCTTTCGAGTTTACGATGGCGTTCCACCCCATACTTGATCTCCGGCAGAATACCGTCTGGGGCTATGAAGCTTTGGTTCGAGGAACTGAGGGGCAGGGAGCGGGGCAGATCCTCGGCATGGTAGACGAGAGCAACCGGTACAAGTTCGACCAAGCCTGTCGCGTCAAAGCGATCGAACTTGCCGCCTCCTTGTTCTCTGATCAGGAAACGCGGCTATCGATCAACTTTATGCCGAACGCCGTGTATGAGCCTGCAGCCTGCATCCGTGCGACCCTCGACGCCGCCCATCGCGTCGGCTTCGCTCGCCGGCAGATCATGTTCGAGTTCACGGAGAACGAGCGCATGACGGACATTGCCCACGTCCAGCGGATCATCACCGAGTATCGTAAGCACGGTTTTGCCACGGCGCTCGACGACTTCGGTGCTGGGTATGCCGGCCTAAATCTGTTGGCAAGCTTTCAACCTGACTTCATCAAACTCGACATGGAGTTAGTTCGCGGCATCGCAACCTCTCTCGCACGTCACACCATCGTTACTGGTGTGGTTACGATGGCGCGCCAGCTAAACGTGGCAGTGATTGCTGAAGGCATTGAGACCGAGGCCGAACTGACGACCCTATATTCGACTGGCATCCGTCTGTTTCAAGGATATCTTTTTGCTAGAGCGTTTTCGGGCTGCGCTGAATCGGGCAGGTGGGGTTCACCCGGCGCTGTTGGACTGATTCACTGATCGCTCTTGAGAAGGAGCGAAGCATGGGCCGAACCTACAGCCAGGATGTGCGCGAGCGCGTGGTGAAGGCCGCGGCAACGCCCTCGCGCCGCCAGGCGGCCGCGCGCTTCGGGGTCGGCATCGCGACCTCGATCCGCTGGATGGCCGCGCTCACGTCGACGGGGACGGTGGCCGCTCGTCCGCAAGGGCGGGCGCGCCGCTCGAAGCTCGATCCGCACGAGGCGTTTTTGCGTGGCCTGATCGACGGACAAGACGACATCACCCTTGAGGAGATGCGCGCTCGGCTCCAGGA
>NZ_JAKSYR010000036.1:0-3700 GCF_022829705.1 Methylobacterium sp. E-025
ACCAAAGCGTGGCTGTGAAGTTGCTCGCGCCGACGGTCTAGCTCAGTTTGCCTGCTCGGGTTCAGCCAGCAGCCCAAAAAGCTGCGCCAGCGCAATCAGTTCGACATCGCTGCACTCATGGCCATCCACGAGCCAAAGGCCTAGGTCGTCGCCTGGTGGCTCGACGTTCCGGCCGATCGTGCGTAGGGCTTCGGCTGCTTCGTGAGATGGGTTGTCTGTCATTTCCGATCCCATGCCGGTCGGGCGCGTGCGCGACAAGGCGGTCATAAACGGCGCTCGTCGGGTGGCCGCACCATCGCAGCGCACCCGACTTGCACACCCGACCGCGGCGCGGCTGGTACGCAGCTATATGGTCGCGCATCCAGGTAATCACATAGCTACGTGCTCGCGTGCTTATATGTCCTCGGGCTCATTCCCTCGCGCGTGCCCGCGCTTTTGGAGCATGAGAAACAGCCCCTCGCGGTAGAGCGCTTGGGCGGTGGTGTTGGTCTCGAAGGCCAGCCGGCGGATTAGGTCGAACGTCTCGGGCTTCGCGTAGAGGCTTCGGTGGACATCGCCTTCACGGCTCCCGCGCGTCGCTCGCCCTACGGCCTTGCCGCCGGGGATCTCATCATCACGTAGCTGCGTGTCTGCGTTCTCATGCGGCTGCGTAGTTAAGTGATCAGGTGTTTTTGTAAATATGGCTTCTTCGGACAGCTTCCGGCGCGGGGCCTTGCTCACGTCGATGTCTCCATCTGAGCGCTGGCCCATTGCCACAAGGCCGCGATCTCGGCCGCTGCCTTTCCTGCAGAGTTCACCTCGACCCCCCCAAGACCCGAGGCCGCGGCGTCGCGTAAGTCGGTTCGGTCTGCCACAGGCGGCGCCACCAAGCCTCCGGCCTCAAGCGCGGCCAGCGCATCGGCAGTGCGAGCCTGCGTGATCGGGTTCGTGGCGTTGAGAACGAAGCCGAACCGGCGGCCGAGGGACTTCAGCCGCTCGACGGTCGGCCGAGCTGCGCGGAGATCTAAGGCGGATGGGCGCACCGGCACCAACGTGAAGTCGGATTGCTTGAGGGCCGTATCGACCTCGGGGCCGAACGTACCGGCCGTGTCGAGGATCACGAGGGACACCGCCTTCACCTTCCGCGTCTCGGCCAGCCAACGCACCAGCGCCGACGGCTCGACCTCGCGAAACACGATTCTCTTGGCTTCTCGCATCCGCCCCCATTCGGCGAGCGAACCTTGCGGGTCCAGGTCAACGACCACGACGCGCTCCCCGGCCTGGCGGGCAGCGACTGCTACGGAGGCGGCGAGCGTGCTCTTGCCGCTGCCGCCTTTCTGGCTGGCGAAGCAAAGGACTTTCATACGGTCAGGTGGTCACATGACTGCGCGACCGTGCAAGCGCGCAGATATGTAGCTGTGTGATCTTGGGGCCGGCTGTGGCACACAGGTGTCAGGCACTTTCAGCGATGAAAACCTGACGGATGGCACCCATCCGAAGCGTCCGAGATGGGTGGGGAGCGGACCTTAAACCCTGGTCCAAAAGCAGACGCTCAGCTTCCGACCCAACTCAGCCGTTCGAACCACTATCGGCGCTTCCCGGAAGCAGCCATGCATCGAAGACCAGACACCTCGGCCCTGCACCCTGAGAACGGCGAACGCCTCCAATTTCTGTTAGACCGGAGTTAGGTCCGATGCCGCGCCTTCCCCTCGTCGTCCAAGGCGACATAGGTGAACACCCCTTCAGTGACCTTCTGCGGATCACCTCCGGTCCTATCCCGGATCCAGACCTCGATCCGAACGCCCAACGATGTCTCACCGTCTTCCTGTAGGGTGCAGTAGCAACTCACCTCATCGCCGACCGAGATCGGCCTGAGAAAACGCATTGCGTCGATGCTGACCGTCGCCACGCGGCCCTTAGTTCGCTGGGCAGCAAAGGTTCCGCCGGCCAGATCCATCTGCGAAACCGTCCAGCCTCCGAAGATGGCGCCAGCAGCGTTCGTGTCGCGCGGCATGGCGATGGTGCGCAGGTGTGGACCCTCGGACGGGCTTGAGCTCGTGGCTGCCATGGGAGGTGCTCCGTCCTTGTACGATCAGGCCTGCGACCCGGCGAGTGGCGAGGTCTCGTATCGGGCGAGCAGTTCAGCCGGATCCCGATAGGTGGCGATGCAGCCGGCCTGCATGAGTTCTTCGACCGTCCGCCCCCCCGTAAGCAGCCCAATCGTCCGAATGCCGGCCTTGGTAGCAGCTTCGGCATCGTAGGGCGTATCACCGACGACGACGGCATCCTGTGCCGCGACGCCGTTTAGGCGCTCCAGGGCCGCCTGGAAGATGTCCGGGTTCGGCTTGCTCTCCTCCGCGTCATCAGACGACGTCTCGATGCTGATGAGATCGTCGATCTCGGCGATCTTCTTGTAAGTCTTGAGCTCGTCGCCCTTGGCGGAGGAGGCGAGTGCGAGCTGCTTGCCGTCGGCCAGCAGGCGCTCGACGAGCGCCCGAACCTGCGGCAAGCCCTTGATGGTCGGGAGGTAGAGCTCCTTCAGGATCCCCGAGCGGTGCTCCTCCAGGGCATCGCCCTTCTCGGCGATCTCCGCCTCCGACAGGAACACCGGCATCAGGAGGTCCCCGCCCTTGCCGATCTGCCTCCTGAGTTCTTCGAAAGGGATGTCGTGACCGAAGTCCCGGAAGGCATCCTGCCAGGCACGGGCGTGCTGGGGGACCGAATCGATGAGGGTACCATCGACGTCGAAAATCACCGCGGTGGGCATGAGACGCTTTCTTGTCTGTTGTTGGCGGCGGCGACCCATCAGGAGCCGGCCTTGCCCCGTGTTTGGAGATGAACGTGCTTCAGCTCCGTGGTCGTCCTTCAGCCGTGAGGCTTGAACACCACCTTGGTGCAGGCATCCTTCTTGTCCCGGAACATGTCGTACAGCGCCGGGCCGTCCTCCAGGTTCGTGGAGCGATGGCTAATGATGAAGGACGGGTCGATGTCGCCGTTTTGGATGCGCTCCATCAGCGGCTTCATGTAGCGGACCATGTGGGTCTGGCCGGTCTTCAGGGTCAGGCCCTTGTTCATCAGGACGCCGAGGGCGACGGGACCGACCGGGCCCGCGAAGACGCCGGGCATCGAGACGTTGCCACCGGGGCGGCAGGCCAGGATCGCCTGGTTCAGCGCGAACGGACGCTCCAGGCTGACGGTGTGCTCCATAATGGCGGACGACACCTTCTGCAGCGTGGTGTCCGCCCCGTGGGACTCCATGCCGACTGCCTCAATGACCGAGTCTGGTCCAAGGCCGTGGGTCATCTCCATGAGCGTGTCCTGGATGTTCTCGGTGGATAGATCGATGGTCTCGGCACCGGCTTCCCGCGCCAGGGCGAGGCGCTCCGGGACGCTGTCGATAGAGATGACGCGCTTGGCACCCAGCATCAGGCAGCACTTCACCGCGAGCACGCCGACTGGGCCGCAGCCCCAGATCGCTACCGTGTCCTCCGGACCGATGTCGCAATGCTCGGCGGCCTGGTAGGCGGTCGGGAAGATGTCGCTAAGGAACAGCACCTGCTCGTCGGTCAGGCCCTCGGGTACGACGATGGGGCCGACGTCGGCGTAGGGCACCCGCAGGTACTCAGCCTGGCCGCCGGGGATGCCACCGGTAAGGTGCGAGAAGCCGAACAGTCCGGCGAGCGGATAGCCAAACACCTTGGCCTGCATCGCTCCATTTGGA